>CALIZI010000050.1 GCA_938028705.1 uncultured Saprospiraceae bacterium | reverse complement strand
TTAGGTAATCCCGATAACTATCGGAACTTTTTTAGATTTTTACAAAAAATAATTAATTACATGTTTTATTTTATTAATAAAATTTATTCAATTGATTATCAATGAGTTATAATTATAAACCGAGTTTCCCAATTTCCTAATTCCCATTTTGTCCAAAGTCCAACAATGTCATGTTTTAAAAATAAAAGTATATTTGTGTTTAACATGGGATATTTTTTCCGAATTTGGGCTAAAACTCGTCTGACATTTAAAAATTGCTGGAAAAATATGACATCATCGGTGAATCAAAATCGTTTCAAATCCGCTGTTGTAAACGACCATTCCGGCGTTTGCAATTCACCTTCTTCAAGTGCATACCACGGACTAAGTACCGCATCATTCGGATTGATAAGGACGTGTATATCTTGTGCAGGCATATAGCTTTGAGCCAATAAAAACAGGCGTTTGTCGGTCTCTGCCTGTACTGCCATATCTACTATAATAATGGCATGTCCCGGAAAACCACCTTGTATAAATACATCACCTATCTGCATATCATTTAATGGAATTTGACGCATTTCTTTCGACAGCGAATATGTACCCGCATAATTGAAAACAGCATTTATATATTGTTTGAAATTTTTATGCGTATTATTCTCTTGCCCTGTGCGTGGCGTGAAGGTGACAAGATTACCCGCCACTAAGGGTTTACGTCCTTTTCGCCAGTCGTCGAAGCTCACCATATCGCCACTCGTATAATTAAAATGTATTTGTTCGTACTCCTTTCTTCCATAATGATATTCAGCTTTTAGGCGCATGACGGCATCGGCACATTGCTGCAAATCGCGCTTGCCTGTATCCATATCAATCACTGCGGCGTGGATATTTTGACGGGGTTTTGGATTGCCATTGAAATAATAAACAGGTGTGCCTTCGGGTTTGAGCGGCAGGTGTCTTAGCCAATCGGCAAAGGTATTTTTTTCGACTTGTTGACGTTGGTATCCGGCAGGTGCGGGGATGCGATTGACGAGTGCATGTTGTGGGTCAAATTCGGCTAACCAACTGTATGTATTATGCGTCGTTTCATCTATTGTCGCGGGTTTGGGGGCAGACATTGCGCTATGTGCAGGAGCGGGAGTGGGTAGGGGAGTGTTCGTTTTATTTTCGGAGGTAGTTGTATCACAGGCAATATAGATTACCATTAAAAACAGGAATAATATAGATTTGATAGTCATATTTTTTCTAACGTATCATGAGGTTTGGATATTGTCAAGATTTACCTGCGCTTCAAACAAATATACGGACGGCAAAATCAGCTATTCCAGCGTACTGCAACAGGTCACTGACAAATTCTCACCTTTTCACAAAACACAATACATATTAATGTTGTTATTGTATCTTTGTCAATAGTCGATAGACAGTCGCGAGAGTAGTTTGTTCTTTGCTCAACTATATTTTACAAAGCAAAATATGACCATTAATCATTAATCATGACAAGTTTATCTGATTGGTTGACACTTCATACGATATTAATTTTACACAAAATATAAGTAAGCCGTTTGGTAAACTTTTCAAGTTTGCTAAACGTGGGCAGGATACTTAAATTTATAATTAACTAAAAATCAGTACATTACTTCTCCGATAGCTATCGGAGACCAAACTTTTTGATTTTAGCAAACGGAGTATTTAAATTTTGTTTTCATTTTTAAAATCAGATTCCAAAAGTGTCAACTACTTTTATGATTTAGGGATTATCACTTAATCATTAATCATTAATCATTAATCGTTCACCATTATAAATATGACAAATTTATCCAATAATAAAATCTTACGAAAAGGCAGTATTATTCTCGGATTAATAGTGCTTGTAGGAGGCGTATTTATTAGTAATAAAATAGGCACTCGCAAAGCCCCCAAAAAAGAAGTCAAACAAGCGCAATCAAGCCCTGATTACGTACAAATAATGGTGGCAAAAAATGCTTCGATTCAATCGCAGGTTAGTATCAATGGTATGCTGAGTGCAAAGGAAAAAATCGAAATGTATGCGGATGTGACGGGTACATTGCGACCTACCGATAAAGACTTTCGGGAAGGCGTATATTATGATGAAGGCGAGATCATGATGATGATTGATGATGAGGAAGCTCGCTTCAATTTGGAAGCACAAAAAAGCCAACTCAAAGCTGCTGTCACTGCCTTGATTGATGACATTAATGATAATTCGCAACGCCTTGATTTACAGGCACAAAAAACTAAATTAAAGGGTTTGATACTCTCTGTTTTATACGATTTGGAAAGTGATTTTCCCGACAATTTTATGGCATGGAAAAGCTACGTTGATGGTTTTGACATAAATAGAAACATTCAAGCATTGCCCAAGACACGAACCAATCGCGAGCAGTATTTCATTGATGCAAGAGGCATTAGCGACCAATATCTGAGCATTAAAAGCCGCGAAGAAAACCTAAGCAAATACGACTCGTACAGCACCGGCACTTATGGCACGACCGACATCCAAAAATGGAAAAATTATGTCAGCGATTTTGATGTCAAAAAATCCATAAAACAACTCCCCACACCCACCAGCGGACGCGAGCAGTTTTTCTATGCCTCCCGCAACCTTGAAAACCAATACCTCAACATCAAAAGTCGTGAGAAAAACCTGAGCAAATACATCATTTTTGCACCTTTCGCGGGAGTTGTTACCGAGTCCAATATCAATCCCGGCGCACTCGTGCGTAACGGACAAAAATTAGGTGAATTTATTAGCCCTTATGCTTATGAATTGGAGGCAACCGTACCGCTCGAAGAAGTTGGTTTTTTCAAACCGGGCAGTCCGGTCAGGTTGACTTCCGATGCTGTGATAGGGGAGTGGTCGGGCAAAGTAGCGCGGGTCGGCAAAAGCATTGATGCAAGTACGCAGACCCAAAAAATCTTCATTCGCGTATCCGGCACCGACCTCAACGAAGGGATGTTTCTTAATGGTTATGTGACCACAGAAAAAATCGACAATGCGATGGCAGTAGCCCGAAAATTACTCAATGACAAAAAAGAATTATATATTGTAGAAAATAATAAATTGAAATTGCAGCCGATTGAACTGGTCAAATACGATGGTAATAATGCCATCATAAAAGGTATAGCGGAAGGCGCAAAAGTATTGGCACAACCGATATTGGGCAGCTACGATGGTATGCCTGTCAAGGCGATTGAGTAAACAAATTCCAAATTCCAAGCACCAAATCACAAAACGTGAAAACCTTGGAATTTGTTATTTGTTATTTGGAATTTACACTAAGTCTTTATACCATGCGTTCCCAATAGGCTCACTTCCAAGCGTAACAATTTCTCCGATTTTAGGTGTGCAAATCGTCTGATTTTTACGCTCGGCTTCCGCAGCAAATCGCTCTACGGGGTCTTTCCATGTATGCAGGGCTAAGGCAAATCCGCCCCAGTGATAAGGTATCGCAATTTTGGCATTGGCATCAAGTGCGGCTTGTACACTTTCTTCTGGATTCATGTGGGTTTGATACCAACTTGGGTTATACTGTCCGCACTCCATAAATGCCCAATCAAAAATACCAAATTTCTCTCCAACCTCTTGAAAATGAGTGTCATAGCCACCATCGCCACTCCAATAAATCTGATGTTCGGGCGTTTGAAAAACCCAACCACCCCACAGACATTTGAATCTATCTGTCAAGCCTCTGCCGGAGAAATGACGCGAAGGTGTAAAGGTAATTTTAATCCCTTCAAAGTCCACACTATTCCACCAGTCAAATTCCCTAATCTGTTCGGCAGGCACTCCCCAACGCTCCAAATGACGTGCTACGCCAAGTGAAGTAAAATAAGTGTTCACCTTTCGCCGCAACTTTTTCATGCTGTCATAATCCAAATGGTCGTAATGGTCATGTGTAAAAAGAATAGCGTCAATAGGCGGCAGACGGTCAATAATGGCTAAGGTATTTTCACTAAATCGCTTCGTGCGTACCGGACCTACGGGCGAAGTATCGCTACCAAACATCGGGTCAATCAATAGATTTTTACCCTTAATTTTCAACAAAGCCACCGAATGTCCGAACCATACAAATCGTGGTGTATCCTGCACAGCATCAAAATCTACCCCTTCAAAAGGTGTCATCTCAATCGGCTTTTTGGGCATCCTAAATTGGGTCTCGAAGAATTGTTTTTTGAAAAGTTTTGGAAAATCAGCAGGCTTCGCGTGCATCATTTTGGTATATGATCGGTTGCGAAATCTTCCCTTTTTCCAATTTGGCGATTGTTGATATTTTTCAAGATGAGCTTTGGTAATTTTACCGCCAAATTGGAGATGAAAAAATGGTGTTGGCATGTTGTTTAAGTTGATTGCTTAATCAGTGTATAGTGAATCAGTGTATTTTGCAATAAGCGACAAGTTTAATTAATTTTACACAAAATGTAAGTAACCCGTTTGGTAAACTTTTCAAGTTTGCTAAACGTGGGTAGGGTACTGAAATTTATAATTAACTAAAAACCAGTACCTTACTTCTCCGATAGCTATCGGAGACCAAACTTTTTGAAGTTTAGCAAACGGAGTATTTAAAATTTTAAGTCAAATCCTAAAAGTGTCAACTACTTTTGTCGTTTGGATAAACTTGTCCAATATTCTAAAATTTTGTGTAAAAAGTATCACAAAAATAATTAAATTTGAACATCGTGATTAAATTTAAGTTTAAATAATAGGCATATTTTCGCATAGCGAAATCAACCTGATTCACTATTCAACTGATAAACTGTTCAACTAAATAACATGGAATTTAAAGTTCAAAAAACGGAAGCGGAATGGAAGGAAATCCTAACGGAAGAAGAATATCGTGTACTCCGACAGGCAGGTACAGAACGTGCTTTTACGGGTGAATATACAGACACCAAAAAAGAAGGGATTTATGAATGTGCAGGATGTGGATTTGATTTGTTTTCTTCCGAAAATAAATATCACTCCGGCTGTGGGTGGCCCAGCTTTTGGGGAGAATTGGAATCGGCAAGTATCGTACAAAAAACGGATAACTCTCACGGAATGAGACGAATAGAACTCCTGTGCAGTAACTGCGGCGGGCATCTTGGTCACATCTTCAACGATGGTCCGCCACCTACGGGTGTGCGGTATTGCATCAATTCTGTTTCGATGAAATTTAAATCAAAAGATTGACAAGCGTCAAGTTCAAGAACCAAACTCAAGTTCAAGTTTTTAATTTGGCTTTACCAAATTCTTTTTTTGTACTTGATACTTGTGCTTGAACTTGCTACGCAGTATAATCCGTTGGGCGCAATTTTTTGCGTGCTTGTTTGCGCTCGGCTGTATCGCGTTTATTTTTCAAACGCCTCTCTTGCATGCCTTTCGGAATAGAAGTAGCGATACGTTTCTTTTCCTTGACCAATGATTGCGACAGCAACATATAAAAGAGGTCAATAGCTTCCTGTTTATTGCGATGCTGTGAGCGCGTCTTTTCACTTGTGATATGCAAATGACCGCTTACCGACATCCGGTGGTGCAATTTGCGCTTAATCATCGCCTTCTCCTGTACACTCAACAGATTGGAAGAATCTACGTGAAAACGCAACTCTACTTTTGAAGAGACTTTGTTGACGTGCTGCCCTCCTTTGCCGCCACTCCTCGATGTTTTAAAGGACAATTCCGGTGTGAAATTTCTCTGATTCATCTGTTCATTCTTTTTTATGGTTAAAACCTTTGTATTATTTAATGTAAAATTTTTAAATATATTTTTTTATTTAGTGTAGTGCTGTTTTTAAGCTGACTACTTAGCTCACTTATATATACGAATTTTAGCCCAATGTAGTTCACTGAAACAGAACTTTTTTTATTTTTATACAATAATATTTTTTTTATTTTTAAAATATTATTATGTAAAATAATAATAAGCAACAATCAAATAGTTTGTTAAAAGTCTTGGATTGTAATGTGTGGCATCAGGTGTTGATAGTGGTTTTTTTTGGAAGTTGTGCTTTGCTTCTTATAACAACGATGTTTTTATTAAAAAGGTTGGGAACAAACGATAAAATTTTGTGACATACACTAAAATGTTTTCGCTCCTCTATAATGCGAGGTGTAAAATGTAAAATGTAAAATAAAAAATGTAAAATCCCGTTTCATCGGGACAAGTTGTAAAAGTGTCGATAGGGCGTAAAATTATATATTTAAATTATTGAAAGTCAAATTATTATTGAGAAATATTCATATTGCATAACTTTACATTTTACATTTTTTATTTTACATTTTACATTTCAATAACAAATTCACTTTACAATATGGATGAGCGAATATGTTATTGTCTGCTTTCAAATCTTTAAATATTAATAATTTTTGTAGTTTTGATTTCAAATATTGAAATAATTTTTGATTTCAACTTTATTTTAAGCCATTTTTCTAAACTATTAATTAATCTATGAAACAAATACTAATAAAAATCGGCATCACACTGATGTCTCTTTTTCTGCTAGCCAGTATTGCACAGGCACAATCAACGGCTACCGGAACAATTACAGACGATTCGGGTGTTCCGCTTATCGGTGTCAATGTTTCCGTCAAAGGAACGAGTATCGGTACAACGACTGATATTGACGGCAAATATTCATTAAAAATTCCAGAGGGTGCGACTCAATTAGAAATTTCCTATATAGGTTTCGAGACCCAAACGCTTGACGTATCGGGCGGCGGTGCTGCCAATATCGTGATGTCCGAAGGTTCAAGTGTATTGGATGAGGTCGTCGTTACAGGATTGGCAACTTCTGTAAAACGGAGTAACCTTGCCAACTCGGTAGCTTCGATTTCTTCAACCGAACTGACAGGCGTAACCGTTGCAACTACCACAGATGCTGCCCTTTACGGAAAATTCAAAGGGGCGGAAATCCGCGCCAACTCGGGTGCGCCGGGTGGAGGTATTTCCATCAAGACACGCGGTACGACATCCATCAACGGCTCGTCACAGCCTTTAATTATCATGGATGGCATTTATATTGACAACTCTTCTATTCCGGCGGGTTTGAATTCGGTCTCTCGCGCATCTTCCGGTGGTAGTACATCCAATCAGGATAATCCGTCAAATCGTCTGGCGGACATCGATCCGGAAGATATTGAAACGATTGAAATTCTCAAAGGAGCTTCGGCAGCGGCACAATACGGCTCGCGTGCATCGGGTGGTGTGGTCATCATTACGACCAAAAGAGGAAAACCGGGACCTACGGAGGTGATGTTCAAACAATCACTCGGTTGGACACAAATGCTCAACCCGCTTGGACAACGCGAGTGGACTGAAGAGCGTGTTCTCAGTTCCAACTTTGCCGGAGCGATTGATGAGTTTCGCAACAATCCGGCAACCAATTATGAAGAATTATTGTATGGCAATCGTGGTATATTATCTACTTCGCGCATAGCATTTCGCGGAGGTAGCGAAAAGACCTCTTTCTTTGTAGGTGGTACGTATAAAAACGAAGAAGGTATTGTAGAAAATACAGGTTATGGTAAAATTTCCACTCGTGTCAATATCAATCATAAAGTAACTGATTGGTTGGATCTTTCGACTACGGCATCTTACATCAATTCATCAGCAGACAGAGGGTTTTTTAACAACGATAATTCGGGTACAACGATGGGCATTTCGTTTACATCCACGCCTTCATTTGCCGCACTTCAACCGGATGCCAATGGCATATATCCGTCCAATCCTTATGCGCCTTCCAACTTTCTGGAAACCGCTGCAAAAATTACCAATAATGAAAAGATCAACCGCCTTATCGGTGGTGGTCAGTTTACTGCCAAACTTATCACAAAAGATAATATGAGTTTGCGGGCTATCCTGCGCGGTGGTGCAGATTACTACAATTTGGCAACAAGAGCAATTTTTCCGAATGATGTCCAGTTTCAGCGCGATGGTGCGGGCTTAAACGGTGTATCCGTACAAGGCTCAACCAATAATCTGAATACCAATATTGCTGCATTTCTCGTACATTCTTTTTACACAAACGGCGGCTTGAACCTACGTACTCAACTCGGAGTCACACAAGAGGATTTTAACAGAAATACGATACTCGGTGAATCCAGTAATATGATAGGTCTGCAAACCAACCTTGACCAATCTGGTACGAGAAATGTAACACAAGGCAGATTGATTCAAAAGGATAAAGGCTTTTTTGTACAGGAAGAAATTAACTGGCAGGACAAAGTGATGTTGACTGCCGGATTGAGAGGTGATAAATCTTCCAATAATAGTGATGCCAACGAACTCTTCTTTTATCCGAAAGCCTCACTTGCTGTCAATATACACGAATTTATGAGCGGAGAGGGGCGCGCATTGAGCCAACTCAAACTGCGTACTGCCTACGGTCAATCGGGTAACTTCCCGCAGTTTGGAGCTAAATTTACAGCTTTCAATAGTGCCATTGTCAATGGGCTTCCCGGTATAACGATAGGTAGTACACTCGGCAACAACGAGGTAGGACCTGAAAGACAATCGGAAATTGAATTTGGTTTTGATTTAGGATTCCTCAAAAACCGACTGTTATTGGATGCTACTTACTACATCAAATCCGTAGAAGATCTCCTGCTCAATGCCGATTTGCAGACTTCCTCCGGTTATACCAATCGCGTTACCAATGCCGCAGGTTTAGAAAATAGAGGCATTGAAATCGGACTCAACGCACAAATTCTTAATACAGATAAGTTGGATTGGTTTACCCGAATAGGTTGGTGGAAAAATACTGCCGAAGTGACTAAACTGCTCGTACCTGACTATACCACAGGCGGCTTCGCGGACTTTCTCGGTCAATTTCTCATCAAAGAAGGTTATAGCCCGACCACTATCATTGGTGTAGGCAATAGCCCTGATGTAGGATTGAATGGTGCTGACCCTTCCTTACAGATTTTCGGTAATTCGGAAGCTGATTTCCAAACCACTTTTTATAATCAATTGAGCCTAGGTGATTTTGACCTCAATTTCTTGATTCACTGGAAACAAGGCGGCGAAAATATCAACCTTTCCAGCTTATTATTTGACCTGAATAATACGACACACGATTATGATGATATTGATCTCGACCCGGAAGGTCAACTCGGTAACGGTGACTATCGCCTTGGCCAATTGGGTGTCAATACCGAACCGTATGTAGAAGATGCCACTTATGTCAGGCTGCGTGAATTAGGTGTATTTTATACCATTCCAAAAGAGACACTTGGTGATATTGCAAAACTTAAAATTGGTTTTTCAGGTACCAATATGCTCAATTTCTTTACTTACAACAGTTACGATCCAGAGGTGTCCAACTTTGGTGCAGGCGGCTTGTCGCAGGGTGTAGAGGTGACACCTTTCCCCTCTGCCAAACGTTTCAACTTCCATATTTCGGCAACTTTTTAATAGCTTGATTAGCAGATTGTTGAATTGTTTTTTATAAATGATAAATGATTGATTTGATTAATGTTTTTTTAAAAAGTAATTATAATTTAATTTTTATACTGTATTAGGTTTAAAATTATACTTTTTATTTTACAAAATGTTTCATTGTTATATTGCTATATTGTTGATAAACAGCTATTTGTGATTTAATTATGGCTATATACAACAATAAAACAATGTAACAATCTAACCATAAAGCAGTATACAAGCAAAGCCCCTGTCGTCAGACGAATCCGGTGCTAAATGACACCTATTTTATGGAGTCAAGCACTAATTTTTATAAAAAACTTCGTCTGCCGACTAACCATACTTTACTCGAATACTACCTAATTTTTTAAAACTATCAATCAATCATTTTTCAAAAAAATATATAACATGAAATTTTTATTTAATAAAATATATATCCTTGCCGCAGTTATAGGAATGTTCTGTTGGACAAGTTGTAATATAGACGAAATTCCGAACCCCAACGAAACCGTACTGGAGGAAATACTCGAAGATGCAACACCGAGTGAACTGCAAACCGTCATAACAGGTATCGAATCCTTGATGGGCCAGGAAATGGGTTTTTACTATGATGTCACGTCAATTATTGGTCGTGATTATTGGTTCTTTACGGGTTCTGATCCGCGCTATACAGGCGAGTTGCTTGGTAGAGAAAACTCACAACTCGATAATGCAGGATTTTATGGTACGCGCCCGTATTTCGGTAGATACCGTACTGTCAAAAACTGTAATATTTTACTTGAAGCAGTTGCCAATGCTGCACCCGGATTGAGTGACCAAGACATCAGGGGTTATACGGGTTTTGCCAAAACCATTCAAGCTTATGAGTTGTTGTTGGTACTGAATTTACAATATCAAAATGGTATTCGTTTGGATGTAGCGGATGTCGAAAATCTAGGAGCTTTTGTTACTTATGATGAAGCACTTGCGGGTATTGCATCTTTATTGGATGGAGGCGCAGCGGACTTGAGTAATGCTAATTTCAGGTTCAGTCTTTCAGAGGGTTTTGATGGATTTAATTCACCTGCGAGTTTCCGTCAATTCAATCGTGCCATAGCTGCTCGTGTTGCCATTTATCAAGACAATAAAACTGCCGCCCGTGCTGCACTTGCTGAGTCGTTTATGGACATGACAGGGCTGAAAAATATGGGTCCGGCACTTTACTTTTCCGTAGCGGGAGGGGAAGCCTCCAATCCTGTTTTTCGCCCGACCAATCAGGCAGATGCTATCATCGCACATCCGTCTTTTGTAAGTGCGCTTGATGCTGCGGATGCCCGTAAAGACAAAATTGCGCTACGTGATACACCACTGACCTTAGATGGCTTGACCGGCGACCATGATGTGGTCATTTACAAATCTTTGGCAGATAATGTTCCGTTGATTCGCAATGAAGAATTGTGGCTTATCAGTGCAGAGGCAAATATCGGTCACGATAATGCACAAGCCGAACTTATGCTCAACCTCACGCGTATAGAAAATGGTCTGGCTGCCTATTCCGGCGGTACAAGTGATGATGAGTTGGTGGATGAAATGTTGCACCAACGCTGGCTTTCACTCTGGGGTGAAGGACACCGTTGGGTAGATATGCGCCGCTATGGTCGTTTAGGCGAACTGCCGCTTGACCGTGCTGACGATGATGTGTGGGAACAAATGCCACGTCCTGTTACAGAAAATTAAGCGTTAAATCTTATATCAATCAGGAATTTGATCTTTGTAATTTTAAAATTATACAAAAAGTGTCACCTCCATTTATGAGGTGACACTTTTTTTTCAAAAAATATAATCCCCTTCAAAATCAGAGTCTCTCATTTTTGATTTCTCAAATTTAAAATAAGCATTAAGCCAATAAAAATATCACAAAACATAATTCCGCTAAATACCATTTCACGTTAAAATTATTCCAAATGCAGAAAGTATAGATTTTGTTTTTATTAAAAATGTAAAATTTTATTTTGAAATAATTTTAAATGCTTGCATAAATTTTGAAATAACCACAAAATAGCCATATCTTTGTAAAGTATCACTTAGCTCCCAAATGCCTGAATATTCGCCTGTTGTATCTGTTCTGAACTACATTTTGGTATCACTATACTCATTTTGAATGAGCATGTAAATTCACGTTTCGCTAAAATCAAAATTAAAAAATAACAATTAGAGTGAAATGCCCCGTACCGACGACTTTAGCCGTCGCGGAAAACGTAAGCCACTTGACGGCTAAAGTCGTCAGTACAGTTCACTCCAAATTAAATTATTTTTTATCATTGGATAAAATTCTGGAAACTAAATTTTTATAAATTTAACTTATCTAAAATGTTTTTTCAGCGAAACGTGAATATAAAGTCGGAAATATGGAATACGACCAACAAAATCCGAGTACCCTTGACCGTCAACCGTCTCCGATAGCTATCGGAGTCAACCGTCAGTCACTATACACACCTCAATTAGAAAAAGACGCCTGCGGCACAGGTTTAATCGCCAATCTAAAAGGCGAAAAATCGCACCAACTCATCGAAGATGCCTTGCTTATGTTGAGCAACATGGAGCATCGCGGTGCTTGTGGTTGTGAGCCGAATACGGGCGATGGTGCAGGGATTCTGACCCAAATGCCCCACGAATTTTTCCAACGCAAAGCCCTTGAAATTGGCTTTGATTTGCCCGAATACGGTAACTATGGCGTAGGCATGGTTTTCATGCCCAATGACCGCAATCTTCGCAGTCAATGTCGCACCCTGTTCAATGATTATATCGACGAACTCGGTTTTGAATTGCTCGGCTATCGCAAAGTACCAACCGACCACGAAGAACTCGGCGACTCGGCGATTGACGTAGAGCCGCGCATGGAACAAGTCTTTGTAAAACCCTATAAACCAATGGATAAGAAAGATTTGGAACGCCGTTTATTTGTGCTTCGCAAATTTTCCACACATAATATACACAAGACATTTCCGCAATCTAAGGACGCATTTTATATTACTTCTTTTTCGTATAAAACAATTATTTATAAAGGTCAATTGACCACCCACCAACTCCGCCCTTACTTCCCCGACCTCCAAAGTCAGTCTTTCAAATCAGCGATTGCCCTCATTCACTCCCGATTTTCGACCAATACCGTTCCGAAATGGAAGCTCGCGCAGCCCTTCCGCTATATCGCGCATAATGGCGAAATCAATACCATTCAGGGCAATAAAAACTGGTGGGCATCGAAGGAAAAATTGCTCGAATCGACCCTGTTTACGGCAGATGAAATTGAGAAATTACTACCGATTTGTGGCAAGGAATTATCGGATTCCGGCAACTTCGATAATGTTCTCGAATTTCTGGTGATGAGTGGGCGTACGATGCCTCACGCACTCATGATGATGATTCCCGAAGCATGGGAACACGACCCTCAAATGCCCGACTACAAACGCGACTTTTACGAATACCACAACAACATCATGGAACCCTGGGACGGACCCGCCGCGATTTGCTTTACAGACGGCATTTTGGTCGGTGCGACATTGGATAGAAATGGCTTGCGACCCGCCCGTTATTTTATGACCAATGATGACCGTTTGGTGGTCGCTTCGGAGGTCGGCGCATTGCCCGTTGACCCTGCGAAAATAGTGAAAAAAGGTCGGCTACAACCCGGCAAAATGTTGATTGCGGATTTGAGTGAAGGGCGCATTATTCACGATAAAGAAGTCAAAGAAGTGATTTGTAATCGTGTGGATTGCAAAACATTTTTAAGAGAAAATAAACTGAATATCAAGGATTTAGCAATAGGAGAAGTTAATAATATTCATTTAAATGAAAAGACATTACTCAGGCATCAACAATTATTTGGATTTACAAAAGAAGACCTGAAAGTGTTGATTGGTCCAATGTTGAAATCCAAAAAAGACCCGATTGGTTCGATGGGTTCGGATACGCCTTTGGCGGTGCTTTCTCATCAATCTCAACACCTCGCCAATTACTTCAAACAACTCTTTGCACAAGTCACCAATCCGCCGATAGACCCGATACGTGAACGGGCGATTATGTCGCTCTATTCCAAGCTGGGCAGCAAGTCAAATATCTTGGATTCGGGGGCAGAACATGCGCGATTTATTCACCTCGACCAACCCGTTTTGACCAATGAAGATTTGAGTAAAATCCGCGATATTGACCACCCGAATTTTAGATCGGGCGTGGTAGATATGGTCTTCAAAACAGGCGGTCAGAAAGGACGATTAGACGCAGCGATTGACCAAATGCGAGCGACTGCCGAAGACCTCGTTCACAATGGCGCGAATATCCTTATTTTGTCCGATAAAAAGGTGGACACAAATCATGCGCCGATACCTTCGCTATTGGCGGCGGGCGCGATTCATCACAGCCTGATACGGCAAGGGATTCGCAATAAAGTGTCTATCGTAGTGGAGGCGGGTGATGTGCGCGAAACGCATCATTTTGCGACCCTGATTGGCTACGGTGTAGATGCGATAAATCCGTATATGTCCTTTTCGACAATTGCCGAATTGAAGCGGATTCAGTTTTTTGAAGAAAAATATAGCCTCGACGACCTCATTCAAACATACATCAAAGCGATTGGAAAAGGCTTATTGAAAATCATGTCGAAAATCGGTATTTCGACTTTGCAATCGTATAAAGGCGCACAGATTTTTGAGATTTTGGGTTTGAATGAAGAAGTGGTGGACAAGTGTTTTAAAGGAACAATTTCCCGCATTTCGGGTATTGATTTCAATGGGATAGCGAAGGAAGTTTTGAGTCGTCATCAATTAGCTTTTCCGCCTGTCGAAATACCCAATTCGCAACTCGAAACGGGCGGTGTTTTTCAATGGAAACATCGTGGCGAAATCCACACTTTTAATCCGCAAACCATTCATTTATTACAATATTGTACCCGAAAAAATGATTATAATATTTACAAAAAATATGCAAAACTTATCAATGAACAAACGCGCAAAGCATTGACATTGAGAGGTTTATTGACCTTTAGGAAAACCGAAGCCATTCCGATAGAACAGGTAGAACCCGTCGAAGAAATCCTCAAACGTTTCTGTACGGGCGCGATGTCTTTCGGTTCTATTTCGCATGAAGCGCACACCACGCTTGCCATTGCGATGAACCGTATCGGCGGCAAAAGTAATAGCGGCGAAGGCGGCGAAGATTCCGACAGATTTGACCCAAAACCAAATGGGGATTCGGAACGTTCTGCCACCAAACAAGTCGCTTCGGGACGCTTCGGCGTGACGGCGTATTACCTCACCAATGCCGACGAATTGCAAATCAAAATGGCGCAAGGCGCGAAGCCCGGCGAAGGCGGACAATTGCCCGGTCATAAGGTCAATGATTGGATTGGAAGGGTGCGACATTCTACGCCGGGCGTGGGTTTGATTTCGCCGCCACCGCACCACGATATTTATTCGATTGAGGATTTGGCGCAACTCATTTTCGACCTCAAAAACGCCAATCGCGCTGCACGTATCAATGTCAAACTCGTCTCCAAAGCCGGAGTCGGCATCATTGCGTCGGGCGTGGCGAAGGCGAAGGCAGATGCGATTCTCATTTCCGGTCACGATGGCGGTACGGGTGCTTCGCCCTTGACTTCGATTCGTCATGCGGGGCTTCCGTGGGAACTCGGCTTGGCAGAAACCCACCAAACCCTCGTCAAAAATAAACTCCGCGACCGCGTAACCGTACAAACGGACGGGCAAATTCGCACCGGACGCGACATCGCTATCGCCGCACTTTTGGGCGCAGAAGAATGGGGCGTGGCAACCGCCGCACTTGTGGTCGAAGGTTGTATTATGATGCGAAAATGTCACCTCAATACCTGCCCCGTCGGTATCGCCACGCAAGACCCCGAACTCCGCAAGCGTTACGCAGGCGACCCGCAGCATGTCATCAATTTTTTCCATTTTTTGGCGCAGGATTTACGCGAAATTATGGCAGAATTGGGCTTCCGAACGGTCAATGAAATGATTGGAAAAGTGGAATTGCTCAAAGCAAATAAAAATATCGAACATTGGAAATATAAGCAAGTGGATTTGAGTCCGATTCTCTATAAAGAACCTGTGGATGATAATGTCGGTCAATATAAAAAAGTGCCGCAAGTACATGATATTCAGGATGTTTTGGATGTGCAACTGATTCGTCAGGCGAAAAATGTATTGGAATCGGGGAAGAAAATGGAGTCCACATTTGCGATAAAAAATACCGACCGTGCAGTGGGCGCGATGCTCTCCAACGAGGTCACGAAACGCTATAAAGGCGAGGGGCTGCCCGACGATACAATTGAGTTTCGATTCAGAGGTTCGGCGGGGCAAAGTTTTGGGGCTTTTGTGGCGCGGGGCCTGAGTTTTATCCTCGAAGGCGAGTCGAATGATTACTTTGGCAAGGGCTTGTCGGGCGGAAAACTCATCGTGCATCCCGACCGCAGCGCGACCTTTGAAGCCCACGAAAATATCATCATCGGCAACGTGGCACTCTACGGCGCAACCTCCGGCGAAGCCTATATCATGGGCATGGCAGGCGAACGTTTTGCAGTGAGAAATTCGGGCGTAAAAGCGGTCATCGAAGGCATCGGCGACCACGGCTGCGAATATATGACAGGCGGCGTAGTAGCGGTCTTGGGCGAAACCGGACGCAATTTTGCCGCCGGTATGAGTGGCGGTATTGCGTATGTCTATAATCCGAAAAATACTTTTCAGAAAAATTGCAATACGGAAATGGTGGACCTCGACCCAATGGCTTCCACAGACTACGACGACCTGCAAGAACTTATCCGCAATCACTTCCGATATACAGGTAGCAAACGGGCGCTGGCTATGCTGCAAGATTGGGAGAATACGAAACACGATTTTGTGAAGGTGATGCCTCGGGATTATAAGGCGGTTTTGGAGAAGCGGAGTGAGAAGGTGAGGTTGGTGGCTGCGTGAGGGAGGCACAAAATTTTAGCCGATTTTGAATTGGAAATTGGTTTCGATTTGAAGAATTATTAGTGTAAATATAGTGATTAAGATTATTCTGTCGTTATCATTTTCACCCATATTACGCACAAGTTTTACAATAGTTTTGATGATAGTGCGGATTGCATTCTACACTAATTCTATCAAAACATTCAAATCGAATATCAGTCGCCGCTACAGATTTTTGAGCTGCAATTACCGGATCAATATTTCGAGATTCTATTGAATACATAAAGACGTTAAATCCAATTATCAAATCAATATTTCTCATATTTTGTTTAGCTCCACATATATATGATATTTTGTCACATTCAGCTATTAACTGATAAGCAACGGTATTGATTCCACCTTTACAGCAATATAGCATAACAATCGAATCAGGATTTAAGCAATCAGTTCTGCAAATTATTTCTCCTATCGTTGACCAAGATGTAGTAAATAGTTTATTATCTGAAAAACATGTTTCATCTCCGTGACCAGCAAAGTAGATGTAATCATATTTGTTACCAGTTAATACTGTTTCTAATTCTCCAATATTGGAAACATCTTCAATTGTTGGATTTATACCATAGTGTTTTGAATGATAATACATCTCCGCTACTGATTCGTCTGGTACATCTTTGGTTATTCGCAGAATTAAAAGTTCCTTCATATATCTTTTTATTTTTTTCTTCGTATGAAATTTGGTAATATTTTTTTCAAGTTAGGATTTCTCCAAAAACTTGATTTACTTTTATCATATTGCTTCTCTCTTCTATTTTGAGCCAAGTCTTTACACTTAGTTGTTTTGTAATATTTTTTCCCAAATTTTTTAACCAATTGAGTAATCAAAAAGGAATCAACTGTTTTAAAGTATCTTTCAATGTCCAGATAAGAATAAATTGCAATCCATTTTTCAATTGTTCCATATATTTCATCAAACATCTGGTTATTTAATTCTCCTTTTTTAACAATTGACCTGATTCTCCCTTTCAATATTCCCAAGGAATCTTTACTGGGATATATATTGATTCCGTCAAATCTTATGGATAAAAAAGACACTTCTTTTTCTTGAGGATTAATTATTTGTGTTTTACCATTTCCTTCATTCAGGGGATGAATTTTCAGTTTAAACCTTTCATCAAGAAAGGTGCATATTTTCTTATACCCTTCTAAAGCTTGTTTTTCCGAATTAAATATTACAATGAAATCATCTGCGTATCTTATCAATGAATAACCTAAATCTTTTAGATAAGAATCAAAATCAGTTAGATACACATTTGATAACAAGGGAGAAAGCGGATTCCCTTGTGGAATTCCTATTCCGGCATTTTTAAAAAGATTTCTATATTCTTTTTTGATTCTATTCAGTCCTTTTAATTTTTGATTCATAGCTCCATTTATCAAATATTTGACTGACTTATCAGAAATAGTTGGATAGACAAATTGTTCAAGTAATTTATCCTTATTGACCTCCTCGAAAAAGTTAATTATGTCTGCCTTTAAAATTACCTTACCCCCATTTTGGAATTCCGACTTCATTGTCAACACCGCTTCTCTAACCCCTTTACCTTTCTGGTACGCATAACTAACACCTTCACTAATAGATAAAATGTCTTTTAATTCTTCTTCAAGTAAAATTGCTAACGATTTTAAAACAACTCTATCTCTCACCTCCGGAATCTGTAATGGTCTGAATTTGCCATTATCTTTTTTTATTATTGCCGCTCTCGTTGGCATAAATTTGAAAGATCCATTTTTAATATCTTCGCTTAATTGTCGCAAATTGGATTCTAATGAGTTGGAAAAATCTCTAATTGTAATTCCTGATAGTCCACGAGAATCTTCATTCTCTTTATTTAGTTGAACCCAAGCATTCCTCAGTGCATCAATTGATGATATTTTATCCAGTAAGGTATTCTCTGTCTCCAATGGTTTTTTATTTTTTCTCAATAAAGACTAACTTCAAAATACATAGAGACAAATTTTTATATATTTTAAATTCTAAAAAGTATCTATCAGCAAGTCTGTTCCTTCAAAGCTATTGCTTACCTGTGCGAAGGTAAGTCATATTCGTTATTTTTCAAAATATCTGTGGTGGTATGTATGGCGAGTAGGTGCGGCGCGGACTGGATGCCGTCATTCGTCGGCACAAGAGTGCTGCGCTACGGGATTAGCCGTAGGCTTTACTTTCTTGCTTTGAAAGATGCGTCATTAATTCAATCAAAGCTGCGCCTCCTACGATTAGGGCTAAATTATTTTTATTCCTTTTTTCTGTTTCTTTTTCTTGTACAAAATTTCGTAATTGTTGCAATACCTGATTCGGATTATATCTATTATAAATCAGGTAAGGCTCGGTAAACTCGGCGGGGATATCCACCGTATCTTCAATTAAGAAAATTCTTGATTTATTGAAATGAATGGCAATTTCCCATTCTTGATAAACCATTGCATTTTGGTGGATACTTCCGTCGCCGGTGAGCATACCAATAAATAAATCGCAGGTTCTGATGTTGTAATTAGTGATTGTGACCAACTCCTCACTTGGGTCGGATGAATAGACCGTTCCTTTGGAAGTTACACCGACATTGAGCAATTCCCGCGAGAGTAAACTGATGAGATATAAGTCGCTCTGTATTAATGAATATGATAAGAATGCTTTCATGTTCAACTACTTTTTTGTGTCGTAGAGTAAATTGGAAAAAAATCATCGTGCAGATTTGGTCTATGTCTGACTTTACTCAGAAATTCTAAACCATCCCAGCAAATGTATTGGTATCTTCTATCGCAATTTTCATTCAATTTCTCAAACAAATCTGTTAGTTTGGAGGTTGGTTTTTTCTTGCAAACTAACAAATATCCGTTTGCACCACGCGAATTTATCAAAGTTGGGATATTGACAGAATTGATTTTACTTGGTGAGATATTTTCATTCAGAAATTTACACTGAACCACCCACCGCCGTTTGAATGTTTTTATGTCGTCTGTAAAAAGGTACTCCACCAATATATCTACTCCTCCGTCTGTTCCAACCCCCGATTTTTTTACCTCAACTTTAATAATTTTTGAATCATTATCATTTATCAAATCTCTGAAGTATGCAGCGACCAAATCTTCAAAGTGGTCGCCATCGTTTATTTCACTGAAAGATAAATTTTTCATTTGATTTGATTGATGTCTTTTTGCAAGATACAAATTTTTTTGACGGAATGTTGTAGTTGCCGCTAATTTCAATTTTTAAAATGGTCAAATTCGACCACTTTAAAATTGGCAGACATTATGAACCGATTTACTCCTGCCTCTGCGTTAATTACCCCGAATTCGGGGTAATTAAAATTTGGATTGTTGAATTTTTTTGCCATGAGCAAGCCCATTCCTTCAAAGCTATCCCTCACCTGCACGAAGATAAGTCATATTCGTTATTTTTCAAAATATCTGTGGTGGTAGGTATGGCGAGTAGGTGCGGCGCGGACTGGGAGTGCCGCGCTATGGGGATTAGCTTTCGCAAAATCAATTAATCCCGCTGTTTCTTGTGCTTTGTTTTGGTGTTTTTCTTCAGCCATTGGACTTGTTCTCTTGCCTGTTCTAAGGTGATCGGCGGCTGTTTGGATAAGCGCATCATAGCTTGCGCCGCTCTTTCCCGAAATGAGATTTTGTAATTCATATTTTATTTGCTTTATATTCAAATCGTAATGGTCGAGTTTTGTAGCTCTATGATTTTGTTCGTTATGCCGTCATACGTAGGGACAAGGCATGCCTTGTCCCTACGTATGGTATTTTTTTTATCCGAAAATATCTTTTGCATTTAATTGAAAATCAATGGTTTCGCATGTCGCTATACCATTTTCATCAATAATTTCCTCAAATAAATACTTGTCTCCGTCGGGCTGACGATAGACATGGATTTTGTAGTCATTCAAATTTATTACCCAATATTCGGGGATGCCTGCGAGGGCGTACATTTGTAATTTTTCTCCTGTATCGTACTCAAATGAAGATTCCGCAACTTCAATAAGTAGGTAAATATCTTCGGGTTTGGGATGTCGTTTTTTATATGTTTTTTTGGGAAGTTTTACGACTGCCAAGTCCGGTTCGGGCGAGGAAACGTCAGGAATGAGTATCGGAGCTTGGCACCGAATGACCGCTTTCCCTCTGAGTTGGTAATGGAGTTCATCGTCACATTCGCCCGTCATGTGTGCGTGTGGACTGTGTATCGGACTCATATATCGTATTTTACCATTAATCAACTCTACCCGTGCATCATGTGGGATAATCCCGACCTCTGCCATTTTGTAGTAATCGTCAATGGTCAGCAAAAATTCTTTCGTTATCGGTGCTGTTGCTGTCATGCTATCTATTTTTTGTGTAATTTAAGGGTTTATTCCCAAAAATCAAAACAGACTAATACACTTATATATATTTTTCCATATCTATGCAAAACTGAAAAGTATCTATCAGCAAGCCTGTTCCTTCAAAGCTATCGCTCCCCTGTGCGAAGGTAAGTCATATTCGTTATTTTTCAAAATAGCTGGATAAGATGCTACCGGTTTATGCCAATCATCTTACGTCGTGACTTCGTAAGTGAGTATATACGGATAAAAGCTAACTACATTAATCATATAAATTCCTATCTTTACACGCGATTTTCAGACAATTCAACAAAACATGAGTAGAATAAAAGTAAAACATTTCGGACCGATACAAAACGGTGTGGGAGAGGATTGGATTGATATAAAAAAAGTAACCGTATTCATCGGGAATCAAGGCAGTGGCAAAAGTACGGTTGCCAAATTGATTTCGACTTTGATGTGGATAGAAAAAGCACTCCGAAGAGGTGATTATGACATCAAACACTTTGAACGAAACGGGCGATTCAAAAACCAATATTTATCCTATCATCGCATTGAAAACTATTTTATTAAAAAAGGAAAAAAAGAAATTACCGAAATTGAGTACGAGGGCGAGGCTTTTCATTTGACCTATAAAAACGGAAAATTAACGATAAAAACGGCTGATAATTATGACGATTATCCGCTACCACAAATCATGTACGTGCCTGCCGAAAGGAATTTTATCGCAAATGTCAAAAATGTAAGTGCGCTGAAATTGGTGTCCGATTCACTGGTCGAATTTGTAACAGAGTATGACTATGCAAAAAGTGAAATCAAGGGCATTATGGATTTGCCCGTACAAGGTGTCGGCGTGAATTATGATAAACTCAATGACACTGTCAATCTGATAGGCAATAGCTATAAATTAAAACTCACCGAAGCATCCAGCGGGTTTCAATCTGCCGTACCGATGTATTTGGTATCTTGGTTTTTGACAAATTCCGTAAAAAAACAAAGTGATAATAAAGAGCCGGTAAGTAGTGAAGAACTCGAAAGGTTCAGAAAAAATGTAGCATCTATATGGAGTGACAAGCATCTTACAGATGACCAAAAACGGATTGCCATTTCTACACTTTCCAAACAATTCAACAAAAGTGCTTTTATCAATATTGTGGAAGAACCCGAACAAAATTTATTCCCGTCTTCTCAATGGGAAATGTTGAAAAAGCTGTTGGAATACAACAACATGAGCGAAGGTAATAAATTAATTATGACCACGCACAGTCCTTATTTGGTCAATTACCTGAGTATTGCCATTCAAGCTGGATATTTGAGTAAAAAAATAGAAAGCGAAAAAGATAATCCCGCTAAATTCATAGAAAGAATTGAAAAAATTATTAATCGAAAATCATTAATATTTTCTTCTGAAGTCGCTGCATATCAATTAGATGAACATACCGGAATGATACATAAACTTCCAAGTCCTTATGGTATTCCTTCGGATAAAAATTATTTGAACGAATCATTAAAAGACGGTAATAAAATATTTGATGAGCTTTTGGAAATAGAACAATCACTATGAACCTGAACTTCTTTAATCCGGCTTGTCAATCTCCTCCAATCACCGAAAAGCGATTTGGTTTATGCGATAATGAAGACAACACACCTGCATTTCCAAAAACAACAGCACCCGAAGAAGAATGGATTGCAACAGTTAAAAATGACGAGGCACTCGAAGTCGTTTTTACCGCAATAGATAAGTGTGTCTTGCAAGACCACGAATTTAAAGACAGAGGAAGATGTGATGCCATGCTGACCACAGAACGGCATTTATATCTCATTGAATTGAAGAACCAAAGGGCAAGTTGGCAAACGCAGGCAAAAGAACAGTTACGCTCCACGATTGATTTTTTGTCGGATAACCACGACATCAGCCAATATAAATTGAAGAAGGCTTTTGCCTGTAATAAAAAACATAGGAAATTTGCACACATAGACAACGAGGAGGGCTTGGCTTTTTTCAGAAGTACCGGATTTCGGTTGGATATTCAGGCAGAGATTGTGATTATTTGAGAGAAGAAATATTGTCGAATGCGGCAGCATCAACTTTATATCTGTACAAACTCTAAAAAGTATCGATCAGCAAGCCTGTTCCTTCAAAGCTATCCCTCACCTGTGCGAAAATAAGTCATATTCGTTATTTTCAAAATATGTGTGGATGCTGATGTTGCGGCGGACTTACTTGAGTTGGTATGTGACGTTCATTTTTGACAATAATGATTTTATCAAATGAGTTTCTTCTTCGTTTTTTGAGAAGATTTCAATAGTTTCATGCGCCTTCGATTGCATGGATGCTTCTTTCAGACGATGCTTGATGCGCTTTAAACTTTTTTCCCATTCTTGTTGAGCATTCGTCAGTTCTTTTTCGGTCGTATCATAAAGAAGGCGTTGGACTTCCTCTATTGGGATTTGAAGTATTTCGGCGATTTTCGGAGGAGTCATACCATGCTGTTCCATATTTGAAACGGTATTTTGCATCACCTGTTCGGTGATTTCCTGAATGATGTCCTCCTTCATAATCGCCCGTATTTGGTCGCCAAGTTGTTCCATGATGACCTCGCTGATGTCGAGTGTACGGTTGTAAGTTGCTTGCTTCATGATTTTGTGTGAGTGAATTTATTATGAATTCGATGTACGGGTTTAATCGTCCAATTTATCAAGGATACGTTGAACTTTCTCTACCGGAATTTCGAGTCTATCAGCGATTTCAGAGACGGTAAAGCCCTTTTTCTTCAACTTCAGAATTTGAATCATCTGTTCAGTCACTTCCTCAGTAATATCCTCCCTCATAATTTCCCGTATTTGGTCGCCAAGTTGTTCCATGATGACCTCGCTGATGTCCTTTGCGCCTGCGTGTTTGTAAGCTATTTCATCCATTTTTGCTGCAAAATTTTCTGATAATATTTTATCCTTAAAGTTAGTGTAAAAACCAAGAAAAGTCAAGATTATTCGGATATGATTTTTGGGATAACCCATTTCGAGAAAGCGGCGAATGAGTTGAAGTTTTATATCGTAGAGTGCTGTATCTTCGGGCTTATTTTTCCGCAGATTGTACCATGCCGTTTCCATGATAATGGAAAATATATTATCTTTATCTTGAAAGTCAACCAGTGTTTTTTCTGCCAATTTGTAGGTGTTAAAATGATACACCATTTCCGTACCCCAACAAGATATCCGATGTTCGGTAGGATGAAAATTCGGGTCGTCATCCGTAAAAATAGCAAGTGCCGTAACGGGTTTTTGATATTTCTCAAGGATGCGATAGAAATACTCAAACATGCGTTTTGTAAATTCCGAATCTACATAGCCCTGCACTTCTATGTGGATAAGCAACCATTGAGTTTCTCCCGTTTTTAGGGTGACTTCGATGAGTTTATCCAAGCGTCTGTTTTGGCTGTCATTTAGTTCGGGAAAGAGTTTGAAAAATTCCTCACCCAGAAAGCGGACACCTTTGGAGAAATCAATTTGAGCTGCCATTTTTGGAAAAAAGAAACGCAAACAAGGTTCTGTCTCTCCTTCGATGATGAGTTTCCACAAGGTATCTTTCGGAATTATAAAATTGGTGAGGTTCAATCGGTTTTTACGTTTTGACATATTCTATCAATTTTAATCTTTCTGCGAAAGTATCTATCAATAAGCCTGTTCCTTCAAAGCTATTCCTCACCTGTGCGAAGCTGTTATGGTTATTTTTTTCTTCTTCTCCACTTTCTTCTTTTATCCTTATTTGATACTATTTCAATATCTCTATTTCTTAATATCATTTCGATTATTTTTTCTTCATGACCAAATTGAGTAGATAATTCTTGCAATGAAATTCCTTTAAGATAACGTTTCACGATTTTATCAGTTTCTTCTTTTGATAAATAATTGACACTATTATCATGCGTCTATTCTGCTAATATTTTTGTCTCATAATTTTGAAGGACTTCTATTACCTCACTTATTATTGAAGGGTTAATCTTAATAGAATGTTCATTATTATCTTCTTGGTGTATTGTCTGTTTGATTCCTACATATAATTTCCCGGATTGATGTCTAATTATATCAAACAAGAAGGAACTCTTTTCAAATTCAATATGTGTGGTTTCCAATATTTCTTCCAGCATCCCTTCCATATTTTTTCATTTAATGTGATTTATTACCAATGTGTAAATTCAACTTGGGTTAAAAAATATCTATCAGCAAGCCTGTTTCTTCAAAGCTATCGCTCACTTGTGCGAAGGTAAGTCATATTCGTTATTTTTCAAAATATCTGTGGTGGTAGGTGGCGAGTAGGTGCGGCGCAGAGTGGATGCCGTCATTCGTCGGCACAAGAGTGTTGAGCTAGGGGTTATGATGCTTTGGACTTACTCATTCTCGACAATAAATTGATAGCAATTTCACCCCCGAACAGCCATGCGAAGGCATCGGTGGCTTTATTTTCTTTGTTGTTGGTATTTTCTATGATGAAATCAATGGCAGCTTGCGGATTTTGGCGGTCAAAATAGACGACATTATGATTGATAAAACCAAGCGGTAGCGGATAGACCCCTTTTTCGATGAGTAAGATGGTAGGAATGTGACCTTCGACTGCAATGCTATGTTCGTGAATAACTTTATCGGGCTGACTGCCATTTATAGAAATAAATCCTACAAAGAGATTGGTGTTTAATATTCTCAAATGTGCAAACTTTCTCTCCGATTCGCCATAAGTGGAAGTAACGGCGAAGTGGTTGTCCCACAGACTGCCCGAGAGTGTAGAGACTAAATAATGTTCATTATCTGATGTTGAATCTGATAGAAATGCTCGCATTATTTTATATTTTTATAAAGATTAAGCACTTGATTATTTTCCGTATTTGTGTTTATAATATTTGGGAAAATACTGTTCCAAAATTACGTTATCAGTCCTAAGAATTTTATTGATAAACGTTCTATCCGTCCAAATCTCATAACGATAGCCCAAGTTACAATTTTTATCCAATTCATCAAAGGATTTTTGGAGGGTATTGACTACGCCTTTTTTTGTAATCAGTAAATAGCCGTCTGCATTATATTGTTTGATTAATGTGGGGATATTTACCTCTGATAAATCTGATTTTCGGAGGTCTCTGTCATAAAATTTGCACTGCACTATCCACTTACGCTCAAAGGGTACGACAAGGTCTTCCATTTGGAGTTCCACCAAAATATCAACTCCACCGTCCGCCCCTTTTCCCGATTGTTTGACGGTATTTTTTACGCTGCCTTTGCCTTCTATTCCGTTTTGTAATTCAAAATAAGAGGCAGTCAAGTTCTCAAATTGTTCCCAACTTTCTATTTCGTCGAATGATAATATCATAGGTTTTGGGTGGGTGGTTTTATGCAAGATTGGGGTGTTTTGTCATAATTCAAAATCTGATATGAATTTACACGAAGATAAGTCATATTCGTTATTTTTCAAAACCGGAGGGAAAATCGAAACCACATATTATATCTTTTTTATCAATTTTGCTAAAATATAATTTCCCTCAGAAGTTGTATCCAAGCAAATGTTCCATTTCTAAAAAACGTAAAAATTATGAAATTTTCAAAATGAGTCGCTTTAAATAATTTATTTTTAATAAAACTTGCTTTTTATTTATTTTTATCGACAAAATCATTATTTTTATTGAAAATTTCGTGAAACGCAAAATGATTTTGTAAATCGTTAAAATACTTACACGGAACGATTTACTAAAATCATTTTACGTTCATTCATTGTCGCATTATATCATTTCAATATTTAAGCATTGGCACATGGCAGATCCGAAGGGTTTTTTAAAATACGACAGAGAACTCCCCAAATCGCGTAATGCGAAACAGCGCATCAAGGATTACAAAGAAGTCTATGAAGACCTCAATCCAACACAAACGCAGCAACAAGCCGCGCGGTGTATGGATTGCGGAACGCCCTTTTGTCATAGTGCTTGTCCTTTGGGAAATATCATTCCGGAGTTCAATGATGCGGTGTATCGGGAAGATTGGACGGAGGCTTATGGCATTCTGAATGAGACGAATAACTTCCCGGAATTTACGGGGCGGATTTGTCCTGCGCCATGCGAGGCTTCGTGTGTGTTGGGGATTAATCGTCCACCCGTGGCGATTGAGTTGATTGAAAAAACGATTGCGGAGGTAGCATATGAAAAAGGTTTGGTAGAGCCGCAACCGCCTGTGACACGCACCGGCAAAAAGGTCGCTGTCGTGGGTTCGGGACCTGCGGGTTTGGCGGCTGCCGCGCAACTCAACAAGGCAGGACATACCGTAACCGTCTTTGAGCGCAATACGCGGATTGGCGGTTTGTTGCGCTATGGAATACCTGATTTTAAATTGGAAAAATGGGTGCTGGACAGACGCTTACAAGTGATGAAAGCCGAAGGTATCCGCTTCAAAACCAATGCGAATGTCGGTGTAAATGTGGATGTAAATGACCTTCGCCGCGACTACGATGCGATAGTGCTATGCGGTGGTTCTACCATTCCGCGCGACCTCAATATCGAAGGGCGCGAACTCAATGGCGTTCACTTTGCGATGGATTTTTTGGAGCAAAATAATAAGCGCGTAGCAGGCGATGAAATCCCTAAAAATGAAATATTGATGGCGACGGACAAAAACGTAGTCGTCATCGGCGGCGGCGATACAGGCTCCGATTGTGTCGGCACATCCAATCGCCACCGGGCAAAAAGCATCACCCAAATCGAACTCCTCACCCAACCGCCCGACACCCGCGACGAAAGTACGCCTTGGCCCCTCTGGCCCATGCAATTGCGGACTTCCTCCTCGCACGAAGAAGGCTGTGACCGCAACTGGGCGCAACTCACCAAAGCCTTCATCGGCGATGCAGACGGCAATCTAAAAGCCATTCAACTCGTGGACATCGAATGGAAAAAAGACGATAACACAGGACGTTTTTCCTTCAAAGAAATCGAAGGCACACAACGCGAAATTCCCTGCGAACTCGCCCTACTCGCTATCGGTTACATACACCCGCAACACGAAGGCATGCTCCAACAACTCGGCACGAAGCTCACCAATCGTGGCAATGTACAAGATGCTGATTATCAAACAAATATCAATAATATTTTCGTAGCCGGAGATATGCGACGCGGACAGTCGCTCGTCGTCTGGGCGATTTCGGAAGGACGCGAAGCTGCGCGGCGTGTGGATGAGTATTTGATGGGCGTTTCTATGTTGGAGGGGAAGGCGGTTTCTTTTTTGGAGGTGGCCTAACGTAGCGTAATGCCTCTGGCTTGCGTATGCGTGTGGAACGAGGATTTTTGACAAAAGAAAATGAAAAAGGGAGTTGGTTTTGTGCCGACTCCCTTTTACTATTTTGTAGTTTTTCTAATCAATCAACAAGATCACCCATGCGTTCAGGATTCATTCTTGAAGAAACAATGGAGTTTATTCTCACTTCATTTTCAATAAATTTGTAAACGATAAGATGATTCCGATATATACAACAGCGATAGCCACGTTCATGTAAGATTGGATTTCTACATGGAGCACAAGATTCGGGGTGCTGCGTTAATCTTTTTGTAGAATCACGGAGTCCACTGACATATTTATCTGCCGCTAACTCACTTCTTTCGCTGATGTAAGCATGAATCTGATTGAGCATTTTCGTCGCTCGGCTTGACCAAAATATTTTTACTTGCTCTTCCAAGATTCAATCATTTTATCCACTTCTTCCATAGTGTAGAAGTTACCGTTTTCAAAATCCTTTTCCCCTTCTTCCACGATAGCCAACAACTCTTCATCAGAAAGTGAAGTATCGGAAAAGCTAATATCAGCCTCCGAAGCCCCGATATAATTCACCAAGCCTAAATCTCTTAGCGGTTGTATGGCTTCGAGTAGCTTATTTGCATTTGATTTGTCGATATTGATGTAATATGTCATAATTCATGTAAATTTACAAGATAAAATGTGGATTTTTTTAATGTATTTTAGAATTAAATACAGTTTGTATTTCGATTTTTCACATATTCCTCAAATGGTATAGCGGGTTCATTCAAGGCTTTTATCTCGTCATACATTTTGATGTCTTCCAATTCTTCTAATTCTTCCAACAACTGTTCGTACTTTTCTATCGGAAGAATAACAGCGAGTTTTTTACCCGCCTCGTCTGTAATATATTGCTGAATCATATTTGCTGTGATTTTGAAATTTAAAATTAACAAAAATCAATAAGAAATACCAGATTTGGACGAGTTATTGAAAGAATTTTTGACAAAAGAAAATGAAAAAGGGAGTTGGTATTGTGCCGACTCCCTTTTCCGTATTTTATATGCTTTACGATTCAAAAATTAATTAACATTTCGATTACTCACATATTCCTCAAATGGCATAGCGGGTTCATTCAAGGCTTTTACCTCGTCATACATTTTGATGTCTTCCAATTCTTGAATTCAAGTCCAAGTCTTATGCAATTTGCGTTATTTTTATTTTCCAAAAATACGAAAAAAATCTGTTATCTAACTAAGTTTGCCCAATGTGGCACTAGTACTGGCTGTCTTTAGCTACCCACGACCATAAGTGAAGCATTCACGTTGGCGAGAATATACGCGAGTTAAAGGTTTTTCAAACCTTTTCTCCGATAGCTATCGGAGCTAAAGACAGCCGCTACTTAGGGGGAGGCAGTTTTGGCAAAGTTAGACGGATAGCTTAAAAATCAGTTATATATCTCAAGTCTCACCTAGCTCAAAATCTTTCCCAAGCATTTCCTCACCATTCACAATAATCACGAGCCGATGCATACCTGCATAATGCTTGCGTGTGGTCAGGTTTTTAAAATGCTGTTTGCGTTTGAAAGAGTGGACACCCGCAGTAAAATCTTTTTCGGACAATTGGAACACCTTACGCGATTGACTGCCCTTGGATTTGACAAAATATACACCGTATTCTATACGCACAGTGCGCGGTTTATCGACATGCAAATCAAATGAAAAATGGAAATGTTCGCCAATCTTCACATTATTTTTTGTAAAGGATAAATCGGAGACTTTAAGCCCCTTGGCATCAGCAAGACCAAAGAGGGCGAGGGCGCGTTTATCACCGCGTTTGAGTAAGGTGCGGACACCATGTTTTACAATCCACTGCGTATGCGGATGTCCATTTTTCAACCAACGTGCGGCTATCTCAAGCACCGTATCAGGATTATCTTTGATGATGTCATTGAGGTTGTTGGCGACACTTTTTCGGACATAGAGCGACTCATCTTCCTTCAATTTTTCGAGTATCGGCAGTATCGGTGCAGGGTCTTTTTTAAATGCCTTCAATGCCATGCCCCAAGGCAGGCGCGGACGACAGCCTTCACTCGCCAAACGCCGGATATGCTCATTTTTATGCTCTGCCCAAGTCAGCATTTGAGCCATCATTTTAGGATATTTTTCGATAAATGGACGCACAGCAAATTCTGCACTACTGTATTTTGTAAATTCCGACAAAGCCTTTACAGAAATTGCATAATCATCCAAGCCGTACTGCTCCACAAAATCAGGAAAAATCAAGCCCAACAAACCGTCTTTTATCTTTGGTGCAACTTGTCTCAAGACCTTAATTTGCGCCTGATAATCACCTTCAATCGTTGCGTATATCACTTGCGTAATATGGCGCATACGTTGTTTGAGTTCGCGCTGTTCCCACTCCGAATCAAAGACCCGACACTCAAAATCAAGCGTATCAAAAGCCGGACTTGCAGCCTTTATTGCTGTTGCCAATTCTTGTACAAAGCTTTGATTGTATAATGCCTTTAACGTAAATTTTTCCATGATTTATTTTTTCGTAATTCGTAAATCGTGATTCGTTTCTATGCTTGTCTAAGTTTGCCCAAAGTCGCTACTAGTACGGGCTGTCTTTAGCTGCCCACGACCATAAGGGAGCATCCGCGTTGGCGCGAATATACGCGAGTTAAAGGTTTTTCAAACCTTTTCTCCGATAGTTATCGGAGCTAAAGACAGCCGCTGATAGAGGAGTCAGTTTTGGGCAAAGTTAGACGAGTAGTTATTCGTATTAAAAAAATAATATATTATAATATATTGTTTTATAAAATCAAATTATCGGACAAATTATGAATTTATTGCTAGAAATTACGAATTACGAATCGGTGAATCCGAATAAACGAACAAACGAACCAACAAATCCACGAATTTGCCTTACCTTTGCAGTCAATGAAAACGAAGTCGCACAAGCCGGATAAAGTCAATGTCGTCACACTCGGATGCTCCAAAAATGTAGTAGATTCCGAAGTATTGATGATGCAATTACGTGCCAATGATTATGACGTAGTACATGACGGCGGCATGGCAGACGAGCCGAATATCGTTGTCATCAATACCTGCGGCTTCATCGAACGCGCCAAAGAAGAATCCATCAATACCATACTCGAATACGCCGAAATTCGTAAGACGGGCGATATTGATAAACTCTATGTAACAGGTTGCCTATCAGAGCGTTATAAAGATGATTTAGAGCAGGAAATCCCCGAAGTTGATGCCTATTTCGGTACGCTCGAACTCCCTCATTTACTCTCCAAACTCAATGCTGATTACCAACACGACCTCATCGGCGAGCGATTGCTCAGTACGCCACCGCATTATGCTTACCTCAAAATTTCGGAAGGCTGCAACCGGACTTGTGCCTTTTGCGCTATTCCATTGATGCGCGGCAAACACGTCTCCAAAACCATAGAAGCCCTCGTAGCCGAAGCCAAAAACCTCGCCCGAAACGGCGTAAAAGAACTCATGCTCATTGCACAGGAACTGACCTATTACGGCTTGGATATTTATAAAAAACGAGAACTACCGCGCCTCCTACACGCCCTTGCAGATGTAGAAGGCATTGAGTGGATTCGCCTACATTATGCCTATCCGAGTAAATTTCCTTTGGAGATATTTGACGCAATGGCAGAGCGAAAAGAGGTTTGTAATTACCTTGATATTCCCTTCCAACATGCGAGCGATACCGTCTTGGAACGTATGCGTCGGCAAATCACCCGCACCGAACAAGAAGAACTTATTGCTTATGCCCGTAAGCGTGTGCCGGAGATAGCAATTCGCACGACTTTATTGGTCGGATTTCCGGGAGAAACGGAGGAAGAGTTTGAGGAGTTATGCGATTTTGTACAAAAAATGCGCTTTGAAAGGGTAGGGGTCTTTACTTATTCGCATGAAGAAAATACACCTGCAGATGTATTGCCCGACGATATTCCGCAAGAGGTAAAAGAAGCTCGCGCTGCGCGAATTATGGAGATTCAACAAGATATTTCTCTTGAAAAAAATGCAGCAAAAGCAGGGCAAACTTTACGAGTATTATTTGACAGAAAAGAAGGCGAATATTTCGTAGGACGGACTGAATACGATTCGCCGGAAGTCGATAATGAGGTCTTGGTAAAAGCTGCTGATAATTATGTACGCATTGGTGATTTTGCCCAAATAAAAATTACGGATGCAGGTGATTATGATTTGTATGGAGCAACGGTGGACGGACGCAATTAACGTGAATAGAACACGTAGTTTTTTTTGTTTTGAAAATGCAAAATTAACACGAATTTAATATGTTTTTTTATTAATTTAAAAAGAAAAATCACGCCAATTGACTAAATTTAGCTAAATTTAGTCAGTGAAGTGACAGAATTTAGCTAAATTCTGTCAATAGCATAAAAATAATGAGTGCAAGTATATTAAAAGTGTAAAGCATTTCCATGTTGTTAGACTTGACAATGTCACTTTTTTTGAACCAAAAACCCACAAGCTTTGTATTATCATTGTAAATAATTTTTTACCACAAAAAACGAAACAAAAGAAATTGTTATTGAGCGTTAATGCGAAATGATTTATCAATAAAATTAATCATTAACCATTAACCATTTAACCATTAAAATGAATGGCAAAAATTACATTCCAATTTGAAGAAGATATACCCACAAAAACCGTTGAAGTAGAGGCAGATGTGTCGATTTTGGAAGCGACGGAAATGCACGACATCCACCTTAATCACAACTGCGGTGCGGTATGTGCATGTAGCACCTGCCATATCTATGTGGAAAAGGGTGACGAATATCTCGAAGAAATCACCGATAAAGAAGAAGATTTTGTTGACCGCGCTGCTAATCCGCGCCTCGAATCGCGCCTGGCATGTCAGTGTGTTATCTTAGAAGATGATGCAGAGATTATCGTCACGATTCCCGACCAATCCGGCATTATCGGACATGAACATTAATTAGTTCATGGTTCATGGTTGATAGTTCATAGTTTTAATGGTTCATAAGTAGTGAGACAAATAATAATCAACTGCGAACCATGAACCATGAACTACCAACTATGAACCATGAACTATGAACCAACAACTAAATTATGGGCTTCGATATAGAAGATTTACCAATTAACTGGAACGACCACGAAGACATTGCCATGAAACTTTACGATAGATTTGGCGATGAATTTACGGAGTCAAAAATATACCGTATTCGCTTCACCGAACTCTTAACTTGGATTCTCGAAATCCCCAATTTTGAGGGCAAACGCGAGGACTCCAACGAAGGACATCTCGAACAAATCCAAGCCAAATGGGTCTATGAGTGGAGGGATAATCAATGATGAAATGCGATAATGAGATAATGATGTAATGCGTCAATGAAAAACATTATAGCATTAAAACATTCATCCATTACACATTTAAGCATTTCATCATTTCAACATTTAAGCATTGAACTACTTAGAGCCTTTTAATGATATTCGGACTTTCATTTTTGATGTAGATGGGGTGATTGCGAAAAGTGGCGCATACACATTGGACAACGGCAGATTGCTGCGTAAAACCAATACACGCGACGACCTTGCTATACGTACTGCGGTGAGTTGTGGCTATAGGGTGGTCGTGATTTCACAAGGGCGGTGTGAGGGTATCAAACTTCGACTGCAAAATATGGGCGTGACCGATATTTACATCGGGCAGATGAATAAAATGGAAGCCTACGAAGACTTGATCAATATCTACGACCTTGACCCCAATACCATCTTATACATGGGTGACGATTTGCCTGATTATGAGGTGATGTGTAAGGTAGGTTTGCCGACTTGCCCGCAAGATGCTGCGCCGGAAATTAAGCAAATTGCACGATATATTTCGCCGCTTGGTGGCGGAGAAGCTTGTGTGCGTGATGTGATTGAGAAGGTATTGAAATTGCACGATAATTGGCGGAATACAATGGTGAAAACCTCATAAAGATACTAATGATTAATGGTGCGCTACATTATTTTTTACTCGTCTAAGATGTCAAAATCCATCATTTTTTGAAATTTCTCTTCCAGTTTTTCGTCCGTTTGTTCATTTCTTTGCCAGTTCAAGACAATTTTATTTTCCAACCATGCCCAGCGTTGCGGTAAAATGGTTAGGTTGGGGAAAGATTTGGTATTGAGCATAATTTGTTTGCCATACAAACACATATATGAAAGAAATGAACTATGATACCGCCAGTCCGTTTTGGTATGACTTGGGTTGAAATCAAGACTTGCACAAAAAGTAAGGAGCCGTTGGAAAGTGGCACCAAGACGAGTAAAAACGGGTTGTACCACAAACTCTTGTTCGTGCCGGAGCAATAATGTATTGGAGTGCCATATTTTTTGCTGTCCTTCCGGGGTCAGCTGCTGCCTGTGGGCGGTTTGTCTTCCGGCTTCAAGTATTTCAAAAGCATCCAACATATTTTGATAGTGTGGATGTCCGGTCATCAATTCACGTAGGGGTTTAATACCATGTTTGCTGTATGCAAAATGTACCCATGCAATATCATCAAAAATACTGTTGTTGAGGTGCCGGATGAGATTAAGGTCATTGGTAAGTCCGCGCTGCGAACAAGCGGTTTTGATGTCCAATATCGGAACTGCCTCGACCATAAAAGGAATCAAACCAAAACTTACGTGATGGGAAGCAAAAGCCGCCATACCTGCCCACTTGAATATATCGCGGTTCGACCAATATAACTTTGCATACACTGACGTAATTGCTTTATTGCGCTGCAAGACCTCATGCTCCGGTGGCAACATTTTTTGGCAATAAGTTTTCCATTCGTTAATCGTCATAAGACTTGTATGGCTTTAAAAACTTTGCATTATCAAAATTTTATTTATTATAAAAATAATTAATTAGTTTAATTGAAATTAAAAATATTTTTAATTATTTATTTTAAATATTCATAATAATTGTTTTTTAATGTAATTTAAATAAATATTTTAATAAATTAAAATTCACTCTAAATAATTGATTATCAAAGTTGTAGAAGTCTATTGATCAACAGTGCTTTATTCACTCATTTACTCATTCAGTCATTGTACTTATCAGGCTTACAAACCTACAAATTATTTCAGAATAAAATCATTATAAGTTCCCAAAATGTCTTATAGATAACTATATGAATACAGTTACAGAAAGGCATTGGTTATTTGATAAGATATTCGCTTTGAGCAACAAGATTCGTCTGACGACTCTTTTGATATTTCAAAAATAAAATTAGTGCATATTAATTTTCGGAACAAATATTGTTTTGTAAAAAATGCTTGTTTAACGTTAATTAATGGTCATTAAAAACTTTTTTAATTTTTTTTCTTGTTTTGTTTGGAAATTACAAAATTTTATTATTTTTGCATTAAGATTTTTATTCCTTTCTATCTCTGGATAATCGCGTCCTATGATTATTCAGAGATTTTTTTGTGATAACTACAATAAATTTTGAATTTTCCTCACTACATTTTGTTAAACTTCGTAAGTTGTGCTTCAACCGGATTTGGGGAATTAGGAAATTGGGATCTTCGGTTTTAAACCGTAAGTAATTGATTATCAGTTGTTTTTTTTCATTAAAATTAAAAAATATTTAATTAATTTTATTTTATAATTATTTAATAATTATTTAATAAAAATCCCGATAGCTATCCCGATAGCTAATACCGAATTTCCTAATTCCCCAATGTCCAAAGTTCAGGCTTCAAGAAGGTATTATTTTTGATTCAACAATAAATCGTAATTCTATGGATTATTGACCATCAACTATAAACTAAATGAAAATTCCTATCATTATACTCAATTGGAACGGCATTGCGGATACATTAGAATGTATGGAGTCTATATTTGCACAAACTTATACGGACTTTAAAGTGTATTTGCTCGACAATGGTTCGGAGGGAAATGATGTAGAGATATTAAAAGAAAAATTTGGCGAAGATCCGAAAGTACAGCTCATACTGGAAACAAAAAATCATGGTTTTACGTTGGGTAATAATCTTATTTTAGAAGAGTATATTTTACCTGAATCTGATTACGAATATGTGGTTTTGCTGAATAATGACACCACTGTATCCGAAGATTGGTTGGAGCAATTACTATATAATGCACAGACCCACCACGCAGATATGGTAGCGTGTAAAATGGTGAATTATTACGACCGAAAACGCATGGATAATGCCGGTCATAAAATGCTCAACACTGCCGAGGTCATTCCGCTTGGCTATGCCGAACCCGTCAGTGAATGGGATACGCTGCATGAGAATATGGGGGCTTGTGCAGGGGCGGCTTTGTACGCTGTACCCATGCTCTGTGAAATCGGTATTTTTGACGAATATTTTGATACCGGATACGAGGATGCGGAGTTGGGCATACGGGCAAATATATTGGGCTATAAAAGTATTTATGCGCCTTCGGCAGTGGTGTATCACAAAGAAAGTCAGTCGGTGAGTAAGATAATGAACTATGACTATCTCCTCAAAATCCAACTCAATATTTTCTATTCTTATTTCAAATTAATGCCCACCGCTTCACTCCTGCTCAACCTGCCTTCACTGATTTTTAAATACCTGATGATACTCGTGATTGATGTGATTTTTATTCGTCCGAAATTCTTGAAAATCATGCTACATGCCATGTATCGCACCTTATTTACAGAGCGTAAAAGAATACTCACCGCCCGCCGAAATTTTATGACCAAACACCGCCCTATCTCCACATTTAAATTACAGAAAAAAATGGAATTTTTCTTATGGTTTGACATCAAACGATTTATCAAATATGTCATCCTAAGACGTAAAACAGAATTTGAACGGTATTGAGGGAGTGTTGTGGTGGTGTTGTGGTGTTGTAGTGTTGAAGTGAAAAATATTTTACCCCAAATTGGGTGACATGTAACACCGTCAGCCTGACGGCAGTGGGCGGTGTACCGTCAGGCTGACGGTGTTACATTCCATTACTTGATTTAAAATTTGGGAGCTACATATTCAACTTGGATCAACAATTCAGAAATCCGGCAATCCAAAAATCAAACCATGCTCGACATCAAAATCTTAACATTCGACGATACAAGTCAGCTAACTCATTTGGAAGGGGAGTGGCAATCGCTTTGCGGCGATATTGGTATGGAAGCGCAAGCTGATAAATTGTTTTTAAATATAAAAAAACATTACATAAAAGCGCAACGCACTTACCACAATCTTTCTCATATTTATGCGTTATTAAAAATAAGTGAACGATATAAATCGGAAATTGAGGACTATACTGTTTTTCGATTGGCGGTGTGGTATCACGATATTATTTATCGCGCTACCCGCAAAAATAATGAAGCAAAAAGTGCAGAATACGCACTTAAAGTCTTAGCTGAATCAAATCTATCGCCACTTCAATTGGATGCACTTAAAACGCTGATTATCAGTACAAAAGAACACAATCCCTTCTTGCCTTTTGTGGATGACTATCTATTGCTTGATGCTGACCTTGCTATACTCGCCACCCCGCACGACACCTACACACAATACGCATCTGCCATACGAGAAGAGTATCGCATATATCCTGATTTTTTATATAAAAAAGGTCGCAAAAAAGTGCTACGACACTTCCTGGAAAGACCACAAATTTATTTTACCAACCTCTTCCAAATATCACACGAAGCAACCGCAAGAGCCAATCTTGAATGGGAATTATGCGAGTATTGAGTAGCGAGTATTGAGTAGCGAGTAACGAGTATTGAGTAGCGAGTATTGAGTAGCGAGTAAATTTTTATAACTCTCTACTCGTTACTCGCTACTCAATACTCAATACTCGCTACTCGCGCAATTTTACTTTCATCATTACAGGTTGGTGGTCGGAGAATTGGAAGTCTTGGTCAATGCCTTTGACTTCAAGCACTTCTACATTTGGTGAGACGAGATAAAAATCAATCAAAGTTGTAAAGGTATCTCCTTTTTTATAGGTGTTGGTGAGTTTGCGATTGGTCGGTATGTTTTTGTCATACGCCCATCGCCAACCTGCGGGCAGGTAGTCGTCGGCAATATTGACTTGGGTGTAACCGTCCGCACTTTCGGCAGAAGCAAAGCTGTCATATTTAAATCCGGGCGGACATTGATTCCAGTCGCCACCGACAATCACATAGTTGTTTTTATTATACTCCGCTTCGACATAATCTTTTAAATATGCCATTTGTTGAGCTTTGAGTGTACCATCGTCGTAGGCAGAATTATGGGTGTTGATGACGACCAATTCTTGCCCCCAAGTGGTGGGATAACGATGCGCTGAAAAGCACCTGTCGAGATGAAAAATACGGTCGGGCCAAGGGTACTCTCCGGGAAGTTGGTAGCGCATGGCTTCCGTAGGTTGAAAACGGGAGTAGGTTCCTAATCCACTATCCATTTTGCCCATAACTCGCCAAAATTCTAAGACGGGCAGCGGCACTCGTGCCGATTTGTAATTGATAGAAAAAGTAGAAGCGTAGCCTCCCAATTGTGCGGCATATTTTGCGTGGGCATTGATTTTGTAGCTGCGTTTCGATTTTCTGTCCACCTCTTGGAAAAGGTAAAAATCCGCTTTATTATTCTTGATAAAATCCAATGCGCCTGCTAAGTTTTTATCTACATTTTTGCGTGGTGCGCGTATCATCTTGCCTTTTGAAGTCAGGAATCCGCCCGAATCGTAAAAGAAATTGGACTCTGCCCCCAAGCCGCTATAGCCTACATTCCAATTGGCAAATGTCAAAGTATTGTCCGAAATAGTTTGTTCACTTGATGAAGTGTCGAGTTCCAATTTTGTGACCTCATCAGGCTTAAAATCGGTCAATGTGCCATGTATTAAAGCAATAACGACGTATAACAGAAACAGCAATACGGCTATTCCAAAATATTTTAAAATCAACATAATGGGTTTCATAATGGAAAGTTGAGAGTTTGAGAGTAAAGAGTTTGAGAGTGTAGAGTAAAGAGTGTGAGAGTGTAGAGTGTAAATGTAGAACTTATCACTCTACACTCTCAAACTCTTTACTCTTCAACTAAATTCTACATCCGTTTTTGCGAAAGGGCTGAGGGCTGTTCCGGCTACTTTTGCAGTGGCTTCGATGCGGTATTCCGATTTTGCGCCATAGGCTGCTTTGGCTATTTTTGCCAAGCCGCCAACGAGTCCGCCGCGTGCGGCTCTGGCATCCATATTCGATTGTATTTTAGAAAAAGGCAGTTCAAATTCTACCGCTACATCTTCTTCGGGATATATCATAAAGCCCTCGTCAATTACGATTTCTCCCAACACAAATTCCTCTGTGCGTTTTTCACCGCGCCGCCCTTGCGTATATCGCTCAATGAGCTTGACCGTAATAGACGATATGCGCTGCGTATTCATCGTCGAAAATTCGACATCACCCGTAATCACTTCTGTACGACTACTGATTTCGTCGGGCAATACCACTTGCATTTTTACTCCTTCTATTCCTAAAAATTGCTTGATTTTTTTGAACATAAACAATGACTGAATGAGTGAATTATTGAATGAGTGAATGAAAACCATGATTCCATAAACCCTCAAACAATGTAGCAATATAAAACAAATTTATCATCATAATTAGATTGAAGGTGCTTTTGTTTCGACAAAAATGAGAAAAATTTGGATACTAGACATAAAAACAGGCAAATTTTATCGGATTTTTATAATTAAATAATTTTTTTTACAAATTATAATTTATTTGTAATCAGTTATTTAAACTAAAAATAATTATGTAAAAATAATATTTTTCTTACATTTTACAACGGAAAATTCGATTATTTGTATTTGAGAAACAGTATAATAACCCGCAATATTGCATTGTAAATCAACACTTTAAATAGCTCCACTTAATCATACAACTACACCATATTTTTATTAATACAAACAAACAACCTCCCATAATTTGGACAAGAGGATTCAGTTGATTTATAAATTTAAAAAATACAAATATCTTATTATTTTTATTTTAAATAAAGTTAATGTAAATATTTTTTAAATAAAATTAATCACGAATTACGAATCACTACACCAAGTTCAAATTGAGGAGTGAAACATTAACATTCAAATTAAGTTTTTAACCATGAAATTTACAATTCAACCATTTGCAATGCTTATAGCATTGTTACTGGCAGGTGCTGTGTATGCCCAATCTGACGCACAAAAGGAAATGATTAGAGGACATGTCCATACTTCGGCTCGACAAATCGGGCAATTAGCCACTGACATCACTGATTATGAAATTACAAGTTTCCATACCAGCATCCAAAGTGGCATAACACATTATTATCTCCAACAAAGGCATCAAGGGATTCCGGTTCACAATGCTCATATTGGGCTTCACATAAATACGGAAAACGAATTACTTGTTTTGCACAATCAATTTTTGAAAAGTATTGCATCGCGCATCAATACCACAAAGCCTATGCTTGATGCTGCTACCGCTATTAGTGGTGCAGCGCAAGCGATGAAATATGATATGAGCGAATTGCCACGCCTCAAAGAAACTAAGAGTGCCGCACTCTCAAAGGGGAAAATCTTTACGGGAGGCAGTATTTCAAAGAATGATATTCCGGTCGGCTTGGTGTATCAACAAACGGCAGACGGCAACCTGCGTTTATGTTGGGATATGTCTATTGCGGAGATGCAAAATCACGATTCGTGGAGTATGCGGATAGACGCAACTACGGGCGAGATACTTGATAAAGTCAACCGGACATTGTATTGTAGTTTTGGGGAGGTAGATTGTACCGATGATTTGCATGACCATACACACATTACAACAGGACAAAAAGGAAAATATGCAGATATACAGCAACAACAAAAATCATTCTCTTCCAATGTACCGAACTCTTATCATGTATTTCCTGCACCTGTGGAAAGCCCTAATCATGGCATACGTCAGTTGGTCGTCAACCCTGCCGATGCTGTGGCTTCACCCTTTGGCTGGCATGACATCGATGGAGTAACAGGGGCAGAATACACTGTTACAAGAGGGAATAATGTATCGGCACAAGAAGACATCAATGGTGACAATGGCACAGGATTTAGCCCCGACGGTACGGCTTCGCTGGATTTTGATTTTGGATTGAACTTAGCGCAAAGTTCTGCTTCATCTCCCAATTTAGAATCCGCCATTACCAATTTATTTTACTGGAACAATCTGATGCACGATGTATGGTATCATTACGGTTTTGATGAAGCAAGTGGTAATTTTCAGGTGAATAATTATGGTAGGGGCGGTTTGAGTAGAGACGGGATGATAGCTGACGCACACGATGGGGCGGGAGCAAATAACGCTTTTTTCCTGCCCGATGTTGACGGTATCAGTGGAAGAATACAAATGTATATATGGAGTGAGACCGTAACCCAAGTCAACTCTCCGGCAGGCATCACAGGTAATTATCATAATACAATTGCTCAATTTGGCGCACAAAATTTTAATGTAACGGGCAATTTGGTGGTAGTGGATGATGGAACCGCTGCTCCTACAGAAGGCTGCAACCCACCTGTCAATGGAGCTGCTATTAATGGAAACATTGCCTTTATAGACAAAGGCGGCTGTCAATTCGGCACCAAAGCCCTCCACGCACAAAATGCCGGAGCTATTGCTATTATTGTCTGCAATGATGTGTCGGGTACAACGACTAGTATGCCTTCCGACTCTGACAGTGGAAATGTAACTATTCCGGCAGTGATGATGTATCAGAGTGACTGTGCTGCTATCCGTACACAATTACCCGGGGTCAATGTCACCCTTTCCTCAAATCCGCTAGCATTTGCTTCCGATTTTGACAATGGTATGATAGCTCACGAATATGGGCATGGCATTTCTACGCGCCTTGTTGGTGGAGCAGGCACTATTTCCTGCCTTAGTAATGAAGAACAAATGGGAGAAGGATGGAGTGATTGGTTTGCATTGATGATGACCATAGAACCCGGCGATACCCGCAACGACAAAAGACCTATCGGAACTTATGTACTTGGACAAACACCGACAGGCAACGGGATTCGGAACTATCCATATACCTGTGATATGAGTATCAATCCACATACTTATGCAGATATTTCAACGGAGATTGCACCACATGGTGTAGGCTCGGTGTGGAGTGTCATGTTGTGGGAAATGACTTGGGATTTGATTGACCTGTATGGTCTTGACTCCGACTTGCACTATGGTACAGGCGGAAATAATATCGCTATGGCACTGGTCACCGAAGGTATGAAACTGCTGCCATGTAATCCCGGATTTGTTGACGGGCGCGATGCGATTATTCTTGCCGACCGGATTTTGTATGATGGTGCAAACGAATGTCTCATTAGGCAAGCCTTTGCACGTCGCGGACTTGGAGATAATGCTTCGCAAGGCAATACAAATAGTACAGGCGACGGCACCGAAGACTTTACAACTAATTGTAATCTTCCTTGTACGGGCGGAGTCAATTTATCTATCAGATTTGATAATACACCACAACAAACCAGTTGGGATATTACCGATGCCGATGGCAATGTCGTTGTGTCTGCTTACAACCAATACACTAATGAAACGCCAAACGCTACACTCGATGTACCTGATTTGGCTTGTTTACCTGACGGTTGTTATACCTTAAATTTTTATGATACCGGTAATAATGGTTTGTGTCCGTTTCAGAGCAGTGCTTCAAGTCTCGGTACATTTGTTACACCGGGTACACTCGTGCCGGTAGGTAGTGTAGTAGCTACTTTGGGAGCAGTCGTTAGCCCTGCGATATGTGGAAATTATACCTTGACCGATGCCAACGGAACTACTCTGGTATCCGGCGGCGGTAATTTTGGGGTTCAACAAAATCAGCAGTTTTGTTTGTCGGGTGGTGTTGCGCCCTTGGTGCGTGAGGATGGCAATATTTATAGCCGCTTATCTTCCAAGACCATTACAGATATGACGATACTACCTAATATAGTGAATAATGAAGTCACGATAAGCTACCAATTGGAAAATGCCGCTAATGCTCAATTGCAGATAATTGACATCAACGGTCAGGTGCTTGAGCAGCACATACAAGGTGAGCAGGGTTTGCAGGAAGTTCGTTTTGATGTGAGCGAGCTATCGGCAGGTTTTTACTTTGTGAGATTGATAGCTGGGCAGTCTGTATTGCTTAGAAAATTTGTGAAACAATAGAATTTTTTGAAATGTAAAATGTAGAATAATAAATGTAAAACTCACATTTCTGTTAAATTTTTTTGAGTTCAAATTTTCATTGATTTTCAATTAATAATAAATAATTTAAAATTAATATTTTATTAAAAACAATTTTGAAAACCAAATTATATTTTGAATTAGGTTATAAAAATTTTGAATTTCAATAAGAAAAATGACATCATTCGGAACATTTAATAACTCGAAAAAATTTAACAGAAATGTGAGTGTAAAATATCAAATTCAAAATGTAAAAGTGGACGATAAAATGTGAATAAATTATTTTAAAAATACTTTTTCACAAAAAATATCTACATTATACCGACCTAATGGTGGGTCACACACTTTTACATTTTATATTTATTATTTTACATTTTACATTTCAAAACACTTTTAGTTTATTCTACTAGTATTCTTCTGGTGACACTACCCTCTTCGTAGGTAATGCGTATCAAATAAATACCACTTGCTTGTTGTGATAAGTCAATGGTATTATTCTGATAAATAAGGTCTATTTGTCGTCCCATGACATCATATACATCAAGTGCATCGGGTGCCTCATTGGATTTTATATAAATCAATCCATCGCTGGGATTTGGAAAAACAAGAAGCCCTTTTTCAGCGGCAATATCTTCAATACCTACCTGTGTGAGAACATCATAACAGAGTTCGCTGCTTGTACAACCTTCAGCACTCGTTTCCGTAACACATAAGTAAGCTGAATTATTGGGGTCATCCCACATTACCTCAATGCTGTTGGTATTTCCACCTGATATCTGCATACCACCTTCAATTCTCCATTGGTAAGAAGAACCTGCGGTAAGGGGAGTCGAATAGGTCTCGGTACTACCATTGAGTGGTGAATTTTCACCGATAATCTCGGTAATTTGTGGTAAAGGATATATCGTAACATCTTGAGTGAGTGTATCGCTTCCTATATCATTGGAGGCAATCAATGTAATGGTGTAATCACCTGCATCCTCATATACAAATGTAGGGCTGGCATCATTACTACTTTCGGGTGTTGCAGAGGGTGCTAACCAAGTGTAGGTAGTCGTGTTTTGACTGGTATTAGTGATACTTATCGCTTCACCTGCACAGGCTGATTCGATATCAAAACCTGCACCTGCCGTAGTATTTGAAAAGGGCAAACAGAAGTTAATGCTTTCTTCTGCAAGAAACTCCCCGCCACTTCCGATTGTGTTGCCATTGACATCCAATAGCTCATAGCTTCCCTGACCAAATCCACAACAAATGCCATCTTCAAAGGCATCAAAAATGGTAAAGGTATAACAACCATTTGGCAGGCAATAAGCGTTTATATTTAATTGACTGGGTTCAAATAGACTTACTAAATACAGGGTATTTCCTGCTTGGTCTGCAATCTGAAAGGAAGTCTCTGCCGGATAGGTATCTGTAGTCAAATTAACAATAAATCCATTATCTTCTGTCACTTCTATCGTCTGCGAGTAAGTAGCGGTATCTGTATCATTACCGGTGCTTAATGTAATGGTGTACGTTCCTACAGTTGAATAGGTGAATGTTGGATTTTCTTCAGTGCTGGTCTCAACATCTGCCCCCGGTGCCGACCAAGAAAAAGAAGTCGCTACCTGACTCGTGTTTTCTACTGTTACAGATATTTCTTTACAGGTTTGTTCGGGTATATTAAATTGGGCTGTCAAAGCAAAAGGCAAACAAAAATCAAGACTTTCCTGTGTCTCAAATTCACTACCTGTACCAACTATAGTACCATTCTCTTCGACTACCTCATAACTGCCATCACCATAACTACAACAAATACCATCGCCATAGCTATCAAAGATAGTGAAGGTATAACAACCATCTTCTAAACAGTAATCATTAATATTTAATTGAGCTGCCGAGAAACCTATACTTGTATATATTATCTCACCCGTACTTTGGTCAGTGATTTCATAACTGGTCTCGGCGGGGAAATTGTCAGTTGTCAGATTAATAGTCAAGATATTATCATCAATAATTTTAAAGCTACTTGTATTCGCAGTGTTATTCATCATATCATCATCCGGCAATCCATTTGGTAATGCAACGCTCGCGTCAAAAGTATGTGTACCGGCATCCGGCACTATCGGAGGTAAATCGATGACTACAGAACCATAAAAACTTATCGGTGTGCCTGTCCATACAATACTTTGTGTGGTACCACCATCGTAACTATAATTAACGGTAAAACTACCAATTCCCATACTACCGATATTTCGTACTATCAATTGAGGCGATAAGGTATCACCCGGACAAGAATTACTAATACCAAGTATATTGACTGCCTGTATGTCAAGGGCAAGTGGTGGATCAATAAAATAAGCTCCATGTAAGGTATCCCTACCTTCGCCCAACCAATCCATCAGGCGGGTAGAAGGTGTACCACCGCCTGTCCAAGATGCCGAAAATTTGCCATACGAATCGTAAATAATATCATCGCAAGAAGCACCACCACCATGCAACTGACCAACAATAAGTTTTTGGTGGTCAAATACCGGTGAGCCGGAAGAACCGCCCTCTGTTGTACCATCTTCCCAATCGCCAATAATCCAGTGATTGCCACCCGGAATTTCTGCTCCGCCTGTTCCCCATGTACCACTAAAAAGCGGGTCGTCATTGAAACTGATTTTTTTAACATCGCCTGCGGGGTGATGAATAGCGGTACAGTTAAAAGCAGGTACGTCCATGTTATTCCAGCCTGCATAATACACCGTATAATCAGGAGGAGGTGGCATACTTAATTCAAATAATGAAAAATCAGAAGGACCATAATTGGCTCTGAGTTGTCCACCCACAATACTCTCGTCTAAGTTGCCGTCGGGTCCATCGCAAGTGGGGCTATTATAATTAAATACAAAAGTCCAATTGCTGTTAATGTCGATACCACAATGATTGGCACTCAAGAAATAGGGCGTACCATCCTGAGCAGCGTTATTGACCATAGCACCTGTGCAAGCCCTGAATCCATCGTCGATAATCAAAGCCACTGAGCGAATTTGGTCTTCCCAACCTGCACTTTCGGGGCAGGCTACATCATTGTTGCATGCACCGGAATCACCATAATCTTTTTCCAGTAGTTCATCCATGACCGAATGTAAATTGCGATAAGCGTGTACGACATAAGAAATCTCTATTACACCCTGCCTGCGTACCGTAGCCGGTTCAAAATATTCGAGTGTCACCGTCTCACCTTCTATTGGTGTAATGGCAAACATGCCATCAGATTTATTATTCAATGCTGTAAATGCACCGCGTACATCTGACTTATCGGTATTGTAGGCATACAATTTCGCATTGTCAGGCATATAAAATTTGCTAAATAAAAAATTGAGTGAGTAAGCTCCTTTTGAGGTAAAGGTAATACGCCATATTCTGTCTCCATTTGCCAATTTTTCCCATGTACCTGCGGACTTAGGCGTTAAATTGACCTTATGACGTTTACCAAAACGAAGCGGTCCTTCACCTTTCGTCATTTCATCTTCTGCGAGCATTGCCGATACATCAAATTTAGGGAGTTGGTGTGTCTCGACAGCTTTGGTCATGTTTTTAGTGAAACTGGGAGGCGTTCCCGAACTTGCTATCTGGGCGTATATAAAGCATACGGAAAAGACAGCAATTAGTGTGGTAAGTACTTTTTTCATAATTAATTTTAAAATATAATTAGGTTATAAGTTTTTTTTAGAATAACAATAGTTATATATGACACAGATGTACACTATGTCACCCCATCTGAATGTAAGTCAAAATATGAATAAAATTTAAAATATAAATTTTGAAAAAAATGGCTATCAGTTCATAGTCCATAGTCGTTACAATCGTTTGAATTACAAGCCTAAATACTCCTTCGATTCAGCTTATTTTATATCCAATTTTTCCTGCAAAAGACGAGTAGCGACTTTGGGGTTCACCTTACCGCCGGAAGCACGCATCACCTCACCCATAAACATACCAAGCAATCCTTTTTTTCCTTTTTGATAAGCTTTCACTTTATCGGGATGCTTGGCAATCACCGAGTCTATAATCGCTTCGATATTGCCTTCGTCCGAATCTTGTATCAGGTTCAGTTTTTTGGCTAATTCGAGTGGAGAGGTGTCGGGGTGTTTCACCAATTCGGGAAATACCTTTTGAGCGGCAGCAGCATTGCTCAGTTTGTCATTATCTACCAATTGTATCAACTCAGCTATTGTTTTTGGTTGCAAATTAAACTCACTGATAGTCAGTTGGTTATCATTTAAATGTGCTTGAATGATATTGGTGAGCCAGTTGGCGACTGCTTTATAATTTTTTGTATATTTAGTTATTTTTTTATAAAAAATAATATTTTCTTTTTCTTCTAAAAGCACATGTGCATCATAATCTGACAAGCCGTATTTTTCTGTCAGTTCTTCATGAATTTGGTGAGGAAGCGATGGCATATTCGAGCGAATATCATCAATATATTCCTCTGTCAGAACCACAGGCAACAAATCCGGCTCCGGGAAATACCGATAATCATGTGCGTTCTCTTTCGTGCGAAGGACGACATCCGTATGTCCGGTTTGTGCATCAAATGCACGGGTTTCTTGGTCAATTTCACCGCCTTTTTCTATAATTTTGATTTGACGGCGGGCTTCGTATTCGATGGCGCGTTTGGCATTTCGCATGGAGTTGATATTTTTAATTTCGCAGCGTGTGCCGTATTCAGTTTCATCCTTCAATCGCACCGATACATTACAATCGCAACGTATCGAACCTTCTTGCATATTGCCGTCGCAGATGTCAAGATAGCGTACAACTTGGCGCAGTTTTGTGATAAACTCTGCCGCTTCGTCAGCCGAGCGCAGGTCGGGTTCCGTCACCACTTCCAGTAATGGCACACCCGCACGATTGAGGTCAATCAACGAATGCTTAGGGTCAATATCGTGAATGGATTTACCCGCATCTTCTTCTATATGTATGTGGTGCAAACGAATGTTTCTATCTCCGATTTTCAACGAACCACCTACACAAATCGGGTGGCTATCCTGCGTCGTTTGAAAGCCCTTGGGCAAGTCGGCATAAAAGTAATTCTTACGGTCAAATCGCGTATCTCGCGTTATCTCACAGCCCAATGCCAAACCCAAGCGCACTGCATACTTAATGGTTTGTTCATTCACACGCGGCAATGTACCCGGATGCGCCATTGAGATGGTGCTGATGTGTGTATTGGGCGCAGCACCGTAAGCGGCATTATCGGCACAAAATGCTTTGGTTTGCGTACTGAGTTGGACGTGGACTTCAAGCCCTATCACCGTTTCATATTTTTTGTATGGCATTTATGTAAAATATTGATTTAGAAATGTTTTGAGTGGTTGCAGATAGTCGGTATCCAAATTCCAATGGTCGGTATTGCGGTAATTTCGATTACGTTCTTTTATCTTTTCTTTTTGCGAATTACTTTTGCCAACTAAGGCTTCAAGATAGGCGTAGATTTTGGTTTTTCGGGCGGGGAGTGTGTAGCTATATTCTTGCGTTTTAAGGCAATTTTCGTATTGTTCCCAACAGGCTACAAGAGCATTATGTTTATCGCTGACGATATTGGATAATAAAACTTCTAAATCGCCGGGCAACTCATGATTGGGAAATAGGAAAATTTCAAATTCTATATTCAGTTCTTTTTTTGTTCGCTTTAATTCTTCTTGCTTTTCATCAAAACTATCATCGGCATCAAAGATAAGGAGATTTATTCCTCCTTCATCTGCGTTACGTTGAAAAGTGCCTATTCTCAGTGATAGTGATTTTTTATCACATCCTCCAATTTCAATAATATCATTTTTATCTAATTTTACATTAAATAAATATTGAATATAATCTTGTATAAATTTACAGTCCGCCACACCTTCTACAAATATTTTTACTTTTTTCATGGAAATGGTCTTATCTAATTTCTATATCATAATGTAGTGCATGTTCAAATTGCTCATAAGTCTGCGTATAGGCTTTTATTGAATTATCCTTGATTTTTGCTAAAGTAAAACATCGCGCATTTTGCTGATAATCAGGCAATTCTTCAAGGGCTTCATAGAAATATTTTAAACCTTCTTTATTATGTGTCGTAGCGAATATTTGGACATCATTTTCCTTTGCTGCCACTAAAATTGTTTTCCAAAAATCTTTAAAACGGCTGTAATGAATGCCAGTGTCGATTTCGTCTATCATCAAGCGGCGGTGCTTGCACATCGGGAGTTCGACGAGGATGCGGAAGAGTTTTTTTGCACCATCGCCGAACATGGGCAAAGGTATTGGGCTATCATTATTTTTAAGTCTGATAGATATAATTGAGTCTTTAGGATAAGCCGTTGTAATTTCAATATCATTGATTTCGGGAATAAAAGAGTTAAGGGAATTGATTAGAGCAACTTTACGCTTTGTACTATTTTGGATTTTTTCACTATAAAAATCTGCCAAATCCTCGTCATACGTTCTTTCAAAAGCGATGTAAGGGATATAGTTATCTACCTCATTTTTATTATCATCAGGTTCTATTGATAAGGATTCACTATTGCGATTTGTTTTAAATATCACAACATCTTTTGGAACTGATGGAGTTACAATATTTTTTTTGAGATTTAAAAGTTCTTTTTCTGTAAGTTCAGAAACAGCTCTGTGCTGAAATGACACATGGTTTCTATTTATACTTACTTTTTCATAGAAAAAATCAGATGCGTTGCTGTTTAAATTTGTATTTTGAAACAACTTAATGTAGCTGGAAGGTATTTTTCTACCATTAGAATCATCTAAAAAAAAACCTCTGAAATCAAGCGTTTCATACAAATTACTCAAAAACTGATTAAAATTCTCATCATCAAACAGCAAAGCCTCCAACACCGTAGTTTTCCCCGTATTATTATCTCCAAAAATAAGGTTAAACTGCCCGATATTCTCCATTTCAAAAGCCTCAAATCGTTTAAAATTTTCGACTTTAAACCAAGAAAGATGTTTATTTTGCTGACCGTTTTGCATAAATATGTTATTTTAAAAGCTAAGTTACATTAAAATCAATAAATTTGCGAATTAGTCCATAGTTAATAGTCCGTAGTCGATAGTCGATAAGGAAATATGAGAAAGTAAATTTTCTATGGACTATGGACCATCGACTATGGACTATATAAATATTTAACCATGAATCGTTCTATTTTCGCCCTAATCGTGGGCTTTGCATTATTATTTTCCGCTTGTGATAGCGATAATCGTAAAAAAGTGGTTATCGAAACCGAATATGGCAATATGACCGCCGTACTCTACGACGAAACGCCACAACACCGCGATAATTTCATCAAACTTGCCAACGAAGGTTTCTTCGATGACCTCCTGTTTCATCGCGTCATCAAAGGCTTTATGATACAAGGCGGTGACCCCGATTCCAGAGGTGCGGCTGCCGGCAAACGACTTGGCATGGGCGGTCCGGGCTACACCATTCCGGCAGAGTTTGTGGATCAGCACATTCACCTTAAAGGCGCACTCTCCGCAGCACGCACAGGTGGACCGAGCAATCCGGAAAAGAAATCATCCGGTTCGCAATTTTACGTTGTGCAAGGCAAGCCTGTGCCGGAAGCACAACTCAACGCTATGGCACAACAAAAAAATTATACGGAAGAACAGAAGCAAGCCTATAAAGAAAAAGGCGGCGCACCGTTTTTGGATAGAGATTATACTGTCTTTGGTATGGTCATCGAAGGCTTGGATGTGATTGACAAAATCGCTGCCGTACAAACCGCCCCCGGCGACCGCCCCGTAGAAGATGTGAAAATGAAGGTGCGAGTGAAGTAATATTGTCCTCGCTCATCTGTACTATAAGGTGAAAATCGTTATTGTAATGTAAAATAATAAATGTAAAACTCACATTTCTGTTAAATTTTTTCGAGTTCAAAATTTTATTGATTTTCAATTAATAATAAATAGTTTAAAATTAATATTTTATTAAAAACAATTTTAAAAACCAAATTATATTTTGAATTAGCTTGTGAAAATTTTGAATTTCAATAAGAAAAATGACCTCATTCGGAACATTTAATAACTCGAAAAAATTTAACAGAAATGTGAGTGTAAAATATAAAAGCATATAACGTGAATATTTTTTATAAAAAAATAATTTACAGGAATTTATAAAAAAAATAATTTTATATTATAATAATGTTTTTACATTTTATACTTTTCACCTTTTAATACAGATGAGCGATGAGTTTTGATATGACGAGGTTTATGACATATTCAACTTGGGTTAATCTCAAAAAAAACAGCGTCATTCTGTCTTATAAAAATAGACGGAATGACGCTGACTTTTTTGGTTCTTTGACAATTTTTGCAAAAAGGATGCCTGCCCTGCGCCCAAACCTATAAGGTTTTTGGAAACCTTATAGATTTTGTATTGACATTCAGATATTTAAACTTTATTATTTTTTTTAATTTAAAAGTTAATTTTCTTTTTTTGCAAAAATTGTCAAAGAACTGATTTTTTTAAATTTTATATGTATTAAATTTTTATAAACTAAAAAACAACTAATTTCAGCGCAATTTATTCTCTCAATCAAATAATTTCTCTCCTTCAACCATGCGCCAAATTATTACCATTTCCCAGCGACTTCAATACACGCAAATGTGAGGCAACCGCCTTCGTAAAAGTCCGGTGTTCAAAATAATCCAAGTTACATTCGCGGGCAGTTCTTTCTACGATTTCAGAAATTTTCTTGTAATGTACATGGCAGACATGCGGAAAGAGGTGATGCTCTATTTGAAAATTCAAGCCACCGACAAACCATGTGATGAAACGATTATTACGGGCAAAATTCGCCGTAGTTTTGAGTTGGTGAATTGCCCATGTATTTTCCATAGTACCCGTTCTTTCCGGTGCAAAATGCTCAGGACCTTCCACGACGTGTGCCAGTTGGAATATCGTCGTAATCACTAGACCCGCCAGCATGTGCATCAGCACAAAACCAATCAACACCGCCCACCAAGCTACACCCAGAGCTATGGGCAATACCACAGCGTACATGACGTAGAGTATTTTTGTTGCAATAAGAAATATGGTCTCGCGCGTGGGTTTGAAGCCGCATTTTTGCGTCAATCCTTCTCGGTGATAATGAACCATTTGCTTAAAATCCTTCATCAAAATCCAACTAATCGTCGCCAAGCTGTATAAAAACATCGCATAATAATGCTGAAAACGATGATACCGCTTCAACTTACCATGCGGCGAAAGTCGCAAAAAAGGTTTATCATCAATATCTTCATCCAATTCATAAATATTGGTGTACGTATGGTGCAGAAAGTTGTGTTGTACCTTCCATGTAAATGAACTGCCACCGATAATCGTCATGCTATGCCCCAACAAGCGATTGACCCAGCCCGATTCGGAGTACGAACCATGATTGGCATCGTGCATCACCGATAAGCCAATGCCCGACAAACCGATGCCCATAAGAAAGTACAACAAAATCGCCGTCCAATCGGGCAATACTTGTGTCAAAATAATAGCAAATGGCACAAAATACATCGCAAACATCGCGACAGTTTTGCTGTACATCAGTCCGTTACCCGTTTTTTTAATATCGTTTTGGTCAAAATATTCATTGACACGCTCACGAAGGGTTTGAAAGAAAAGTTTAGGGTCTTTTCTTGAAAATTTTACTACTGGTTGCATTGTGTGATAAGTTAGTATTTAGTTGATTGGTTTATTCGTTGATTAGTGAATCAGGCTAATCAATTAGACTTTGGACAGAGGAAATTGGGGAATTAGGTAAACCCGTCTTTAGTTACGGTTTAAAACCGAGTTTCCCAATTTCCTAATTTTCATTTTGTCCAAAGTCCAGTAATCAAATAAATCCATATAAAAAGGGATCGGTTCAATTTAAGATGTGTGTTGTATTTTGAACAGAAGCCAATCCATTAATTAACCCGATTAACCATTGTCCAACTCTAGGGTGTAAAGATGACCATTTTACTTTATTATCCTGTCATTTTACTATAATAATTTACCAAACGAGATAAAATGCTTTTTGTTGTAATGAGATTTATAATATCAAGGTTAAAGAAAACAAAAAATATTTTTTTGTTTTTATTTTTAAAATTATTTGTTTTTATTTAAAAATATTTATAACTTTGACTGTGATTAAATCAATATATCCATGAAAAATAAAAACAAAAATATTTACTTCAAGCAAATTTTTGAACGTCTCCAAGCAAAGAAGGTGATTGTCAAAAAACACCAACATCGCCTCAATAAAGGTGAATACAACAAACGTACTTTCGCCCAAAAACTCGGTACACACACCGGAGTTATTCCTGCTATTTTGAATGGTGAACGCGGTGTGACGGAGACGATTATTCAAAATCTTTGTCAGTATTTTGGTATTAATGAAGCCTATATTCGTATGGGCGAGGGCAATATGTTTTCGACAAGTCTCACCAAACCTCCACCAAATTTTGGCAAGCAAAACATCATTTATTCTTCTGTACATGCGACTGCGGGTGACCACATTTCAGATGAAGTGGCTGAACAACAAGATTTGAGATTTGGTATTCCGGGTTTACAAGGCAATCTTTTTGCTTTCAATGTCAAAGGAAATAGTATGGAGCCGATACTTCAGGAAGGTGATATGGTCTTTTGTCGGCAAGTAGAAAATCCAAGATACCTTCGACGCGGTGAGATATACGCCGTCTATGCAGAAGGACAAGTAAGGGTCAAATACGTTCAATTGGAGCGCGACGAGTACGAAGCCAACCTTAAACTCACCTCACATAATGCCGTTGAACATCCACCTATTTATGTACCTGCCAATCAAAACGTGAAAATATACCAAGTCGTTCATTTTCTGACAGATATGGGCAATCGTTTAGGACTGTTATAGTGCTTTATTGTTGTGTGGCTGTATTGTTTTATTGTTAAATTACGTGATTTTGCTTCGCAAAATCTTATAATCGTAAAGCAATAAAACAATACAGCCATAAAACAATAAATTAATTAAATGCCTTCCAGACATTATCTGTTTGGGGGGCTTCGGCTGTGAAGGTTATTGCTTCGTTTGTTTCGGGATGTATAAATGAAAGTTGTCGTGCGTGCAGGTGAATCGAACGGTCGCGATTGCCACGTCGAAAACCATATTTGACATCGCCCTTTATAGGACTGCCTATTGCCGCGAGTTGAGCGCGAATCTGATGATGCCTGCCTGTAAGCAAGTCAATTTCAAGTAAGTGATAACGCTCTATACTAGCAATAAGTTGATAAGATAATTCAGCTTTTTGAGTATGATGCAAGGCTTTGTTGAAAGCAAAAGAACGATTTTTCGCTGCCTCTTTTCGGATATGATGAATAAGTGTTCCTGCTTCCAATTCCGGTTTATTCCCAACTACTGCCCAATATATTTTCTTAACTTTCCTTTCTCTGAATTGTTTGTTTAAATTATTCAAAGCAAACGAATTTCGTGCAAAAGCAATCAGTCCGCTTGCGGGTCTGTCGAGTCGGTGAACAAGATATAGCTGCTGACCAATTTCAGTTTGGACTTGCTCTATGAGCGATACATCTCCGGTTTTGTCCGATTGTACAGGTATTCCCGATACTTTATTGATAACAATAATCGAATCATCTTGATGAATAATATTCATGAGTGTGACAGCTTATCTTAATAAAATTATTTTTTATATAAATAAAAATTTTCGTTGGGCGTGGCAGAAAACTCACCTTGCATTTTCAAAATCTAACGATACCCCATATCTTTTTAAATGTCGATATTTTTAAAACAGAAATTATTTCTATATTTTTATTTTACTTAAAAATAGAATCATATATATTAAAAACATTTTAAATAAATAATTTGACAATGTCATGTTCGATTTTTATTTAATATAGTTGGCATTTTGCTCTTGAATTTGGGCTAAAACTCGTCTGACATTTAAACTTTGCCGGGAAAATATGACATCATCGGTGAATTTTGAAAATGTCTGACGAGTTTTAGCCCAAATTCGGAAAAAATATCCCATGTTAAATACAAACACATTTTTATTTTCAAAACATGACATTGTCAAGATAAAAAATATAAGTAATCCGTTTACTAAACTTTTCAAGTTTGGTAAACGTAAGCGGAGAACAAATTTTTGTAATCAACTAAAAACCAGTGCATTACTTACGTTTACTAAACTCTTTGAAGTTTAGTAAACGGAATACTTAAACTTGTGGGGTATCAATAGATTTTCAAAATGCAAGGTGAGTTTTCTGCCAGATTGTTGAGTTATAATTTCGTTTCGGGATAAAGTGTTTTTTCTAATAAAATCTCAATCATATTGTCGGTAGTGATGCGTTCGGCTTCGGCTTTAAAATTGAGCAATATGCGGTGTCGTAAAGTCGGATAAATCATAGTGCGTACATCATCGTGTGTGAGGGCATAGCGACCATTCAATATAGCATGTGCTTTGGCGGCAAGGATGAGACTTTGTCCGGCGCGGGGTCCTGCTCCCCATTGTACGTTGGTTTTAATTTCCTCAATATCAGTTGTTTGTGAGCGTGTATTGCGTATAAGGCGTGTTATCCAATCCAAGGTATCATCATTTAAATGTACATCGCGGACGAGGTTTTGTAGTTGCTTGATTTCGTTGGCATTGATGACAGGATTAATGGTGGATTGAATGTTTTGTGTCGTATTTTTTAAAATATTTTTCTCCTCATTTTCATTCGGATAATTTATTTTTATCCATACCATAAAACGGTCGGTTTGTGCTTCGGGAAGCGGGAAAGTTCCGGCTTGTTCGATAGGGTTTTGGGTAGCGAGGATGAAAAAAGGCGCATCAAGCGGATAGGTTTTTCCGGCATAACTGACGGCACGTTCTTGCATGGCTTCGAGTAGGGCGGCTTGGGTTTTAGGTGGTGTGCGGTTGATTTCGTCTGCTAAGACAATATTTGCAAAAACAGGTCCTTTATTGAATCGAAAATGACGTTGTCCGTTGGCATTTTCCTGCAAAATTTCTGTACCGATAATATCGGTGGGCATCAGGTCGGGCGTGAATTGGATACGTTTGAAACTAAGGTCGGTAGCTTGTGCTAAAGTGCTGACCATGAGTGTTTTAGCAAGTCCGGGTACACCTTCGAGCAAGGCATGACCACCCGCAATAAAAGCTATCAGCAATTGGTCAATCACCGTCTCCTGACCGATGATGACTTTTTGTATCTCGCTTTTAAGATGGGCAAGTTTTGAGAGTAGCGGCTGTATGTCATTCATTTGCTTGTTCGTAACTCGTGATTCGTTGACTTGTTTATTTATATTCGATTACACGAATGTACAAATAAACCCATCAATAAGATAACGAATCACGAGTTACAAATTACAAATTACAATTTTCGCGCTGATTTTTCGAGTTGTTTAATTTTCTCATTCAAGTTGAGTCGTTCTAACTTTTGTTGGACTTGGAGTAGTCGTTTGGAAATAGGATGAAGGGGAGATTCAGCGGTCTTGATGCGGATTCGATTGTTGAGGTCGCTGATAAATTTATTGAGTTTTTTACTGGATTGGAGGACTTGCCGGACAAACTCTTTGGCATCTACCTTCAAGGAGCGTAGTTTGTTGCGCTTTGATTGATGCTCAATGACAAGTCGATTTCGCTTACTGAGTTCAAGACGGGTAGATTCTTCATTGAGCCATGAAAAAGAGGTTTTACTCTCCTCTTCATCAATGACTTCGGAAAGTGCTGTCAGCCATTGGGCAGTGTGATGGAGGTCATCGTAAAGATAAGCGGCATCTTTTTTTCTGCCGGGAACGTTCCACGGTTTCTGGTTGTGATTGATGGCAAAGCCGCCCCTGAATTCATCGTATTGGTCGGCAGAACGACGGGTAAGCATATTCAAGACTTGGCACGAGTTGAGTTCGTCCAAAAAGACTTGCTTTTCCCTACCATCCTCATGGGCTTCAATGGTGGTAACAAATTTTACGTCAATCATAGTAAGGTGTGTTTGTTGTGTGTGTGTGTTTGGTAGCCAATGGTCGGTAGTCCATAGTCCTATGCAACTTTTAGTAATGTCTGTTTCACGTTTATCTATGAACTATTGACTGCCAACTATGGACTAACTTGTCATTGCATATACAATGATATTTATAGCAAATTGTGTGTTATCTTTGGCAAGCCAGCGTTTGTTTTTAAATTCATAATCCCATTCGCAACCGTAATCTTTATTACTGTACAAAACGCCGATTCTTCCATTGATTTCTATGGCTTTGAGATAGTCGTGTACGAGGTCGTCGCCCCAACCATTGAGTTCGTAGGATGTGGTGGGAGGTCCGTCCTCAAATTCAAAAAAGCTACTATACAACTCGTGGTCATTCGGTATTTTTTTCAGTACATCTGTGCCGAAAATCGTTGCCATCTGTTGCTCGAAGGATTTGGCAAATAAGCCGTCAATGTCATGATTACAATCGTCGGCAAATACAAAGCCGCCGTTGTTGACATATTTTTCAAAATTGCTGCGTTCTTTGTCGTCGAACTCTACCAGTTTGTGTCCACTGATGTAACAAAACGGGCAGTCAAAAATTTGGTCGCTACTCAATGCGACTACACGCTCTTGTGTATCCACCGGAATAGTGGTATATTCTACCAACGAATTAAGGATGTTGGAGGGCATTCGTTGGTCGGTATTCCAATCGCCGGAGCGATATTGTAAACGGGTGAAAAAGAATTTTTCCATATCCGTGTTTGAAATTCCAAATAACAAAATCCAAATTCCAAGATTTTTTATTTTTTGTTATTTAGATTTTTTTTTCATTGAACGCCCAAAAGTAGGTAATTTATTTTACTTAAAAAGTCAGTGTAATGTCATTTATTAAAAATACTTTACAAGTATTTTTTATACGATAGAATATTTTGAATAAAAATATTTTTCCGTCAATTATTTTGATAAAAAACGTGTAAACAATAACTAATAGTGAAATAAAAAACGCTGTTTTTCTAAAATGTATTTTAACGTCGGTTTTAGTGTCCGATTATATAATCAAGAAGTTGCAATAATAAGTAGCCTGCAATGGGCAAAATGATAAAGAAAAATACGATTACAAATACAATGTTCTTGATGTAAGCACCAAGATAATCAACATCAGCATTATAAAAAACCGGTTTTGAAAACCCTTCAAAAACATTGATACCCAATTCGCTCAACATTTCCTTTGATGCCTTATCATTACGCATCATAACATCTATTTCAGCCGCTGTCACAATCACTTCCAACGCACCCTCGGTGAGTCTTTTTGCCTCTCCGCTTTTGTCAGACATTTTTTTGATGACCCGATGATTAAAGGCTCCATAATCAAATCGAATTTTCTCAAAATGTTCCGGCAATAAATTGAGCATCTTAGCATAATGGACATCTATGTATTCGGAGACTTTAGGTTTAATATCCAATCGCTTTGCCAGCAATTTATTTCTGACGACAGGAATTGGCTCATGATTGAGTGTCGCATTGGCTTTTTTGATAAAGTCGGTAAGGAAATCGTAGGCTTTTTTATGTGTTTCAACCTCCCATTCTTCGGGAAAAGGAAAAGGTGAGCCATGCAGCCTTTTTAAGGAATGAAAAGACATCATTTCTTTGGTGGAAATATATTGATATACGACCTCATTATACTGCGGTATAAAGTAGGGAGCTATCCAATCCTGAAAGTCGGGATCTTGAAAAGATGCGTAATTTTTTATACCGCTAAAAAAGTCAATATCTCTTTTTTCAATAAAGTTTAATAAGGGTTTATTTTCATAAACAAGCAGATGATATTTAGGTTGGGCTTCAAGCATACCAAAGGCTTTAAGAACAGACTTTTTATCATATTTTTTGCTGTGAATCGTGATACCCGAAGATTGTTCCGCCTCAAATTTAGACAATAATTCCTCCTTCCATTGCTGTACATCGGCAGCCATGAAAGGGTAAGGCTTTCGCTTGGGTAAAAGATGAAATGGACTTGTGTATTTCATGGTTTGTTTTTTTCTGATAAGGGAATATATACACTATTGGGGTCACATTAGAACTTAAATTAAAGTGTTGTTTATCGGATTATTTATTACGCTTACAAAAATACAAAATTTTAATACTATTTTGCAATGTATTTTTGATTAAAAATGATTTACTTTAATAAATTTGTTTTTTAATTAAGGTTCTACTGAAATAAGGGCATTTTTAAATTATTTTACAATAAAAAATATTTATAAATAATTAATTTTTAATAATAAATAAATTATAAAATAATTTTAATTAATTAAAAAACGGCTATATTTCAGTGCGACCAATTAATTTATTTTTAATGAAAAAGATATTATAAAATAATTTTAATTAAATCCTTTCTCACTGCATTAAAACTCAAAAAATAAACCTTTTTATCAAGACCTTTTTCACTATGCAAAGTCCATAACTAACTAAGCACAACCGATACATTTACGGCGGCGGCAATATCTTATAAGCTGTCAGCAGTAGTTCCGACGATTGGTACGATAGCGAAAAAGGTATCTTGGCATGGACACCCGAAATCGGCTCGAAAGAACAAGGCGGCTAAGGGAACTCGCAATAAATAACCTACCCAACCTACTCGCTACTCTCCGCTCGTTACTCGCAACAACAACGTACTCAAAATAATACATCCACCCCCCACAATCATATTCCAACTCAACACATCACCAATAATAAAATAACTCAACAAAACCGCACTGACCACTTCCGTATAAGTCAGCATCGAAGCGCGAGAGGCATCCAAATATTTCAAACCAAAAAAGAAAAAATTATATGCCACCATACCTATCAACAAACCGTAAGCAATACCCAAGATTATATCTGTTTGAGTAGGCGCAGGTTCATTGAGGATGAAGAACGGTAAAAAGACAAATGCACCGATAATATTTTGATAAAAAATTATTTCATTTCGCGTATAATGCTCTGATTCCGACTTAAAAATAATCACCGTCAAAGCATACAAAAATGCCGACCCGATAGCTGCACTCATCCCGATAAAATCCTGATTATCAAACGAAAAAGTCTGATTCGAGTAAGCGATAATGATACCTGTAAATGCCAGCAACAACAACCAAACTTGTCGTCGGCTGATACGTTCTTTCAGTAGTGTCACCCCAAACAAAGTCGCAAAAATCGGCCAAGTGTAAAAGATAATAATCGCATTGCCGATAGACGTATAAATAAAGGCTACCAAAAACAAATACATCCGCACCGCATTAATCACCGAACCACCCAACATCACCTTATAATTGCCCCGAAAAACACGAATCCCATTACTCAATATCCATATCGTCAGCAGCACACAAGGTACGGTCATTCGCACCCACGCGATAGACGTTGCCGGCATACTGATATATTTGATAAATACACCACCCGTACCACCGATAGTTGCCCCCATGAGAATTGCGAGGTAGGCTTTTTCTTTCATCTTCATACAATTTTACTATATTTGTGAAAGGTAAAACAATTTTGAAAAAGAAACCTCCAACTATAAATTATACTATGAAAAATTTATTCGGCACCCTAATTTTGTGCTTGCTTACTAGTTCAATATTCGCCCAAAAAACCTTCCCCCAAGATGCGGTATATGACGAACGCAACGGACATTATGCCTTCACCAATGCCACCATTTTTACCGATTATAATAATAAAATGGACAATGCGACATTGGTCATTAAAAAAGGAAAAGTCGTCAGTGTCAGTGCGGGAGCAAGTGTACCTAAAGGTGCAACGGAAATTGACATGACAGGCAAATATATCTATCCCTCTTTCATTGATATAATGACCAATTACGGCATGCCCGAAGTATCCAAACCCAAGCGCGACGGCAAGCCGCAGGAGTATTCCAAAAAAGACGGCGCATACAGCTGGAATCAGGCACTCAAAACCGAATTTCGCGCACACGAGGCATTCAAACATGATGAAAAAGCTGCAGCAGAATATCGGAAATTGGGTTTTGGAGTGGTGCAAAGCCTGATGGAAGATGGCATTTCGCGCGGTAGCTCAACGGTGGTGTCATTGGGTAAAAAACGTGAACATATCACCATGCTCAAAGACGTTTCTGCACACCAATTATCCGTAAGTAAAGGCTCGTCCACACAAGGCTATCCGAGTTCGCAAATGGGTATGATAGCCTTGATGCGTCAGACCTATCTGGATGCCGATTGGTATAAAAAAACCGGTCACAAAGAAGAGCATAATATCCAACTCGAAAGATGGAACGAACTCGCCGGATTACCTCAAATCATGGCAGTCCGCGACAGGCTCGAAATATTGCGTATGGCAAAATTAGGTAAAGAATTTGGCGTGACTTATATTATGCGTGGTACAGGCGACGAGTACCAACGCATCAATGAAATCAAAGCTACAGGTTCACCATTAATCGTTTCGCTCAGATTCCCGAAGGCTTACGATGTAGAAGACCCTTATGATGCCCGAATCGTCAGCCTTGCCGATATGAAACATTGGGAACTCGCCCCTTCAAATCCGGGACGACTTGCGGAGGCAGGTATCGAATTTGCCCTGACAACCAATCTATTAAAGGAAAAAGGTAAATTTTTAGGTCATGTCAAAAAAGCAGTCAAAAACGGACTTTCAGAAGTCGATGCCTTAAAAGCCCTCACGCATACACCCGCCAAATTGATGCAAATGAGCAACGAAATCGGTAGCCTTGCAAGCGGAAAATGGGCAAATTTTATCATTACGTCGGGCAATATTTTTGAAAAAGAAACGACGATTTATCATAATTGGATTCAGGGCGAACCCTTTATTTTAAAAGAACCCGCTACGGTGGATCTGCGTGGCGATTATGAATTAAAAGTTGACGGAAAAACCTATCTCATCAAATCAAAAGGCACGAAAGATAAAGCCAAAATGGTATATGAGGAGTCAGATTCTAATAAAATTGATGTCACACATTCTATTAAAGGCAATACCATAAATATCGTTTTTAAACCTAATAAAGACGGCGGATTTTACACCCTTACAGGCACAGCCGAAGGCAAGAATTGGGCAGGTAATGGCACCGATGAAGCAGGTAATTGGCTGACATGGAATGCGACACAAATTTCAGCATTCAAAAAGGAAGAAAAAGACGATAAAAAGGATAAAAAAGACGCAGAGAAAAAAGATGAAGTCATCGGTGATGTCATATATCCATTTCTTTCTTATGGAAATAAAGAATTACCAAAAAAAGCGACCTATTTAATACAAAATGCGACCGTTTGGACGAATGAAAAAGACGGTATTTTAGACAATACAGATGTACTGATAAAAGACGGTAAAATTTCGCGCATCGGCGAAGGACTTGCTGCCGGAAGTGCTACTGTAATTGATGGCGAAGGGATGCACCTGACCTGTGGCGTGATTGACGAACACTCACACATCGCGATTAGTAGAGGCGTGAATGAAGGTACACAAAATAGTAGCGCGGAAGTACGCATTGGCGATGTCGTCAATTCGGAAGATGTCAATATTTATCGCCAACTCGCCGGTGGTGTGACGACTGCCCAATTGCTACACGGCTCGGCGAATCCGATAGGTGGACAAGCGGCTTTGATTAAGATGCGATTTGGCTACGAACCGGAAGCGATGAAGTTTGAAAATGCACCCGGTTTTATCAAATTTGCACTTGGCGAAAACGTTAAACAATCCAATTGGGGCGATAATAATACGGTTCGTTTTCCGCAGACGAGAATGGGCGTAGAGCAAGTCTATTTCGACAACTTCACCCGCGCACGCGAGTACGAGCAAGCGCGTAAATCCGGCAAAACGGTCAGACGCGATTTGGATGCAGAAGCAATCTTAGAAATCCTTAATAGTCAGCGTTTTATCACTTGTCACTCCTACGTACAAAGCGAGATAAATATGTTGATGAAAACCGCCGAAGCCTTTGGTTTTAACATCAATACCTTTACACATATCTTGGAAGGCTACAAACTTGCCGACAAAATGAAAGCACATGGCGCAGGTGGTTCTACCTTCTCCGACTGGTGGGCATATAAGTACGAAGTCATTGACGCGATACCTTTCAATGGTCCGATTATGCACGAGCAAGGCATTACGGTCGCCTATAATTCGGATGATGCAGAAATGGGCAGACGCTTGAATCAGGAAGCTGCCAAAGCAGTCATGTACGGCGATATGAGCGAGGAAGAAGCATGGAAATTTGTTACGCTCAACCCTGCAAAATTGCTGCGTATAGATGACCGCGTAGGCAGTATCAAAACCGGAAAAGATGCTGATGTCGTGCTGTGGTCGGATAATCCCTTATCCATATATGCACAAGCGGAAATGACTTTTGTAGATGGCATCAAATTCTACGATAAAGCCACCGACCTCGCCAAGCGCGAAGCCATTAAAAAAGAACGCGCAAGGCTGATTCAAAAATTACTCGACGCTAAAAACGGCGGTGCAGATACCCAAAAACCAAAAAAGAAAGAGGAGAAGCATTATCATTGTGATGATGTGCATGATGAAGGGTATTAAAAGTTCAAGCGCAAATACAAAAAAAACGTCATTCAGAAGCAATCGGAATGACGTTTTTTTATTATGTGATTTAGCTCAAATTTTTAAGGAGGGCTACCAAGTGATAAACATCTGGATAAGGATTTAAATCAGCAACCCGCAAAACAAAAGCTTGCTGGAAATGTATTCCTGAAATGTATAATAACTCCTAGCCCCACAAAGAATAATAATACAGCAAGCACAATACCCGCTATAGCTAATTTTCGGGTTCTTTTATTGTCTGACTTCAGTGCCTCGACTCCCTTGACAACTGAAATTATCATAAAAAAGATACCCAATATAGGTATCGCAGCAAGTACACCAAATATTACAGACATTCTTGCCCACTTACGATAATCATCTTCATCAGATGTCTTTTTCGTTTTCCTCACCACTTTTTTAAGCATGAATTTTTGGATGAAATTGAGTTGCTTGTCCGATTTGGGAGGAGTATGAGCGGTTTCGTTTGAAGGGCTTGTTTTTTTCTTTTGCATTACAGGCATAGCCACCGCAGAACTTAGGATAAGCATTAGAAGAGATGATAGGGCGAATGTCATTTTAAGTGCTTGCATAATGTTTTATTTTTGATGAAAATTAATGTGAAATATGATATGTTTTCATATTGTCATCAATACAAAAGTGTAGGAATACAAATTAGAATACAATCTATATTTTGCAAAACACATATTTTTAAAAATGACTTTATTTTATTTAAAAATTTGATTATCAATATCTTAGTGTTGATTTTTAAGGACTTTTGTAATGCGTAATATATTAGATAGATTTCGCATAAAAAAAAGCGTCATTTCGATTCAATTGAAATGACGCTTTTTGTTCTCGTTTAACTTAAATTTACGAGGAATGATACTAATACGCTTTTTAAGGATAAATAACCAATCTTATCGCTCTCCAAAACGATAGCTCAAGCCAAAAGTAGCTCCACTGCTCAACAAATCAACATTGACCGAAAGCCGCTCTTGAAGCGTATGACTAAACTGAAGATAAAGTCCGGCGGTATTAAAAGTTTTGGTGGTAGTTTCAGCACGTACCGAATTTCGCTGTCTGCCAAAAAGATGAAAATTCATCCCTGTACCTATTTGAGTTGTGCGTTTATTTTTGTGCTTGATTTTGAAGCCCATCCCCACCGAAGTATCAAGTATGCTTCCATGCCTTGAATACACGTCATTATAGGAAGAAGGATGGCAAGTGGGGAATATAAACCCGGAACAAGTCCGCGGCAGTATATCGTCGTGGTCATTTCGATAGTCTGTTAATTCATTTTTTAACTCCGGATATTTACCCAGTTCATTATAAAAGCGAGCATTTATTTTCAATAGCTCCCAGTCCAACTTAGGGTAAGATATATGGGCATTGACACCTGCCGTCAAACCAACACCGCCATAAAAATAATTGCCCAACAACGAAGCCGGAGTCATCTCGGTATCTCTTGCACTAAGATTTCCAAGATACCCAAAAGCACCATACGATACGCTTCCACCCTGGTAGGTATTGGCGCGATGAAAATCCACTTTACCAAAAAAATTCCGGTCTTCAACCCGACCATAAGGTTCATTCAATGTGAATTGGCTACTGATATAATTTGCGCTCGTTGCTTGCCCCTGATAGCCGGGAGTCTGCTGTGGCGTGGCAGAACCCGTCAAGCCCGGAGCAAGAAAACCCGGACTAGCGGAAGGCGAACAGCCCGATGATAAAATTATTGTGAAGATTGAGACAGTCCAAAAAGTTAATATTTTATTGATATTCATTGTGTAATATTTTTTTATTTTCAAAATATATATTCAACTACTTGTTAATAGACAGAGAATGTAGCCGCAACAATCAGAATAAGAGCAATCACCAAAAGCAGCGAAGTAATTCCGAGTATTCTGCCCGCCCGAGCCATCATTTTTGTTTTTTCATTTTTCGTGTTTTTTTCTACCTTAGTTCCGAGAGCGATTGCCATTATTGCGAATATGAGAAAGGTAGCCACAGAGAAAGCAAATAAAATATTCGCAAAAGGTGTAAAAGCTATTGTTTTGCCGACAGCTCTAGCGATGGAATTTGCAATAGTGGGTAGAAAAAAAGAAGGAACTGCCAAAGCACCCAATATAACAGACCACTTTGCCCGCTTGCGATACTTGTCCTCGTTGGTTGCTTTCTTCACTTTCTTCTGCACTTTTTTGAGCATGAATTTTTGTATAAAATTGAGTTGCTTCTCGGATTTGGGAGGAGTATGAGCGGTTTCGTTTGCAGGAGTCGTTTTTTCCTTTTGTACCACAGGCATAGCCACCGCAGAACTTAGGATAAGCATTAGAAGAGATGATAGGACGAATGTCATTTTAAGTGCTTGCATAATGTTTTATTTTTGATGAAAATTAATGTAAAATATGATGTGTTTTCATATTATCATCAATACAAAAGTGTAGGAATACAAATTAGAATACAATCTATATTTTGCAAAACACGTATTTTTAAAAATGACTTTATTTTATTTAAAAATTTGATTATCAATATTTTAGTATTGACTTTTAAGGACTTTTATTATACATAATATGTTAGATAGATTTTGTATAAAAAGAAGCGTCATTTCGATTGAATCGAAATGACGCTTCTTTTTATGATATAATTTAAATCAATCTCTGTCCAAATGAAGGACTTTCAACAGGTATCATTTCAGATTGCATTTTTTTATAATCATTTTCTTAATGCTTTTGCCATAATCTCTGCAATCCAGTGTGGAGCTAAAGATATGTCGTGTTTCAAATCTTTTATATTCTCTTTTTTGAGCAGTTCCAGTATTCTTTTTTCTTCTTCGGGTTCTACTTTACCATTTCCTATCTCACTAAGTGCCTGTACCGCCAACCTACTGATTTCACCCTTCATCGCCAGTTTTTTAGGTGTTGTTCTTCTGAATTGAATGGTTCGATTTCCTACTTTAAGCGTTCTTGCTTTTCCATCCGTGTAATACAGTAATTTAAGTGGAATTTGAGTAGAAAGCCCCAAGGCATATAAGGCATAACTCCCCGAAGGCAGCAATTTCGCTTTATCTCGTTTGGCAATGGATAGGGCAACTTCTTCGGCTGTTGGTAATACTTCTGCATTGAGTAATTTACTTAATTTTGGTTTTGCATATATTCCTTGTGCAAGTCTAGTGATTAATCCACGTTTTGCCATCCTATGTAATGTTGTATGTATGGCACTTTGAGGTCCAACGGATTTAAAGTCATTCGCAAAGAATATCGTACCGTCATTTGCCTTTTGTATAATTTCTTCTATACGATTGTCTATACTCATAGTACAAATGTAAGAAATTAAATAAAATTTTGCAAGAAAAAGCAATAACTATTTCTTACAAAAAATACACAAAAATCTTACAAAAAACAGTAAAATGAACAAGTTTGAAATAGATTGACTACTTTAAATGTTAAAAAACTACTGATTTTATAAATAATGATTTGTAAAAAAACGAATGATACTTTTATTTACTTTGTAGGAATATTTTAAAAATAAAGAATAATATTCCGTTAAAATCTCTATTTTAAATAAAAATTCTATTTTTTCTATTTTTAATTCAAAAATAAACATATTTAAAAAATTAAACTTTGTAAAAATGACCCAAACCGTTCCTATGAATTTTAAAAAACAATACCGACCTTGCACACATGATAAGCTCCACAAAAACTTTAACACAAAAAAAATAAAAAATATTTTGACATAAACAATAAAAACTCTTATGTTTGCATTATATATTGATAAAACACTAATAGACAATCCGTTCTAATCCGTTCTAATCCGTTCTAATCCGTTCTAATCCGTTCTAATCCGTTCTAATCCGTTCTAATCCGTTCTAATCCGTTCTAATCCGTTCTAATCCGTTCTAATCCGTTCTAATCCGTTCTAATCCG
>CALIZI010000049.1 GCA_938028705.1 uncultured Saprospiraceae bacterium | reverse complement strand
ATCCCCAAAATCTCCTAAGCTCCGTAGGAGCGGCACTGTTTGTACATTTAACGGTGTCGGTGCTACGCACCTTGATAGGTTTTGCTTGGGTTTTTACTACAAACAGGGTCGATGCTAACGCATCTTGAACGGCATAAAGCGTAATTTTACCGCCCACTATTTTAATCGCACAGGTTGACTTTAGCCGTCAAGTGTATTTTATTTTTAAGTAATTGAAATTTAATTTATTATAAATTTATTTTCCACTCCTGCGACGGCTAAAGTCGTCGGTACGGTATTCGCGGTCAGCCTGTAAAGCAGTCATTACGGGTTTGCCATCATTAAAAACTAAAGATTTGTCCTGCATTCATATCACTTAATTTTCACAAACATACTATCTTCATTATCATCAAATTGACAAGGAATAATGAGTTCGCCGGATTTATTGATATAGCCCCATTTGCCATTCATTTTTACGGCTGCCAATCCGGTATAAAAAGGTCGGGCATCTTCAAAACGAGGTGCAATTGCCATACCTCTGCGGTAATGAACATAGCCCCATTCGTCATTGATTTTTACAGGCGCGAGTTTTTCGGAAAAGCTGCCTACATCATCGTATCGTCCTTTCCTGATGACTGTGCCATGCTTGGTCGCTATGCCGTATTTTTCATCGCCTATTTTGAAAAACACGCGATTTTTATACATCCGCGAGAGGGCATCGTAACGGGCTGTGGTGAGTACCTTGCCGCGTTTGTTTTTGATACCGATTTTATCATCTTGATAAAAATAAATGTAGTTTTGTTTTTTTAAAATGAGGTGTTCGAGAAAGGGTTTATCGACTTTTTCGCCTTTTTTATCAATAAAAAATATGCGTCCTTTTTCATCTTGTACCGGTCCGATGCCTTTGTAAAAATCGAATGCCTGCCTGTATTGAGCATCAATGACCAACTGCCCGGATTTGTTGATATAACCCGATTTACCGTCTATTTCTACCGAACTCAATCCTTCGGAAAAAGCAAATGTATAATCATACTCAAAGGGAATAACGGTCTGATTTTTAGGGTTGATATAGCCGTATTTTTCACCCTTCTTGACGGCTGCCAAGCCTTCCCAAAACCAATTGGCATAGTCGTATTGTGGCGGGATGACTTCCTTGCCTGTTTTGTCAATATAGCCCCATTTTTCACCCACTTTTACAGGCGCGAAATTTTCACTGAATGAGAAGGCTTCATCATAAATAGGTTGGGTAATGTACTTACCTTTTTCATCAATAAAACCATATTTGCCGTCTTTCTGAACAAGGGCAATACGGCTTTGAGCAAAGGTGATTTGGAAGAGAAATATTTGTAAGGAAAAGAGAACGAGCAGATGATTTTTTTTCATTATTCAATTTGTTTGTTACACAACGAATTGAATAAGGCAAATGTTATTCCAGAGGTTATAATGGTTAATGGTCAACGATTAATGGTTAATCATCTACTATCGACCATTAACCATTAATCATTAACCATTAATCATTCTTTCCCTTCAAATGATTTGATGATTTCGTCTGCGGGTTTACCCAGATTTGCGAGTGAGAACTCTACTGATTTAGCGAGTTCGTGTTGCGGATATTCCTTCATAAATGACTCGTAAATCTCTTTGGCTTTGTCGAGATCGCGCAAGTCATTTTCATAAATAAAACCTGCTAAGAAAAGTGCTTGCGGTGCTTTGTCGTATTTACGATATTCGCTATACACACGCTCCAAGAGTTCTACGGCTTTACGGGCATTATTGGTAGAGCGGGCGACCTCTCCGGCTTTGTACAGATAGTTGGCTGCGTTGTTGCCTTTTGGGTACTTTTTGACGTAAGTTTCGTATTTTCTGATAAGTTTTCCGGCAACTGCCAAGTCTATCTTAGCAGAGCCTTCCGGAGATAGTCCGGCTTCGAGTTCCGTGATGCGGGTGTTCAAGCGTTCATCTTCCGGTTTGAGATAATATTTCGCTTTATCAAGGTCGGGATGACCCGAATTTTCAGAAATAAATATCTTTGCCTGCTCTAGTGCATCCTCGCTTTTGTTGAGGTGGTCGTCGTAGATGCCTGCCAACAACAAACGGGTATCCGGTACAACTTTGCTATCCTTATGGTCACTCAATATTTTCTCATACGACTTCGCTGCTGCCGCCGGATTATTCATATAACTCAACAACTCACCGCTTTTAAACAGATAGTTGGGAGCATTCGTTTTGTCGTCAGGAAAACGCTCTGCATAAGCCGCATATTTTCCATACAAATCAGCCGCGATACGCGGTTTGATATTATTATTTTCATCACGCAATATCTCTTCTTGCTGCCCGATTAAAGTCTGCAATTTTACATCTTCCGGCTTGAAGAATAACCTTGCACGGTCTGCGCCTTCGTGGTCAGGATGATTATCCACCACATACTGAAACAGCGTTTTTGCCTTGTCGGGTTGGTTCAGATTTTCATCATACAAACTACCCAATAAAACGCGACTGCCCGGCGTAATACTTGACTTGGGAAAGTCATTGATACCACGTTCCAGATAACTTGCCGCCTTTTGATAATTGCCTGCCCGGTATGCCAAACCCGCAGAACGATACATATAGCGTCCGCCCATTTCTGCATCGTCAGGATATTCCTTTACAAATTGTTCATATTTGGCAAATAAATTGGAAACCGATTGTGCCGTAGCCTGTTCTTCTACTTCGGTTTCAAGTTTCGAGATTTCCTGATTGATATTGTTTTTTGCAGAATCGCAAGCGAACAATACAACAGCTGAAACAAATAGTAAAAATATACGTATTTTCATGTTTATGTTGATTTTCATGTGTTATTGTATTACTGTTTTACAGTGTTAATGCTTATAAGTTACGGATAAACAGATTGATAGTCTAAAATATAATTATCCGAAAGTTTTTTTATAAAATTAAGACGAACTAACGAGGTCTTTTTTTAGTTTAAAAACGGTTGATGTTCGGCATTTTGCGAGAGTGAATATTATGGACATTCATTCAAAATTCGGCATGTTTAGAATTGCAGTTGACACTTTTATTTTCAAATTAAAATAATGTAAAATGTAAAATAATAAATTTAAAAGTTGCAGGATACTATACAAACATATTTTTTTTGTATTTAATTGATTTTTAAATTTTTATAAAATAAAAAAAATAAGAATGTGATATACACGTACTATCGACATTTTTACATTTTACATTTATTATTTTACATTTTACATTTCAAAAAAGCGTCAACTATTTTTACCACAAATTTAAACATGCCCAAAATTCACTCATTTTCTCCGAAATGCAAATTTACTGTACTTTTTCACATTTTAAAAGTATTCCAGATGCGTTATATTATTTTTTTAATAGCTTTGATATTTATCTCTCTGACTTGTTCGCCACGCAGTGTGCGTCATTTTCTGACCCTCAATGAAGTAGAACAAGCCTCTCCCAATGCTGCCCAACTCAAAACCGCAACAAGTGGTAGTCAGAACAGTTGTGCTAACCAACTCAATTATGTTCCTGATGCTAATCACCTCGACCACAGCACATTACGATTGGTGCGATTAAATTTCCACATCATGCGTAACGGCAAAGGGAAGGGGAGTTTTAAGAAAGCAGAGGCGGTACAATATGTCAAAGATTGGATACGGGAAGCGAATAAACACTTGTCGAAAAATAGTGAAATGAATCTGCCCGTTGGGAATAATACACCTTTACTGCCGACCAATTATCGCTATGTTTTGGCAGCCGACCCAAGTATTCCGGGTGACGAAGGCGTATATTTTCATAACGATGATGAACTATGTTACTTTGTAAAAACGGGTAAAAACAAAAATAATTATGTCAAAACGCATTTTACGAAATATGGCGTACAAAAAGGCAAAGTTCTCAATGTATTTATGGTGCCGCATCACCCCGATAGTATAGCTTCCAAAACCTATAAACCTACTAAAACGGGTATCGCTTTTGTGCGCGAAGGTGCGATTAAAGTTGCTGGAAATTATCATCACTACACGACACCAAAAATGAAAAACGGCAAACCTTTCAATCGTGGTGCCTGGTATTTTCATGGTATATTTAATCACGAAATCGGGCATGTGTTGGGTTTGCACCACACTTGGCGCAGCAATGATGGCTGCGACGATACGCCGCATCATGCCAATTGCTATTCACAGAACCGAAAACGCAAAGAATGTATTGACGGTTGGTCAAATAATGTGATGGATTACAACACCCACCAAAACTCGTGGACTCCCTGCCAAATTGGTATCATTCATCGCAACTTTGCCAAAAAAGACGCTCCACAACGCGGGCTTCTTGTGCCTACTTGGTGCAAACTTAATCCGGAAAAGAACATTTATATTGATGAAAATATTGTGTGGAAGGGTGCAAAAGATTTGGAGGGGCATTTAACTATCAGAAAAGGCGGTACTTTGACGGTCAATTGTCGTATCTCTTTACCCAAAAATGGAAAAATCACAGTCAAATCGGGTGCTACGCTGATACTTGACGGTGCTACGCTCGAAAATGATTGTGGCGACCAATGGCAAGGTATCATCATTGAAGGTAGTGGCAGCAGTAAAGGTAAGGTCGTTTTTGTGAATGACCCCGTATTGACGGATATGGAAAATCCTTTGGAGGGGTGAGGAATGTAAAATATTTAAAAAATGTAAAATGTAAAATAATAAATTTAAAATCCCGTCATTCGTCGGGACAAGTTGTAAAAGGGTCGATAGTACGTAGGTATTTTTTATTTATAAAAATTTAAACGTCAATAAAATAGAAGAAAACTACACCTATTTCACGTTATACCACTTTTATATTTTACATTTGTTATTTTACATTTTACATTTTACATTTCAAAAGAGATGAATTTACTTGAAGGTATTACCATTATTGATTTTACGAGATTGTTGCCCGGTCCTTTGGCAACACACCTGTTGGCTCAAATGGGGGCTAAGGTCATCAAAATCGAAAGTCCGAAACGCATGGACTATGTGCGTACAAGCGGTGTGCAAGTAGATGGTGCGAGTATGCTGTTTCATCAACTCAATCATAATAAGGTGATGAAAACGATAGATTATTCGACCGAAGAAGGACGGGCAGAATTGTTGGATTTGATAAAAAATGCAGATGCCCTGATAGAGCAATTTCGCCCCGGTGCCATGGATGCTTGGGGATTTGGTTATGAAGCATTGAAAAAAAAATATCCGGAATTGGTATATGTTTCGTTGACGGGTTACGGACAAAATAATGATTATGCCGCCGAAGCCGGACACGATTTTAATTACCTCGCCTATACAGGCGTGATGAGTTTGTTGAAAGATGAACATGGAAAACCTACCGTACCAGATACACAATTTGCAGATATTGGAGGTGCTTATATGGCGATAATAGCGATGCAAGCTGCTTTGTTGAAAAAAGCAATAACGGGCGTGGGAAGTTTTGTGGATGTACCGTTGGCAGATGCTATGAATCCGTTTATTGCGGTTCCGTATGCCTTGCACAAAGGCGGTTTGGATTATCGGAAATTTAATATTGTTAATGGAAAAACGACCGTCAATTATTCCCCATACCAATGTGCGGACGGCAAGTGGTTGGCTATCGCAGCTATGGAGTTGAAGTTTTGGAACAACCTCTGCGAAATCATTGGAAAACCGGAATGGAAACGCGATAATAATTTGGATATTATGCTCACAAAATTTCCTAAACAAGAAGTCGAAGATTTTTTCAAAACCAAAACAAGGGATGAATGGATGGACATACTAAAAGGTGAGGATGTTTGTGCTGCACCGATTTTGGAAATCGAAGAGCTGGAAACCTCTCATTATCATCAACACAAAAATACTTTTGAGACATTTGAAACACCCAATGGAACGACACTGAAAACGGTAGGGCTTCCGTTTAAGGCTTGTCAGTCATGATTTTGCTTTGATGCTAACTAACAAAATCAAATAATAACTGTTGCTGTTTATTATAATCAAAGTGTTGGTCTCTAATCCGGGCTATATTTTCTTTCAGCGCAATATACTCTTCAGCACTTAATTGATTGAGCCTTATAAGGTTATGGTGCAAACCTTCTATATCTCCTGCCGGAGAAGCGAAACCTAATTTATACTCATCGACGACTTGTGCGGCTTCGCCATTTGCAGCTATTATGATGGGTAACTCTGCCGCTATTGCCATATTGATTTTTGAGGGAAATGCGCCCAATAAAGAAGATTTAAGCGAAATGATGGTCGCATCATAGTCTTTCAAGATGGTTTGAATTTCCTCTTTGGGTACTTGATTGTGAAGGAAGATATTTGAGTTGGGATGCGTTGAAATGAAATCTTCAATCTTCTCTCTTTCAACGCCTTGTCCGTAAATATGAAATTCCATATCCAGCAGATTGAAGTCTATTTCGGTACAAATACGGTAAATACCCTGTGGCATACCGAGCAGTCCGGCATATATGATTTTCTTTTTTGAGCTTGGGCTTTTTGCTGATGTATAAGGTGAGGGCTTCATCAAATTCCTGTACAATAGTCTGGGTTTGGAGACATCTACTTCTTTCAGATAGTTTAATATTTCATTAGATTGACCAACGAAAGCATCTGCATTTGCATACATGATACGCTCCATTTTTTTTAAAACCCTGTAGGAAAAACTTTTTTCACTTTTTATCACGCCGAGTTCCAAAGCACTATTGGGCCACAAGTCGGAGACATTCAGAATGACTTTTTTTCTCAATAATTTGCCGACAATAGTAGCAGTACAGGCAATGGGTAAATGAGGTGATTGGATGAGGAAAACATCAGGCTGCCGTTTGAGTAAATAGGGAATACTGAGTAAAAATGTCATTGAAAAGGACAACATACTGAATACTCTGACATAAGGATTGTTGGAGTTGGAGGGCAGCATCCAGTATCGCCTACAGGTGATGCCATTTCTGACTTCTTTGACAAAAAATTTGTTTCTATACCCTTCATAAATCTTTCCGGCAGGATAACTTGGTAGCGTTGTTATGACATTTACATCAATACCTTTCGTTTTCAATTCATTTGCCATAATAGTTATCCTATTCGGTGCGCCACCTTGATCGGGGGCAAAAAACATACTCACTATTTCTAATTTTAAAGCCATAACTTAATTCAAATTCCAAAAAGCAAATTCCAAATTCCAAGCACCAAATCCCAAAAATATCGCGTGAAACACGTCCAAATTGGAATTTGTGATTTGTTTTTTGGAATTTATTCAAGCTTGTGGTTTATCCGTTTTATTTATTTTATACCCTATGAAAAATGAAAAACCGAGACAGAAAAGGAAAGAGAGCAGTGTAGGAACGAATCCGGTTTTATAACTCATCCATGCTAAAAAAGTCATTGTACAGGATATAAAAAAAGCGGTGATGATAATTTTCTCTTTTTTCCAACCTGCTTTGGTCAGCAATATTGAAAAATGGTCGGGTGAGCCTCTGAAAATGGAAATCCCTTTTTGGGTTCGGCGATACAGGAGCAGCATAAATTCAAAAAGAATTACTGAAAATAGCAGGGCAATAATAAGGGTATCGGTGAAAAAAGAAGAAGCATTGAAGAATTTTGATATATAAATATAGCCTAATCCACCCAACAGATGACTTCCGGCATCACCAAGATATATCCTGGCATCGGGTTTATTGAACATTAAAAATCCAAGCAGCGTCATTATTATCATCAATTCAAACCAACCATATCCAAATACCATATAGAAAAATACCATTGCCGGTAAAAAAACTATGGTCAGCAGCCCATCGCAAACGTCAATCAAATTAAAAGCATTTAGGATAAATAGCAGAACAAAACCGGAAAACAGCGCATCAAGAAAGTATATGCCGGACAACGCAATCATAAAGCCCATACTCACCATGCCGATAGCTACGACAATTTGCATCGCAAACTTAACAGCGGGAGAAAGCCGATAATAATCATCTATCACACCAATCAAAAATAATGCGGCGCAACTCAATATGATATACAATAATTCTTGATGAAAAGAGGCATTGGGCAGTAAAAAGTTGGCTATTCCACTATTTAAAACAACAGCCATTAAAATAGCCCCACCGCCAAGATAGGCAACGGGTTTTTTATGTGATTTGACAATGGGATTGGGATAGCTCAAAAACTTTATTTTCCATGCCAGTTGGATAAACAGCCATGTGGATAAAACACTCACTATCAGGAAAATAAGGATAATATATACCGTCAAAATTTTCTCAAGTTGCGAGTTAGCGAGTTACGGGTTACGGGTTGTGCGTACCTAACTCGTAACTCGAATTAACTATTTAATTCCTCCGCTTTCTTGATTGCTTCTTCATACACCTGCGCCATGGACAAATATTGCCATTTTCCATACCTGCCGAGTAGGTGGACATCTTTTTTCAGGTATTTTTCAGATATTTTTCGGACTGCTTTACTGGTATTTTTTTCAAAAACAGCATAAGCATATTCGTGATCTTCAAAATGAATTTTTATAAAGTCTTTTTCCTTATTTACAATTTTAAGTGCTAACAGATTTTGCTTTATTTTTTGCTCCATTTTTTTGAGATTCAGTTTTTTTGCTTCACTTTTATAGGTAATTTCTGCCATGATACTCCACCTGTTTTCCGGCGCAGTATGCGGGTCGAAATTTTGCATATAAATAATTCTTGAAAAGACAATAGACTCATCACTAAAATAATCCCAAAGGTTCGCCGTATCGTATTTTTGCCCTTTGAGCATGATCATAGCATACAATACGCCATTGGTTTTCAATTGTACTTTATTGGCTGTTTTGGGTAGCGAAATATTTTGCAGAACAGGGAGAGGAATCGTCGAAATACAGGCTTTTTTGTATTGATAAACAGACCGCCCCACAGAAGATTCTGTAATGACTTGCCTTCGTTTGGTGTCCACTTCCACCACTTCCTCGCCGAGTTTTATCTGTTGTTTGACAGGTTTAACCAGTTTGTCAATCAGCAAACCCATACATCTTTTTTTGCTGCCCTTTTTGGGAACAGGATACCAACTGTTGGAATTATAACTTTCTACTTTAGTCTCGTCGGGCAATAAGCCACTCAATACTTTGGGTATATTGTAATTTTGAATATTCCAGATAAAATCGCGGGTTCCTAATGAGGACAAAGGGCGTTTCCACATTTTATTATTATAAGGAAAAAAGAAAACTTCGCACATTTTTTCTCCGAATGAATGTAAAAGCCATTCTTCAAAATTTTTGATTTTGGGAGGTTGGGTATATGCTTTTTCGATATATTGTGCTATGCACTCAATAGCCGCTTCTTTAGGAAGTCCACCAAGATTGAGTTGAAATGGAAATTTTGTCGTGCCGAAGGCTGTCCGAACATCGGCTTTTGGAATGAGCGGTTTAAAGGTCTTGCCCAATAGCCCTTTTAAGCTTTTTTCGACTTGAGGATTATGGAAATGCAATAGGTGAAGTACAGCATCAAACCAAAAGCCGTCAACATGAATGGACTTCACCAGCCCACCGGGCGTTTTCGATTTTTCCAAGACCACTATATCATTGGTCTGCTGAAGTTGTGTTGCAAGTGAGATGCCCGAAAGCCCTGCGCCCAATATGACATAGTCACACAGATACTGTTTCATTTTCGTGTATTAATATGCTGTCAATGGATCGGCTGATGCTTCGCCATGTCATTTTACCGATTAATTGCTCTGCTTTTTTGATGTTGGGAATACGTACCTGCACGTCTTTTTTGCCCGGATAATAATCGTCGTAAGCTTCAAATTTAATGGGAGAGGTGGAAGCTGTTTTTAATTTAACCAACTCGGCTAAATCTTTTATGCCGATAGGGTTGGGGCTTCCGATATTATAAATCATATTATCGGAACGCCAGCTTTGAGGATTATCTATTAACTTGAATAAGTTTATTGTAAAATCATCTACATGAGCAAAACACCTTAGCTGGTTTCCGCTGCCATGAACGGTGATAGGTAAGTTGTGTCTAGCAGCTTTGATAAATTTGGGAACCACCATACCATAAGTACCGGATTGGTTTTTACCGATGACATTAAAAGGACGTATAATGATACTCTTATGATTGTTGGGAGAGGCAGCTATAATATCTTTCTCCATTTGCCATTTTCCCGTAGCATAGCCATACTGATTTTGGTCATAGTCCATGACCTGTTTCTTAGAAATTTCTAAGTTTTCATCAACAGGTGTACTATAATCCAAGCCATACACACAAGAAGAGGAAAAAAATACCTTTGGCACATCAGGATATAAGGATAATATTCGTCTCGCTCCTAGCGTCATGACATCATAGGTCCTTCTGTTGTTTTTATAGCATAAATCCATACCGACCAAAGAAGCCAGATGAAAGATAATATCTATGGGTTTGGACAGGCGGGTATGCAAAATAACATCTTCTTCAATAATCTCCAGATGCGGACGTTCCTGCATTGGATAAGAGGTAGAAAAGTCATCAATCACCGTCACGTTGTAGTTCGATTTAATTAGGTAATCAACAATAGATTGCCCTATAAAACCACAGCCGCCTGTCACGAGCGCATGCTTTTGTTTATTCATTTATTGGTTAGGTTCAGGTTTTATGAATAGAGACTGCATTCTTCAATTGGTCTCAGGATAATAAAATACGGGTGTAATTGAGATTTGTTCCTTTTTTGAATTTGTAATTTATAAAAATAAATTTACTTTATAATTTATGAAATATTTATATTTGAATGCAATAAAATTTGGGAGAATAAAAGTTCAATTACAGTCATAAAAAGTACATTTATACTGCAATATATTTGAATGAAATTTAATATTTCAGCAATGATATAGCTATAAAAATGAGTGGAAATAGAGGACAACTAAGGTAACTGACTTCTGTTGCCAGTATGCCTTTAGTGTTAAAAAGAAGTGTGGAAATAGACAAAATATTTAACTTGACTTAGTCATTTTAAGCTGTTTATATCAGCTATCTTCGCTAAGTTTTTGTACAACAATAAAGTATATATTTAATAGTTATACGAAATTCAATAAATATTAGTTCAAAAAACCCTGTTCCTTCAAACTTATACATCACTCACGCAAATATAAGTGAAATCAATTGTTTTTCCAAAAAATATCAAAATACATGATGTAAACACACGAAAATACGAATACTTTTCTTATAAATTCTTGCGAAAAATATAAAGCAGATAGGTGATATGATTATCTGTTATTTGCATCAAAAAGCTCAACGAAAGGACTTCTTCTCCATCACTACTTTAGATGATTCCAACTCCGTATCCAATGCTTTATCCCAAATCGTAGAAGTAAAACCATAGTTTTTTGTCGAATCCTGATAATGATGTTTCAAGTGGTGTCGCTTCATCAATTGAAACCACCAATGATTATAATTTTTATTGTGTGCGGCAAAATGAAACCAATCATAGAGCAAATAAATACTCATCACACCTGCCATAAAAGGATGAACATAAGCCCCTGCCACCAAATAAAAAATCAAATAAAGTAAGCCCGCCGTTGGCACACTCACCAATGGATTGACCAGCATAATACGACCATCATTCGGGTATTCATGATGTCCCCAATGTATGCTATACAGAAATTTTCGCAACCATTGACGCTTGGGATTGGCATGAAAAAAATAACGGTGCATAGTATATTCAAACACCGTCCAAAACCCCGCACTCGCCAAAAACGCCAAAGCACATTCCCACCATGTGATTCCACAGCTTACCATTCCATAAACCATCGCAGCAATAATCAGGGGGATATATACGATATATTGCACCGTTGGGTTGTCGATATACATACCTTTGAGAATACGCTGTTGGTAAGCAGTGTCGGGCATTGGTTTATTGGATAAAAAAAGCTGTGGTTTTTTCATAATGATATATTAGTATCGTCACTCGTTTTAACATGTTTTTTGCTTTACAGAAAACCCTCTATAATTAAAAAAGGCTATCCGAAACGGATAGCCTTTTATTTTGCGCCCCCACTAGGACTTGAACCTAGGACCTACGGATTAACAGTCCGGCGCTCTAACCAGCTGAGCTATGGAGGCAATTTTTCATCTTATTTATAATTTTAAACGAGACTACAATAATACGTTTTTTGTAGGGAAAAAGTTCTGCCGATGCAAATCTTTTTTCAAAAAGTGATGCAAAGGTAGGCTAAGAAAAATAAATGTGCAATCTTTGTGGCAAATTTTTTTAAATTAAATCAAAATTTCTGAATAAATGAGCTTACTAACAGTTGGCACAGTAGCTTTTGACTCCATCGAAACCCCTTACGGCAAGGCAGACCGCATTGTGGGCGGTGCCGCCACTTATATTAGTTGGGCAGCATCTTATTTTATCAATGACATCAAATTATGCTCTGTCATTGGTGATGATTTCCCTGATGCTGAATTAGATGCTTTGAAAGCACAAGGCGTGAGTTTGGAAGGCTTGCAAATCAAAGAAGGACAAAAATCCTTTTATTGGGCGGGTCGCTACCACGACAATATGAATTCGCGTGATACGCTTGTCACCGAACTCAATGTATTGGCAGATTTTGACCCTGTACTGCCGGAAAGCTACAAAGATGCAGAGTACGTAATGCTCGGCAACCTGACACCGGAAGTACAAATGCGTGTCATCCAACAAATGAATAAGCGTCCAAAACTCATCGTACTTGACACGATGAACTTCTGGATGGATGTAGCGATGGATAGTTTGAAAAAAGTGATTGCAGAAATAGACGTACTGACCATCAATGATGAAGAAGCCCGTCAACTTTCGGGTGAATATTCACTCGTCAAAGCAGCAAGGGTGATTCGTGCGATGGGACCTAAATATTTGGTTATTAAGAAAGGTGAACATGGTGCATTATTATTTCATGAAGAAAATATCTTCTTTGCTCCTGCGCTACCACTCGAAGAAGTTTTTGACCCAACAGGTGCAGGCGATACCTTCGCAGGCGGATTCATTGGCTACCTTGCCGGTTCGGGCGATTTGTCCTTTGAAAATATGAAACGTGCCGTTGTCTATGGTTCGGTATTGGCTTCCTGTACTGTCGAGAAATTTGGTATCGAAAAAATTAAAAATTTGGATAAAGAAGAAATCGCTAATCGCGTTAAACGATTCGCAGACCTGATGAGTGTAAGTGTGTAGAGTGAAAGAGTATGAGAGACTTTATATAGTTGAATATTTTTATTGTAATTATTTTAATAAAATTGAAATTTGGTAGTGTTCGACAAAAATAGGGTAAATGATTATACGCGAGTTGCAAGGCGAATTCTTTTGTTAAAAGCGGATATTTGAGTATTCAGACACCCATTTTTCATAAAAACATTCGCCTTGCAACTATTCCCTATTTTAATCG
>CALIZI010000048.1 GCA_938028705.1 uncultured Saprospiraceae bacterium | reverse complement strand
AAAAGGTTAGACAAGTCTTTGATTTGTTGCCTTGTATGTCAATGAACGCTGTATATAGATTTATCGCAGGGGAAATTCAAGTCGAATTCCCCTTGTTGGAATAGCTCATATCTCTTTTTTTCTAATAGCGAGAATAGCTGTGACTCCTTCTAAACACATTCTCTATTTAATTATTTAATCCAAGTTGTGAATGACGGATTATTAGTCAACTCATTACTCGTAACCCGCTAACTCGCAACTTAATTTATTAAGCATTCTAAAATAAAAATTATGAAGAAGCAAACAGTAAAATTAGGATTGGCATTTGCACTTATGGCAATGCTTTTTACAGCCTGTCAAAAAGACGCATTAATCAATAATGCAGTCGAAAACATCCAAACCCAATCACCGAAAAACATTGACCTGCGGAACACTATCACGCAGTGTGGTATCACGATTAGTACATCGGGATTGACGGTTACATTGATCGACGATAGTAATTCAGCAAATACAATCGTTACGGTAACAGATCCGGGCTGGAACTTTTTTGTGGAGGACTTATGCAATGAACATACAGGTGATGACTGCACATCCGGTAGTAGTGTGACTGCGCCCAGTTCTGGTAATTATGTTGTACATGTACAGTCTGGTGGTGGCAATTGTACCATTGACATCTTCTTGGGTGGCTGTACCACAGACAATGACAACGATGGAGTATGTGGCGATGTGGACTGTAATGACAATGATGCAAGCGTAGGTGCAGCACAAGCATCCGGAACAAGCTGCAACGATGGTAATCCAAACACCTGTAATGATGTCATTCAGGCAGATGGATGTACTTGCCAGGGAGTAGTAAATGACTGTGGAGAGACTATCACGGCTTGTGATATTGTAGTCAGTATAAGTGGTCAGACGATTACACTCCTCGAAAGTAATTCTCCGGCTTCTCCACCCTTTACAATCGTGACAGTAACTGATCCGATGTGGAACTTTTTTGTAGAGATTTTATGTAATGACCACACAGGAGATGATTGTGAATTGGGTAAGAGTGTAACCGTACCTTTCGGTGGTCCTTATGTGATACACGTACAGTCCGGCGGTGGCAATTGTACCATTGATGTTCAGATATAATAAGCACATCATCAAACAAGATACTGATTCTTGATAAACACTTTTCGTGTTGGGTTGGTCGGCTCATAGCCGACTAGCCTAACACCTGTATTAGACTTTTCACATTAGCACAACAATTATTTATTTATAAAATTCATTATATAACTTGATAATGTCATGTTCGATTTTTGTTTAATATAGTTGGCATTTTACTCTTGAATTTGGGCTAAAACTCGTCTGACATTTTCAAAATTTACCGATGATGTCATATTTTCCGACAAAGTTTAAATGTCTGACGAGTTTTAGCCCAAATTCGGAAAAAATATCCCATGTTAAACATAAACATATTTTTAAAACATGACATTGTCAAGATAAATAAAAATATAGCGGCGTTGTATTTATTTATAATATTTTTAAAAATATATTTTCATAAAAATTTAAATAATTTATCAATCAATTTCACACTCCGCATATCCATTTTTCACACTTTATTTTTAATTATATAAATATGTATTATAAAAACTACGAATCCTCCTGCAAGGTGAAAATTACAGAACCACAGGCGACAAAATTTGTGGTTGATTAAACTATGATGAACAACATTGTCCGGCACTTTCGGGTCTCGGAAAGTATATTATTCTTTTATCAAAAAAAATCAAATTTTTATTTTTCAAATATTTAAAAAATCACCCTTGTCTCCATATTTCACAATATTCAATTTTTATTTTTCGATTTAAAAATTATATAAAATAATTATTTTAGTATAAAAATATTGATAATAAATAAGTAGTAAGCATTGAATAATCGACACTTTTTGAGCAGGGTATTTTTTTGTCAGACGAAGCTCATTTTGACGATTATAGTCGAGCTACATGAGGAAAAATAGCTGAAGTATGGCGAAAAAAGACACATTCAAAAATGTCGATTATTTGATGCTTACTACTTAAACTATCGACAATGGACTATCAACTGATTAACCATAAAAATTGAATACAAAATAATGATTATGAAAAACATTCTTTTCTTATGCACAGTAATGATGCTGTGTAGTGCGATGATCTTCGCCCAACCTTCTCAAAAACTTACAGGTCTCATTATTGAAAGCACCAATCCGCAATCCGACCCCATGAAACTTGTCAATGAACAAGCTGAACTCCCAAACAGCCCTTCCATACCTACAAGTATCCCTACCGATGGTTGGAATACATGGTTTGCCGATACTGTCGAAATGAATTTAGGCGGTACATTTACAGTAACACATATTTATCTGTTTGACGGTTGGGGAAATCCGCCTTTCGGTATTGATTATTTGGATGCCAATGGCAACTGGCAAGTCATCAATAACATGACGCTAAATGCTACCACAGAGTGGGTGACAGCCCTATCCAACGGCAATATCACGACTTCCAAACTGCGTTTCAGAAAAACAGATGCTTCTACGAGTGTCTTTGAAATAGCGGTATATGGTTATCAGGGAGACTGCCCGCCCGAAGGTACAGCTTGCGACGACGGCAATCCGAATACAGAAAATGACAGGTACGATAGCAATTGCAACTGTGTAGGTACACCCATTTCTACAGATAGCTGCCTTGCCGACAAAGACGCAGGTGGCAATCCTGCCAATATTGCCGCCCTTGATGCGCGGTACAACAAACCAAGTCCGCATACTTTTCGTAATATGATGGGGGTAAATGATACCGGATTATTTCAAGGTATAGAAGACACCGAAAATCCTATATCTTACCTTACGCCCAATCTTCGGGTTTTTCATGCTATGGATTATGATTATGACCCCGATTTGAGTACAAAAGTCAATAACTGGAACAGTATTCCCGGTCAATCACAGCCTTTCCCTTACGACCAAGTCAAGAAGCCCAAAGTCACCAATGGCATACCCGACAAAATCAGTAATTCACGTACCAATTATACCAATTACCGAGGTCCGCAAGGTATGGCCAATATTAGTGCTGCAACAGAGATTATTCAAAAAGGCAATATGACATGGAAAGAGAAAATCTGGCAAGAAACCGATTGGTACCCAAATACCCCCAGTATTACACCGGTATCAGAAGGTATCAGAATTGCATATAAAAATTATACGCGGTCATTTATTCAGGAATTTGCGCCTAATTCCGGCAGTCAGATTATCAGTTCTTACGAAGTCGGCAATGAACTTTGGGATTACCCGATTACAGCCGATTATCATGCGATGCTCGAAGGTGCTTATGAAGCTTGCGTTGAACAATACGGCAACAATACCGCCAACTGGAAAATGAAATTGCTCCCCGGCTCTTTCAATGCAGCTTCTACCATGAATACATGCCCATCGAAACAGCGTGATTTTTCTAATTGTACCACAGATTCCGGTTCAAGAACTTATTATCAAATGGGCAGCTATCTGGATGTCAACAATTGCGATGTACTGTCAAGTTTTCATGCTGTTAATACTCATGCTTATCCGCTCGATCATGATGGTCGCTATGTTCATCCCGAACAAGCCGGTAATGAATTTTTGACCTTCAAAGCCAGTATAGCATTCAGAGATGCCAATGATATATTGGCAGACAAACCCGTATGGTTGACCGAAACAGGATACGATACCGGAACAGCCAGTTGCAATGAGCGCGAAGCGGACGGTGTGGGTGAGTTGAGTCAGGCGGCTATGCTGTTGCGTATTTTTATGATGACGAGCAGGTATCACCTGGCTCGTGTCAATTTTTATACAAGTTTTGATGACGGATGGGAAGCCGGCAATATTGCTTATGGCTGTCGCTATGTTAGTTCGGGTTTCTGGAAGTTGGGAACACATCCTCTATATGGTTATGCCTCTGCACAACCTGCACATGGTGCTATGCCCAAACCCTCCTTTTTTGCTTTCAGAGATTTTCTAGAACGATTTAATGATAAAGTATTCACGAAAGCGGTCACTGAAAACAACGATTTGTATGCCTATATCTTAGCTAATCCTGACGGTACGGATGCCTACTTGGTCTTTTGGAGTCCTACGGCTACCGATGATGGTAATGTTAATGTTTCTCGTAATATTAATCGTACTATTTCATTACCCAATAATTATAAACTAACGACGACTTCAGCTACACCATTTGCTATTGATGGGAACTTCAATGCGCCATACACGCCCACTACTCCGGGTACATTTGCGGCAGCCAACAGCACCAATACAAATTCGCCGACCATCACACAAGTCAGAACAATGCCCTCGTATATTCGACTGACAACAGGCATCATCACACCAACTTGTGAAGACGGCATTCAGAATCAAGGTGAGACAGGCGTGGATTGTGGTGGACCTTGTCCGCCATGTGAAGGTGAATGTACTACACCTCAACCCATAATACTCCTTGCGGCTAATGCCAGCCAATCCAGTGACCATCCCGATATTCCAAGTGCTACTGCCGATAAAGCTATTGACGGTAATACAACCGGTGCATGGAATCAAATCAGTCTGACCAAGTGGGGATTCAATGAATGGTGGCAAGTGGATTTAGGACGAAGTTATGATATTGACCAAGTGGCTCTGTGGAATGTCACTACGGGCAATCAAGGGATAATGAACAATGTATATGTCTTCATTTCGGACAGTCCTTTTACTTCCGATGATTTTACAAACACCAAAAATAATCCGAATGTGGATGATTATTTAATATCGGGTCAGTTGGGTCGCCCAAGTACGGTCAATGCTAATAGTACCGGACGATATATCAGGGTTCAAAGAGAAGGACAGGGTTTTATTACACTTGATGAAGTGCGGGTGTCGGGATGTCTGGCAGGTGATTGTACGGTAGGGGCAACTTGCGATGATGGTAATCCGAATACGGAAAATGATAAATATAATAGTGATTGCGAATGTGTCGGTACACCCATTAATTCGGGTACATGCAGTGCCGTTAATGTGACGGTATCCGGCAATACTATCCGCATAAACAATTTGTATAATGAGCATCAAATAATTAAAATTTACAATGAATCATGGAGTCAGTTACTTGCTGAGTGCAATTCTTATAATGGTATAGATGTCTGCCAACCTTCATACAGCTATACCGCACCATCAGCAGGAACATATCAGGTTCAAGTACTGATTAATGGTTCGCAAGGGGAAGCATGTAATGAAACAGAAACTGTACAGATTGGTAATGGAAATAAATTTGCACAACTCAATGACAGCCAACGTCTCCTCATTTTCCCCAACCCAATAAAAAATAACCATCCAACACTCGTACTCGACAGCCCCGAAGACGAGCAACTTGATATTCAAATTTACAATATCAATAGCCAACTTATCTACATCCAACAGGCAAGTACAGTAAGCGGTTTGAACGAAATTACTTTAGACCTTCAAAATGCCCGACTTGCGTCCGGTGTTTATTTTGTCAAAGTTATTTCCGAAAAATATACCTACGGTGCCACACGATTTGTGAAGCCGTAAATAAGAGTAATGAAGCGTGGTTTTTATATGGGGTAGGCTCTTTCGGGAGTCTGCCCTTCTTTATTCGCTCTCAAATTTCTTCTTTTTAAATTTGTTAATTAATAATGTATTGAATTTTGCTCCACGCATAACTTCTATTAAAAACATTCAAAAAATACGGATTTTATTTTAAATATTATTTTATTAATTTATGTATATTTTTTTGATTATAAATTATTTAAAAAATAATTATTTTTTTTACTAAGTATTTTCCTTCACACTTTTCTTGGAAAATGTGATTTTTTGTAGTTGAGATTATTCGGAATAAGGCGGAATATTGTGTTATCGTTGAGTTACAAAATGTGCTAAAGGCGCATTGTGTAAATGTAATTCGACTAAATAATACAATTTCCAAACATGAAAAATTTTATCTTAATCATATTAGCAACCCTATCTATTTTCCAACTATCAGCCCAAGAATATTTCTACTATTACAAAGGCGAGAAAAAATATCTGGAACTGAATACCGACTACATTTTTATTGCTGCTGACAACAAAGCAAGTCTTCAAAATGCTCAGTTATCTACTTTAATGGATATTAAAAAATCTACTCAAATACACGAAGACAACACTGCCAAAAGACTATTCAAACCCATCAATTTTGTTCCAAAAAATTCCTTTAAATATTGGAAAAAAATAAAGGTCAACAAGCACTTGTCAGGAGTAAGCTATAAGAGCCAATTACAACAACTTCGCCATGACAACAGTAAGCTCATCATCGCTCCCTACCTTAAAGGCAAATCTAGTGACGCAATAGGTGTATCCAATTATTTTAAGGTAAAATTGAAACACCAAGATGATTTCAAAATTTTGCTTGAGCAGATTGAAGCGCATCAAGTAGAGTTGGTAGGTTATAATAAATTCATGCCTTTGTGGTTTACGTTGAGTGTAACGCCAAATACGCACGATGCCATGCAAATGGCAAATATATTTTATGAGACCGGACTATTTCAATATGCAGAACCGAGCTTGCTCGTAAAAGTAAGAACTAACAGTACGGAGAGTCAAACCAATATTAAAAACATTGTAAATATCCCGAATTTCAATAATAACACAAGCCCAAACAGCCCGAATGACGAGTATTACGATGACCAGTGGTATTTGAAAAATAATGACTACGAAGGCATAGACATCAACGTGGAGCCTGCTTGGAATATTACTAAAGGAGCGGATGCTGTAATAGCGATAATAGATGACGGTATTCAAATGGATCATCCTGATTTGGTCAATAATATTGTTGGAACAGGTTATGATGCATTTACGGGAACAAGCCCTTCGGTAGTTCGCCTTAGACATGCTACGCCTTGTGCGGGTATAGCAGGTGCAGAAGGAAATAATGATGAAGGTATATCAGGCGTAGCTCCAAATTGTGGTTTAATGTCAGTTAGTAATCACTTTTTTGGTGATGAAGAAATCATATCTGATAATCTGGCAGACGGTATTAATTGGGCTTGGCAAAATGGTGCTGATGTCTTAAGTAATTCGTGGGGAGGAGATGATTTAGAATTTCAATTATTAGATGATGCTATTGATGCCGCACTTACACAAGGAAGAGGAGGTTTAGGGTGCGTAGTAGTTTTCGGTAGCGGTAATGATAGTACTGATGGTGCTCAATATCCGGCAAACTCTGACCATCGAATACTTTGTGTTGGTGGAATTGATAGATGTGGGATAAGGTCTAAAGGAGTTGGAGGGGATATTCCTTCATGCGAGATTTGGACTTCAGGTGGTAGTAACTTCGGAGACCCAATTGATGTTGTGGCTGGAGGAACTCGTATTTCAACAACAGATAATACAGCCGATCAAAATGCCTCAACAGGTTATAATCCTTTTTGGGATTTTGATAATGAATACGTTAATAAGGATTATACAGTAGGCTTTAGTGGAACTTCTGCAGCCTGTCCACAAGTAGCGGGAGTTGCAGCATTAGTATTAAGTGTCAATCCAAACCTTAGGGGAATAGAAGTCAATGACATCATTGAGCAATCTGCCCAAAAAATAAATTCTAGGCCTGATTTATATACCTATGAAAATAATCCAGATCGCCCAAATGGATTATGGAATAACGAACTCGGTTATGGTTTGGTAGATGCTTATCAAGCAGTTTTACTGGCATTAGATTGTGAAGTTGACCTGACACTTAGCGGAACTATCAACTCCAACCACTACGAAGCCGGAATTTCCATCACTGCCACAGGAAATATAGGAACCAACCAATCCGTAACTTTTGATGCAGGCGGTCATATCGAATTGAACAACCTGTTCGATGCCAACTCTGCCAATGGTTCAACCTTCTCAGCTTACATCGAAGGTTGCCTACCCGATCAAAATGCCGCTAAAACATCCAACGACTCCGACGACAATGCAGGCATGTATGTCATAGAAAAAACAACAAGCCAAACTTCTCCCATCGACCTCAAAAACTATCCCAACCCCTTTACCGGACAAACTACCATAGCTTTTACATTATTGAAAGATACACCAATAACACTTACTGTATCAGATGCTACCGGCAGAGAACTTCTTGTACTTTTAAATGATGTGGTAAAAGAACAAGGCGCTCATTCGATAAATTTTGATGGCAGTAATTATCCCGCAGGCATATACTACTACACCATTCAAGCAGGTGAGTACACAGGTGTTCAAAAAATGGTTTTAATCAAATAACGTACTACAAAGAACAAAGGAGGGCAGTCACTGCCCTCCTTTATATATATTTAACAATTTTTAAATTTAAAAAAGTATTAATTATGAAAATTTTATTCAAAATTTTATTCGTAATCCTTATTTCTTATCTCCCAATGACACTCTCGGCACAAGCCAATCCAGATAATCCAGTATATGCTGAAACGATACACGGTGCTGTCAGTATAGGTGCTGAAAATCCGTGGAATGTTCACTTTAGAACAGATACAGGCAAAAGATTTTATTTTAATAGACCTTTGTGGGTCGCAACCGGTCATATAGGTTCTCACGCTAACAATCTCTACTTGAAAACACATACAACCACTCGAATGACCATTTTGAGAAGTAACGGAAATGTCGGTATCGGTACCAATAATCCACAAGCACGCCTTGATGTCAATGGTAATGTCCGTATCGGTGATGTGAGTACACCTGCCGGATACAAACTCTATGTCGAAGACGGCATACTTGCGGAGCGCGTAAGAGTTGCTTCAAAAGACGACCCTATCGAATGGGCAGACTATGTATTTGAAGAAGATTATGACTTAAACAGCACCGATGAAGTAGAAACATTCATCAAAGCAAACAAACACTTACCGAACGTACCTTCTGCCAAAGAAGTTGGCGAAAAAGGCGTGGATATAGTTGAAATGGATGCGACACTATTACGCCAAATTGAGGAATTGTGGCTGCACGTTATCGAATTGAAAAAAGAAAATGAGACCTTGAAAGAGAAAGTAGAAGTACTCGAATCAAGCAAACGATAACAAATCACAATTATGTAACACTCAATTTGAATTAATATGAATATAATTATAAAAAATATATTTTTTACATGTGCATTGGTTTGCCTGTATTCGATAGGTTTCAGTCAACACCACCATCATGGTCACGAATGTATAATGCCTGTCGATCCGCATCCTAAGAACAAGATTCAACCTGACGGAGAACAAATCACCATAAAAATGTTCGGAGATGCAAGGATGTATTACATAGAAACTATCGACGGCTACACCATTACGAAGGATAGAAAAGACGGTTTTTATAAATATATGACAGCCGGAAAAGGTGGTGATTTATTTCTGACAGATATAGTCGTCCGCAGTGCAGACAACAGAAGTCAAAAAGAACAGGACTTCCTAAACAGAACATCAAAAAAATTGAGAGTAACGGGCGAAGCATTGAAGGAAAAAAAAGCTCTTCAGGAATGTGGCAATCCAAATGAAAGATTATATCCATTATCCGCTGACTTTCCTTCAATCGGTGTTAGAAAAGCCCTGATGTTATTGATAGATTTTCCCGACCAATCCGCTACATACACCGTAAATGATATTGACAGACTGCTCAATGAAGAAGGTTATAATGTCAACGGTCAAACGGGGAGTTTCAGAGACTATTATCAGGACATTTCTTATGGAAAATTGACTGTCAATTCAGATGTGAAAGGCTGGTACAGAGCTGCCAATAATAAAGCTTTTTATGGTGCGAAGGTATTGGACGACGATGGTAAAGTCCTGAATGATGCCGATCCGGCAGCACTTGTAATAGAGGCGATTCAGGCGGCTGAAGCTGAAGGTGTAGATTTTTCAGAGTATGATAATGACGATGACGGTATAGTAGATGTCGTAATGGTCATACACTCCGGGGAAGGGCAGGAGGCTTCAAGTGAAGAGGATGATATTTGGTCTCATCTGGCTTGGATAGATTACACCACCGATGACGGCGTATCAATGAATCAATACATCATCCAACCTGAAATATACGAGGGGGATGACGACATCAATATCACCAATATTGGAGTAGTTTGTCACGAGTTTGGTCATGCGCTCGGATTACCGGATTTATATGTCGGCATATTTAGTGGACAAGGGTTTACAGGAATAGGCACTTGGGGATTGATGGGAAGAGGGGCAGGTAACAATGACCTAAAAACACCCGCTCAGATGTGTGTATGGAGTAAAGCTCGGCTTGGTTGGATTACGCCAACACTCATAACATCTCCTACGTCAATCACCAACATGCAAACTACTGATGTGTCTCCTGTTTGTTACAGGTTAAATACGGCTACCAGCACCGAATACTTTTTAATATCTGCCCGCCGGCAAAATGGATGGGACAGCGGAATAGATGCAGAAGGTCTGACTGTATGGCATATTGATGATACCCGAAACGGGAATAATCTGGGTAGATATATTCCACAGGTTTATTTGTTGAAGTCTATCCTTAGTGATGGGGTGTTTCCCGGTGAAGATAATGACACAGATATTAATGACAATGCCTTTCCTGATAATTTAAATACATATCAGCAATACGACTCCGGCAATTGTGTCAGTAATATCAGCCTTACAGGTACCACTCCCAACTTGAAGGCTTCATTCGATATTGATTGTGCTTATGATGGAGCACAATATTGCATGGCGGTAGAACGACAGACTGCATGTAGTGACGATGCTTACCATATATCTAATGTAACATTTTCAGGAATTAATAATTCAACTTCCTTCAGTATTTTTTACAATCACGCTGATTATGTATATGATACCCCTGCAATTGTATCGGCTGCTTCCTCACACACACTAAGTGTAAGTGTGCCGGATAATAATCGAACATATTTTTGGAGAGTATGGATAGACTTTAATCAAGACGAAACTTTTGATAATAACACCGAACTCGTTTTAGACAGAGCGAATCAGGCAGGTCCGACTATTTCTGAAAACGTTTTTATACCCGCAGATGCACTCAAAGGGGAAACACGAATGAGAGTAGTCGTATCAACCGACAATGAGTCTGCTCCATTACCTTGTGGAAATGATTTTATATTTGGAGAAATAGAAGACTATACCATTATTATATGCGACGATGCAGACAATGACGGTATATGTACGGAAGATGACTGCGATGACAATAATCCCGATATTCCGGAAGAACCCGGCTTCGCATGTGACGATGGTAATCCAAATACCACAGAAGATTTCATCCAAATAGATGGATGTACCTGTGTAGGTTATTATCCTTGTGTGCCTTTCTATGAGTTGTCCGGTACCATCAATTCAGCCATATTTCCGGCGCAGGATTACATTCACGCCGATGGGCAAATATCCGCAGGTAGCACAGTGAATTTTGTAGCAGGCAACCATGTTGATTTACTACCCGGATTCGATGCACAAGGCAGTACAGGTACTGACTTTATCGCTTTTATACAACAAATATGTTCGGCAAATAAGCAAGAAACAGACAAGCAGCAAATTGCCATTCGTAATTACCCCAATCCCTTTACCGGACAAACGACGATAGAATTTAATGTATCGAAAGATACGCCCGTAAGCCTCATTATATCAGATGCTATGGGTAGGCAAGTTGAAGTACTTTTGGATAATGAAGTCAAAACAGAAGGTACACACCTGACCACTTTTGATGGCAGCAATTACCCCACTGGAATGTATTATTACACCATTCGGGCAGGAGAATATACCGACACTCAAAAAATGGTTTTGATAAAATAAACTCAGAGATGTCAGACACTTTCAAAGTCTAACAATACTACACATCTTTAATACGCCGTTTGGTAAACTTCAAAAAGTTTGGTCTCCGATAGCTATCGGAGAAGTAATGCACTGATTTTTAGGTAATTACTAATATTTATACTTCGCTTACGTTTACCAAACTCGAAAAGTTTAGCAAACGGGTTACTTATTTTTTTATTTTATTTAAAATATTTTTAATTTATAAATTACTATTTTTTATCAAGATAAAAATATTAAAATAACGTTTATTTTGGAAATGCTTGATATTCAAAACTTATGTAGTATCGCTAGATTTTGAAAATGTCAGACAAGTTGACTACCCGATAACTTGTGGGCTATCCTTAGATTTTGAAAATATCTGACGAGTTTTAGCCCAAATTTTGTCATGTTTAGATTTGCCGTAAAAGTAGTTGACACTTTTTCACGCAGAGAACGCAGAGTTCGCGGAGATTTAATGTAGCATCCCTCTGCGAACTCTGCGTTCTCTGCGTGATTACTCAATTTGGAACGCTCACTACATTTCA
>CALIZI010000047.1 GCA_938028705.1 uncultured Saprospiraceae bacterium | reverse complement strand
GGTAGTGCTGCACATGTAATGCTATTGAACCACTAAGCCCACGAAGAACACGAAAATCGAATAAACGCAGAGTTCACAAAGTGTTTCTAAGTATTTAATCATGAATTTCTTACGCTCACTTAGTTTTCTTACTTCGTATTTTCGACCCTTGTGTTCTTCGTGTCCTTTGTGGTTACAGCATTACATGAGTAACACTACCATTGACAATTGACTTCATCAACAATCTCGGTAAGAAGATTTGTTATTTGGTTTGAATGAACATTTTCAATTTGGTCTTGTAGAACAAAATGCAAACAAGGTATGTCGTGAGCGTCAGCAAATTTAATATAAGCTAAATCAAATGAAGCCATTTGGCTTTTCTTACTTCCTGTACCCGGATTGCCTTCTATATTACCAATTTTGAATTTATATACTCCATCAGAATTATCCGCACTTAACAAGGAATGAACTCCATCCAGTCTGCTGGAAATATCTGAGAAAAAAACATTAAACTCTTCTATTCTTTTCTGAATGGTTACGTCTTTTGAGAAAATTCCTTTATTAATTTTTTCAAGGTCTTCATTGATTTTTTTTAGTTTTTTATTGGATTTTTCCCAAAGGTTTTTTTGTTCTTCAAAATTTCCTTTCTTCTCATAAAATGAATTTAATGTGCCAATAATTTCTTGAAAATCTTCCATTGCACCTGATTTATTCAGAGAAATTGTAATTTTTTTTTCTTGAGCAATCAATGATCTTAGATTTCTTTTCCCTTCTTTAATTTGTTGGTCTATATTTGGGAGTTCTTCTGTTATAAATTTTATTTTCTGTTGAATCATCTCATTGTGAAATGAAAGTGTTTCTTCAAAAGTTTTTTGAATATTGGGGATAAAAGACTTTGCTTTTTCATATAGTCTTTTAATTTGTTGAGTATCAACATTTGCCGTATTTTTTTCCAAGTCTTCTTTGCTTTCAAGGATAAGTTCTTTCCTTAGTTCTAGTCTTGATAATGAAGTTGAGAGTTGGTTAATTTTTACTTTAGTGTTGTTTAATTTTTCTAATTCTGACTCATATTTTTTATTTAGATTAAAGTCATCTTTCTTTTTTGAGAGTTCTTTAATTTCTTTATTAATTATAATTAAAGACTGATTTATTTGAGAAAGATTACTATCTTTTCTTAATCTGGTTTGAAGTCTCTCTTCCAAATTTTTATCTCTAACTAATTTATCCTTGGATGAATCTATATCAATTCCAAACCAAAAAAGATGCAAAGCTTCATAAGCCACATCTGTAACGACATTAGGAGCTAAAACTTTTATGGTATTCACCAACTTGTTTTTTTCATCCCTTATGTTTTTTGATTTTAATTGTTTAAAAGTTGGCTTTTCAACATCCGTTTCAAAAATTAATTTTTTGAGTTCTTTTGAAAATTCTTTATTACCAAATTTTTCCCCATTAATCTTCTGTATTTTGTTTCTACGTTGTAAAAAATTTCTCTCTATTACTACTTTTTGGGAAAGTTCGTCCTCTATATCTTCGACCAAAATTAATTTGATTATAATATTGTTCTTCGTTAAAAAATTTTCAACTTTTGAGTTCGAGTCTTTAAACTCCGGGTCTTTAAATATGTTATCGCCTTTTCCGTCCAAACAGAAGTCTATGAGTCTCAAAACCGTTGTTTTCCCTACGCTATTTCCTGAATCAGTTTTTTTATCTGTTTTAGTTTCATCAATAATAAGGTTTATCCCTTTGTGAAATGGAATTTCTCTGATTAAAACCTCCTCATTGTGTATCCTAAGACTCTTTAAAAACATTTTATAATTTTTCCTTTGTCAAATTTTTCAATTACGCCCAATAAATACAACCAATCTAAAGTTAGTGAAAATAAATTAATTGATATTTTTTCTGATTTGTTTAATGTCTCAAAAACATCAAAAAAATCAAACCTTTCGGATGTAGATTCTGAAATAATTTCGATGATTTTTGCTCCTAAATAGTAAAAATCTCTTTCCGGATTTATATCTCTACTGACTATCATTTTAATTTGGCTCTTCTAAAATTTTACATCGAATAAATGAATCAACCATGATTAACTGAATTCCTAAAGCTAAATCTTCCTTCCAATGACCTCCTCCTTCCATTTCTTTATAAAGTTCATCATAAACATCATCGTATATATCATCGGAGTTGTTTTGTATGATTGCTAACTGATTTTCAGCATCTTCAATATATTTACCCTTAATTTTTAGGTATATCTGTTTAATATTTGAAAGTAGCTTCTCTTTTTTGATAGAACCTTGAAGTTCTAACTCATCGTATAATGTATTTATTTTCCCCCGATATACTTTATACTCTTGAATAATGGCAATGTTTCTTTTAATCGAATTATGAGATATTTTATCGTTTGGATTAATTACTTTTAATTTACCTGAATCTTTAATGTCATCAATGTTAATATTTGCTATGGCATTTATCGTGTTCTTCAACATTGATGGATTATTCTTCAATGTCTTATTAAGAATTTCTGTTTCATGATTTAATTTCATTTCTTGCAGAACTTCAACCGGGTACTTTTTTGTATCATTAGTTTCATCATGATGTTGGACACATAAAAGTATTAGATTCGGATAATCAGCTCTTTCTTCATCCGTCATTGACGTTCTGTATCTCTCCCCTCCTTCGTTAGCTGTCTCAATATGACAAATATTAGAACCCTTCGCATTAGACCGATTTACAAGTAATTTATTGCATCCGGGAAAAGCACAAATACCCGCAGATAGCCCAAACAGCCTTTTTAGCGTCTTTGTTGTGTAGTTTCGTGCTTGTTTTCCCATGCTCAAAGTTAGTTTTTTTTGATTAAATTTTGAATTTTTTTGTAGGAATAATAATTTATATTATTTAATATAAATTAAAAAACTATACACCGTCTGCCCGAAAAAAAACGAGTAGATTGGGTAGATTATATTATTGCGAGTTTCCTTATTTCACCTTCACCTTTTTCACCCCATTATTCGCACTAAAAACAGGAAAATACATCAACTCCACCTTAGCCGGATTAAGCGTATAATTACCTGAATATCTTGGTGTTAAATTGATTTCGTATTTGTATTTTCCTTTTGGTAAATTTTGACAAAAAATCGCTGTTTCGTGTTTGAAATATTCGCGGTGTACTTCGCGGTTGTGGTAAGATTTTCGTTTATCGGCATACGAACAGCCGCCGGGAATCGGAACATTTATCATGACATATTCGGCATCTTTTTTTACGGTGACTTCTACGATTAATTTGGTTTTTTGTCCTGCGGTCAGCGTAGAGACGCGATTAATCGCGTCTCTACGGGGTTGGTTTTCAAATTTTGTACTAATCTCAAAATCGTCTTTTTTGATGTCAGGATTTCGATTTTGATAACGTTGGTAATTGGTAAAATAAATAGGGAAATCGCCGGATTTGGAGATTTGAATTTGTTGATTGGGTTCGACTTTCATTTCGAATGGAAATTCCGAAATAGTTTGTTGCACATCACCTGAAATGTTGAGGCTTGGTTTGGTCAATTTTGTTTTATCGCCCAATAAATCTGGTAAAATGGTTTCGATAATTTGGGCAGATTCGTAAGTGTTGCGCCAATAGCCGTTTCTTCTTTTTTCTAAAAAATAATTACGCATTTTCGCCAGCGTTTTATCGTGATTTGTGGAATCGGTACGGAGTATTTTGTAGGCTAAAATGGTGTTTTGTATATCATTGAACAGGAGGCGCGATTTTCCCTCTCGTTTTTCTTCAAAATAAATATTTCCAAAGATAGTCGTCTGCATAAAAGCGGCTAAAGTATCTGTATCATAGTCCATTTTGTATAACTGTTTTAATTGGAGTATTTGAAGGTCGTGATTGAATGAAAGCGTGTCTTTTGTTTCTTCCAAATCAGCGATATACTTAGGCGCATCTATCTGTTCTTCAAGTAGGTGTATCATTTTCAGCAATCGTACACTCTTATAAAAATTGCGTCCTTCTTCGAGTTCCCAAACAAAATTTTTGGCGGTCTGTCCGGTATTGATGCCGACTTTATAACCCATTTTTTTCGCTTCGCCGAGGGCTTGCAAGACGTGCAAACTAATCCATTCATTCTGCGCCGAATCTCTCCACCAACCCCACAAACCTCTTTCTTTTCGATTCTTTTTGAGCAAGCGAATCATATCATTTATATTTTCATCATATTCAAATTCTTCTCTTTTGTATTCTGCAATTTTTTTCGCAGCAAGAAGCCCCTTTAATTTGGAAGCAATTTGCTCATTACACAGGTAGCGGTAGTGAATCAGGTGCTTGATTTCATCCTCAATCACCTCCAACACATCCGCGCGTGCATATAGCGTGACCGTACCGAGTTGGGGATTGAAAGTGAGGTTGATGGTCGTGTCATTTTCCAATACATAAAACTGTCCATCGGTTTCTTCCAAACCAAGCGGAAAAACAGGAATATCGCGGCGTTCACCGTCGAAATAGCCGTTTTCATTTTCCATCATATACTTCACAGAAAGCGAATCGGACTGCGCCACCACCGCAAGCGAATCAATAATGGAGTGCGTACAATATTCCGTATTTTTGTAACGTGTTTCGCCATCCAATTCAAAGCGTGTATTGACTTTCACGGAGTCGGGCGAATAGTTCAACACCTTTCCAATCACATAAGTCGTGTCCGATTCAATGAGAAATCTCGGTACGGCGATTTGTGCCATCAAGGGTTTGTAAGACTTCACGAATCCTGCGGTTTGCCCCGATTGTTTTTTGCCCGTCATTGCCAAATAATAGGTTTTCCAACTCGTCACATCGTCGGGAAAGGTCAGCTCAAATGTCGCTTTTCCCTCCTTATTGGTCGTCAATTTGGGTTGCCAAAAAGCATAATCTGAGAAGTTCTCGCGGATAGAACTCGCCTGTGAAGCCGCCGCGAAAAAGGCATCGTCGAAGTCTGCGCCTTTGGTATTGGCAGGACGAAAAGTTCCTGATATGGTTTCGATGATGACGACGCCGTTTGCAGCTCGCGCCCCGTATAATGCGGTGGCTTCGCTGCCTTTCAGCGTTTTGATATTTTTTATTAAATCAGAATCAATGTCCGAAATATCACCGTTATATACATTTCCATTGACGATATATAAAGGTGAATTGTCAACGGATGATGCGCCTCTGATGTTTGATTGGCTTTTTCGCATAGCTTTATATTGAGAGCTATTCTGTACCGCTTTTCGCCTTGCACGCTCTACCTGCCTTGCTTCTTTTATACTCTCTGCCTGAATTTCAACGATGGCTTCACTTCTTCTTCCGATACCCGTCACAACCACCTCATCAAGTGATTCACTTTCTTCAAGGTCAAAATTGACAATATTACTACTTCCTATCGCTATTTCTTGGTCTGCGTAACCTGTATAAGAAACGACCAAAACATCAGCACTATAAGGCACTTTCAGCGAATAATATCCGTCAATATCGGTTACAGTGCCGGAAGTTGTACCCTTTATATATATGGTCGCACCTATTAGGGGATTGCCTGATTCATCGCGCACATAACCCTCAATCATATCTCCGGTATATCCGTGATAAGTCGGAGTAGTTGACTTGGATTGGTCTTTCGGACTTTGAGATAGTGGTTTATCTTTAACGGGAAAAAGTGTTTCGTTAATAATGTTTTTTAAATATCTACTAAAATTATCTTGCGATAAAAATTGTGTTTTATTATATTTGTAATAATTTATACCATGAGGTTTTATGCTAATATTTTCAGCCTGGTATTTTCCTTTTTCATAATAAAAAACTAATTTATACTCGCCTTTATCTAAATTGGAATTCAAATAAATACCACCTTTATAAGTGGCAATGAGCGCATTATCAGACTGCCGAAATAAGAGGATGTGCAAGGGCTTTTCTTCTGCCATTTTTCCCGTCAAAATGACTTGCAAACGACCTGTATTTTCCCTTGCAGATGTTCTTGGTGAGAAATACTTTGGTCGTATTTTTTGGCTTTCGGCGAGGTATTTTTCCCATTCTTTGTGAAAGGCGGCTTTAGTGAGATACTCGTCCGCGAGTGCAGTGCGGCGTGAATAACGATTGAGATAAGTCGGGTAATTTGGTTGATGAATACTCCGCATTTTTAGTAAGCCGGATTCAAATTCATATTCAAAAAACGGCTCGTGCTTAAAGGTGAGCAAATAATTATCTATCGAATTAAAATACACGCCACCAACTACCGGACCTGCCAAATTAGTCCTTCCACGCGGCTGACTTAGCACCTGAATCTCACCGTTTTTTTCGATGTAAGCGTATTCTCCTTTAAACTGATTTCGATAAGGAAAAATGTATTTGTATAATAATCGTTTTTCCGCATCCGCTAACTCCTCTTGCACTTTATAGGTCGTCATATTTTCGAGTTTTACATCTTCATTAAAGCTGAAAATCAACTTTTTACCCGCTTCAAAATACATGCTATCAATCGTAATATCCCGATGAGTTGTACGCAAATTAATCTGATGAAAACCGGGGCGAATCTTGAAAGAATACGGCTGTCGATGCGTTGACCAACTAAAATATACGGGTTTATTATCGACATAAATGACATGAATCGGCTGTATCGCACCACCCGAAATGACAAAGGGCGCGAACTGCGTCAGCGTATCTGCCGTTTCGTATTCAAAGCGATATATGGTGTCTTTCGGATAGATAAATTTGTAGTATTCGATAGTATCCAAGCCTGCCAAAACCGCCCAAGCATCATAATCCAACTTCAAATATTGGGCTTGTCCCGCTTCGTCTTTTCTAAGGCGAAAATTATTTATCAATTCCTTACCCTTTCTTTTTTTGTTGAAATCCGGCAGACGTGGCGGACTGTAAGCAAACTTTTTCGTCAAACCATAAGCCGTAACATCCACATTTTCAACGGGTTTGCCCTTTGCATCTGTGACCAAGACCTCAATTTGCGTTTTTTGTCCGGGATATACGATTTTTGGTTCGGTGACGGTCACGTTCAATTTTTTCTCGCGCAGTGCGATTTGATAATCTTCCGTCACAATTTTTCCTGCCCACAAATACCGTAGCGATACAAAATAATTTTGCTTTGTTGAGGTTTTCTTTTTCAAATTTAACGAATCCGAATAACCTGCGTATTTTTCGTTATTTTTTTTGTAAATATTATAATTAAAAGGAATGTTTCGTGGATTATCGACTTCAATAAAAATCGAATCGCGTGTGCGTTCTGCATAGCATTTCAACAGAGAAGATTTGCGCCCCATGCTAATGCTTTCCGACAAGCTATCCGACTCAATTTTGTATGCGGCATGATAAGGATTCAAGTCCAATGTGCAAGGCGTAATGCCGCTATATACAGGACTAATGTTTCCGAAATTATCGCTTGCACTTATTTTAATTTTTTTGGGCTTTTCGATGCCATTTTTTGTATAAATAAAGCGAATCGAATCGGTCAACATTTGCATGTCGAAGGCTTCGGTTTGGTAATAATAAGCGGCAGTTTTTTTGTCTGTCAAAACCTCATTATCCGAAGTCATTAGCTTTACATTGACCTCATAATCTAAGTTGATTTTCGGAAATAAAGAGTCGGGCAAGGCGATTTCCGTTTCTCCTGCGGGGGCGAGTGTTTGTTTATGAAAAAGCAAAGTATCGGGTACAAATATTTGATTATCAAAGTATTCATCTATTTTTATTGGTCTGATAAATACCTCAAGTCTCCCATCCAAAATATTCAAATCATTTTCATCTGTGCCTTTGACGTATAATGTTCTGTCTTGATTTCTGTATTGCTCTTTATCGTCCAATCTGATGGCGAGTTGCGTTTTTGTGAGTTCGTAATCTTCGTATCTGAAAGAGCCGCCGATGTGAGTACCGCCCTTCTGTGATTGTAAATAAATAGTATAATTTTTATCCAGCTTTAATTGTAATGAATCATGCAGAAAAAACTGATATTCGTAACCTCCTTTTCGATAAGGTTTGAGTTGGCTTAGTTTAATGCTTTTTCCATTTACTCCCAATACTACCTTAATTTCTTCATCAATAGGTTTCCCTTTTTTCGTAATTAAAAATGCCTTAAATTTTACGGTATCTCCGGGCAGATATTTAGGTTTGTTGAATACCAAATATCCTTTGTGTTTCTTCCTCTTATTTCTTTTAGAATTATAATTATAATAACCACCAAAGAAACTTTTTATCTTATAAATCGAACCCTTCGCACGCCACGTCACAATTGACCGAATCCCATCCACCGGAATGCCCACGACAAAGCGGACAGGTCGCCACACATATTTGAGCGGCGTACCATATACCGTTTTCCGAAAACCTCTTTTAAATGCTGAATTATTGCGATTTCTGGAAAGGTTGTAATAGGTCGTGAATCCATTATGCGTGATTTCTAAAAAGCCCTTTCGATTGGATTTTTTCTCTACATAATATTGATTTTTTGCATCAAATCGCAATTGCTTTCGCCTCACTTTCAATTGGGCATCAGGAACTATTTTTCCATTCAAATCATAGACCTGCACACACAAATCCGTATTATTATTTAGTACAAAAACATTAAAATCCTGTACCGTCGCAATGTCGATTTTTTGTGCATTTTCTGTTGCATAAGTTTTGATATAATGTCCTTGCGACAAACGCTTATTATACAGGCTATCCGTTGGAAATGAATCAATTAGAGTATGAAAAAACGCAGGATTGACTTCCCAGTATTTGCTGGTGTAAATCGTTTTCGCCTCTTCATCTGTGAGTTGGTAGATGTAGGTGTAGTGGCTTGTTTGTCGGCTGTCGATTAGTTTTTGACCAATTAAAGGAAAGCATAAAAAGAGCATGAGTAAAGTGAACACATACCCTCGTACCGACGACTTCAGCCGTCGCCGAATCGCGACGGCTGAAGTCGTCGGTACAGATACGGCAGGCGAATATTTTAGTGTAGAGTTTGAACGCATAGCTTATAGTTTTTGTTAAAGTAACACAGGCTTCCAGCCTGCACTATTTAGATGCGATTTTTACGAAAAATGGTGTGTACAGGCGATTTCAATCGCCATCCGTGGTGTGCAACGTGGCGACTGAAGTCGCCTGTACTATCTAACTTCTCTTATTTAAGGTAATCACTAAGACTCCAAAGATAACAATCAATGTGCCTAGCCATTGTAATCCGCTCAATCGTTCACCCAGAAAAATATAAGCCAATAGAATCGTAGAAATTGGTCCGACACTACTAATAATTGCCGCATGACTCGCCCCGATAATCCGAATACCGCCCGTCACAAGAAAGGAAGCAAGAACTGTCGAAAACAAGCCCATAATAAAAGCAAGGATGTAAATTTCTTTTTGAAAATCGAATAAAGCTAAATTATATGCGATGGCATGGTGTAGAATAATGGCAAAGCAAGCCGCCGTCATCGCTAAAGAATTGTATTGAAGCGTTCCCATTTTTTTGAGCATTTGCCCGCTGCCTATCACGTAAATGGCATAACCAAATGCTGCCACAAAAATGAGCGCACTACCGATGAGTACGCTGTCTCCATTTGGCAATTTAAAATTTTCAAATAGCGCAATACCCGTACCTGCATAGGTGAGAATGAGCGCGAAAACTTCCGTCCTTTTGATTTTTCGATTCAGAAATAAGGCGGCAATCAAAACCACTATCGTAGGGTAAGTAAATAAAATCACCCGTTCCAGACTCGCTGTAATGTATTGCAAACCAATAAAATCCGCCAAACTCGCCACATAAAAACCCGACATCCCAAACGCCGCAATCATCGCCCAATCGCGTTTTTGAAGTTGTATTTTTTGTGTACTTTTTTTATTGGAAATATAGGCAACTGCGATGAAGAAAGGCAAGGAAAATATCATCCGCAAAGCCATCAGCGATACGCTGTCTATTTCGTAGCGATAGGCTAATTTGACCATGACCGCCTTAGCGGAAAAGCATATCGAACCAAGTAGGACGAGTGTAGCACCGATGACATATTGTTGGCTATTTTTACTCATTATTCATCAAATCAGCATCTATAATATCATCGGTTTGTTTTGATTTTTGGAGGAAGAAAAGCGGAATGATGAGTATTAAAACAAGTGAAATGATAGATATAACAATTAGTGAGGGCAGACCGGTCGCAAATTGACTGATAGTTTTAGTAAGGTTTACTTGTACTGAACCAATTAAATTATTTCCACCGGAAAATAAAGGAATAAATACTTTGATAAGACCAACAATCAGCAGAAAAAGAAGTGAATAAATAATACCTAAAATCAGAATGCGAAAGCCAATTAATAGCCCTCGTCCGTAGGTATAGGGCTTGTTCGGTGTTCGATTGCGTATGCCCAATGCGGCGCAAGCCCCAAAGACAGCGACAATAATAAATTCACTAATAGCTCCGTCGAAAAGGAATAAATTGGCAAAGAGCAGCAAGCCAAAAAATCGCGTAATTTGATTGATGCTTAGTTTCATGCTGTCATTATTTTAGTGGTGAAAAGAAAAAAGGAGTAGTCTGATGACTGCTCCTTTTTATATATTTTTATTATATTTTATAATTTTTTTATTTTAAAAATATTTTCAAAAAAATACATTTTAAAAATAAAAAAATATTTCACTCGCGTATTATCGCCTCTTTTTCATTGTTATTATCTCTTTATTTTGGCTACTCGTCTAACACCGGACAGTTTGATAATCAGGAAGTTACAATCCCGTATAGCTATCGGGATGAAATTCAGATTATTATGTAACTATGAACCATGAACTATCAACTAGTATCCTTTATTTCAATTTTTGTTTGATTTCGATAATTTCGTATCCTTCGATGATGTCACCTACTTTGATGTCGTTGAAGTTTTTGATATTCATACCACATTCTGTGTTGTTTCTGACTTCTTTGACATCGTCTTTGTAGCGTTTGAGAGAAGCAAGTTCTCCTACGACACCTTCTTTGATAGGATAGATAACGATACCGTCGCGGATGACCCTGACCATGCTGTTGCGGGTAATGGTGCCTTCTTGTACGTAGCATCCGGCAATGGTTCCGACTTTACTGATTTTGAATACTTCGCGTACTTCGACGGTAGCGGTGATTTTCTCTTCTTTGGTGGGTTCGAGCATGCCTTCGATAGCCGATTTGATTTCTTCAATGGCGGCATAGATGACAGAGTAGGTCTTGATTTGTACGCCTTCTTTTTCGGCTAATTTACGTGCTATGGCAGAGGGGCGAACTTGGAAACCAACGATAATGGCATCGGAGGCAGAAGCCAAGAGGATGTCCGATTCGATGATTTGCCCAACGGCTTTGTGTACGATATTGACTTGTACGGTTTCGGTAGAGAGTTTGAGCAAGGAGTCGGAGAGGGCTTCGATGGAGCCGTCCACATCACCTTTGACAATAAGGTTGAGTTCCTTGAATGAACCGAGCGCAAGACGACGACCAATTTCTTCGAGACTGAGTCGTTTGGTAGCGCGACGTTCCTGCTCACTTTGTATTTGAGCGCGTTTGGCGGCAAGCTGTCGGGCATCACTTTCGGCTTTCATCACTTTAAATTTCTCACCTGCCTGTGGTGCGCCTTTCATACCCAATATGAGTACGGGAGCGGAAGGTCCGGCGGTCTGGACACGCTGCCCGCGCTCATTAATCATGGCGCGTACTTTACCGTAGTGGGAACCGGCAACTATGGAATCTCCGATTTTGAGTGTGCCGGCTTGTATGAGAAATTTGGATACATAACCACGCCCTTTGTCGAGCGAGGCTTCGAGGACTACGCCTTGTGCTTCGCGCTCGGAGTTGGCTTTGAGTTCGAGTATGTCTGATTCGAGGAGTATTTTTTCGAGGAGTTCGTCCACGCCGTCACCGAATTTGGCAGAGATTTCTTGTGAGGGGAATTTTCCGCCCCAATCTTCGACCAAGAGGTTCATGGAAGAAAGTTCTTGTTTGATGCGTTCGGGGTTTGCACCGTCTTTATCTATTTTGTTGATAGCAAAGATAATAGGTACGCCTGCTGCCTGTGCGTGACTGATAGCCTCTTTGGTTTGTGGCATGACATTGTCGTCGGCTGCTACGATGATGACTGCTACATCGGTCACTTTGGCACCTCTGGCACGCATGGCTGTAAAGGCTTCGTGACCGGGTGTATCAAGGAAAGTAATGCGGCGGTCTTCTTCGCCTACTTTGACTTCGTAAGCACCGATGTGCTGAGTGATTCCCCCTGCTTCGCCTTCCATGACTTTGGCACTTCGGATGTAATCAAGGAGTGATGTTTTACCATGATCAACGTGTCCCATGACGGTGACAATGGGTGCGCGTGGGCTGAGGTCTTCGGGTGCGTCTATGACTTCATCTTCTTCGATTTCCATCTGCGCTTCTGCGCTGATGAATTCTATATTGTGTCCAAATTCTTCGGCTACGAGTTCTATGATTTCGGCATCGAGTCGTTGGTTGATGGCTACGATGACTCCCATGTTCATACAAGCAGTGATGACTTCTGTGGCAGAGACGTTCATCAAGCTGGCGAGTTCGGCAACAGGGATAAATTCAGTGAGTTGAATGATTTGTGCTGCGCCTTGGTTTTCAAGCTCAATGAGTTCTTGCTTTTCTCTTCGTCGGCTACGCTCTTCACGACGTATTTTTTGTCGTCTGTTTTTGCCGCCCCCCTGCATGCGCGCCATTGTTTCTTTTAGTTTCTCATCTACCTCTTTCTTCGATATTTCTCTATTTGCAGAGCGATTGTTGCCGCCTCGTCTGTTGCCGCCTCTGTTATTACCTCCTCTATTACCACCGCCTCTGTTATCACCACTTCTGTTGCCGCCACTACCTCTGTTGTTGCCAGAAGTGTTTGGTTTTTGTTCTCCGGTAGCGACTTTTTTGCGTTTGCGTCTTCGTTTTTTGCCGTCAGCGGATTGGTTGTTGTTTTTATTTTGTCCTTGTTTATTTTGTCCTTGATTTTTGTTATCCTTTCTATTGTCTTTTCTTTTCTTAGAGGGTTGTTTTTTGAGTTTTGACGGGTCAATTTTACCTAATACTTTGACACCTTTTAGTGTAGGTGTTTCTGCCCGATACATTTCCGGCTCTACATATTCAGCAGCAGCTTTTGATATTTGGACTTCTTCTACTTTAGGTGTAGGAGCTTTGGGTTCTGCTTTTGGTGTTTCTTTTTGCTTTTGTTTATGTTCTTGTTTGGATTGTTGTTTTGCCTTTGGTGTGGTATTTTTTTGAGCGGCAGGTTTTTCTTGTCTGTCGGCAGGTTTTTTCTTTCTTCTCTTATTTTTGTTTTTGAGTTCTTTGAGGTCAACTTTATCTACTACTTTTAAACCTTCGAGTTTGTGAGGAGTTTCCTCTTTTGCAGGTTCTTTGGTTTTTTTCTTGGCTTTTTCTTTCGGTGCTTCTTTTTTAGCTTCGGGTTCTTTTTTTGCTTTTGGTGTTTCTTTTGCTTTTGGTGCTTCTTCCTCCACTTCTTCTGTAAAAGACGGCATTTCTATTTCTTCTTCTACCTCTACTACCTCTACTTTCACCTCTTCTTGTACAGGTTCGGGAGTCGGAGCCTCAACTGGGGGTGCTTTTTCCGCTACTTTTATTTCTTGCGGAACCTCTATTTCTACTTCTTCCGGCAAACTAGTCGGTTCATCTTCCACTTCGACAACAAGTGTTTCGGGTTCTTGCGGAGCGAGGGGTGCAGCCATGACCTCTGCTTCTTTTTCTTTGGTTTTGCGTGTACCTATGGTGAGTAGGTCGGCTTGTTCTTTAATGGCAATAGAACCACGAAATTCTTCGAGGAGATTTTGATACATCTCATCGGTAATTTTTGCTGTGGGTTTGTCTTCCACTGTAAAGCCATTGCTTTTAAGATGCTCTACGATGGTACCCGTACCCACATTAAGTTCTGATGCTACTTTGACTAAACGTTTCGCCATATTTACTTTTTAGTTGATAACCTTATGCACTGCAACAAAAATTTGAAATGTAAAATATCAAATAATAAATGTAAAAGTTGTATAACGTGAAATAAACGCTGTATTTTTCTTATTTTAATCAAATACGTATTATCGTCACTTTTACATTTATTATTTTACATTTTACATTTACAGTGTATTAATCGGTTATCCTTGACTGCTTTTATTTTTTACACAAAAAACCGGATAATAATGAGTTGCCGGTCATCATTTTCCTGATTTTTTTGTGAAGAAAACTTTTTTTAATTTTTTTAATTTTAGTTTTGATACCAATTTTAAGGATTGGTAACTAAACGCTTTTTTATAATGTTTTGAAAATCAACAGTTTATTAAAATTTTTAATTTTCAACATTCAAATTTCATCACTAAAAACATATTTTTGTGACAACAAAATTATAAATAAAATTCTATTTAAAGCCTTAATTAGTGTATTGCTTGATAAGTTAATTCGTGAATCAGGTAGAATAAAGTCATTAAATGAAAATAACCTAATCATACTCTTTGAATTAACTTATTGATCAACAATGATTTATTCAATCACTAATCGTACTTCAGCACTAAGCTTTTTCTTCTTCCAATTCAGAACTCAATATCTGGAGAACGTCCATAACGGTTTCTTCTTCCAGATCTGTACGACGAATCAACTCCTCTTTCTTTAGTGCGAGTACGCTTCGGGCGGTGTCGCATCCTACGGATTTGAGTTGGTCAATGATCCACTGTTCGATTTCATCGTTAAATTCGTCCAAATCTACATCGTCCACCACCTCGTCGGTATCTCTATACACATCTATTTCGTATTCGGTCAGCCGACTGGCGAGTTTGATATTGAGTCCGCCTTTACCGATTGCCATAGACACTTGGTCGGGGCGCAAATAAACAGATGCTCTGCGACTTTCAGTGTCCAAATCCATTGATGTAATACGAGCCGGAGTCAGGGCGCGTTGAATCAATAAACTTTCATTATTGGTATAATTAATAATGTCAATATTTTCATTGCGAAGCTCACGGACGATACCATGTATGCGCGAGCCTTTCATCCCTACGCAAGCTCCTACGGGATCAATGCGGTCGTCATAAGATTCTACCGCCACCTTGGCACGCTCGCCGGGCATTCTGACGATTTTCTTAATGGTAATCAATCCATCCTCTATTTCCGGTACCTCTTGTTCGAGTAGTTTTTCAAGGAAGGTGTTGTCGGTGCGTGATAGAATAACAATCGGATTGTTGTTCTTCATTTCTACTTTACGTATAATCGCCCGTACTAGTTCCCCTTTTCTGAAAAAATCACCTCTTATGGTCTCATTTCGCGGTAAAACAAGTTCATTTCCTGTGGTATCGTCCAATACCAGTATATCTCTTTTCAAGATTTGGTGGACTTCGCCGAGTACCACTTCGCCTACGCGCTCGGAGTATCGGCGGTATATTTCATCTTTTTCGAGTTCGAGAATACGAGAGATAAGTGTCTGACGAGCCGCCATGATGGCTCTTCGTCCGAAGTCTTTAAGAAACAATTGTTCGTAACACTCTTCGCCCACTTCATAATCCGATTCAATAGTGAGTGCATAATTTAAATGTACTTCTGTATTTTCATCTTCTATCTCGGCACCGTCGGCTACTATGGAGCGGACGCGCCAGAGTTCGAGGTCTCCTTTATCGGTATTGACAATCACATCAAAATTGTCGTCAGCACCGTATTTCTTACGAATGAGTGTACGAAATACATCTTCAAGTACACGCACCATAGTTGGGCGGTCTATATTTTTCATTTCCTTGAACTCGGAAAATGAATCCACTAAACTAATGCTCATAACTATATTAGTTGTGAGTAGTGAGTAGTGAGTAGTGAGTGGTGAGTGGTGAGTAGTGAGTAGTGAGTAGTGAGTAGTGAGTGAAGAGTAGTGAGTGGAGAGTGAAGAGTAGTGAGTAAAGAGTATTATTATTTACTCATTACTCGCTACTCGCTACTCGCTACTCGCTGCTCATTACTCGCTACTCGCTACTCGCTGCTCTCCACTCACTACTCACCACTCACCACTCACTACTCGTCACTCTATCAAAAACTTATTTTTACGATAGTCTTCTTTATGTTGTCAAACGGGATGAGGGTTTGTACTTGTTGTTTGATTTTCTTTTTGCCTTCTTTTATCGTTTTTTCCTGCGCTATGGTAATGTCTTGTTCGCCCACAGCGGTGAGTGTGCCTGTTTCGGGTTTGCCTTCATTTAGGCGAACCTCCACACGTCTGCCAATATTTTTGAAGTATTGTCGCTTGATTTTCAGTGCGCCTACACCCGGAGAAGATACATCAAGGGTGTATTTTTCTCCCATCCAGCCGGCTTCGTCAATGTGTTTTTGCAAATAGCGATTGAGTCGTGCCAACTGGCCGATGTTGATAGTGGTGTCGCTGTCAATGAACACTTCCATTCTATTGGGGGTAGCCATTTTGATTTCTACAATAAAGAAATCGCAGTTCGCGTCTTCCTCAAACTTCTCTTCTAATAAAGCGGCTACTTGGTCAATTATTGCTTTCATTTTTAACGTACTTCATTTGTTTTATGGTATGAACAAATGACTTATGACAAATAAAAAAGGGGACTCTTTGTCCCCTTGCCTATACAAGTTGGCGCAAAGATAAGCATTTTATTTCATTTTTGCACGAAATGATTTTATAAATTATATATTGAGTGAAAAGTAATTAGACTCATATCTTGTGAGAATGAATAATGTGTAAAAAACACAAGCAATAATAGTATATATTTTTTCATAAAAATAAAGAAATCCGGTGGCATTTCGCCACCGGAAAATAAGCGTTAACAACAATTAGGAGAAGGTGTATCGGGCGGGCATTCATACAGAACAAAAAAGTGTTGAAAAGTTCAGTAGCATTGTAAATCATGTTTTGATTTCAACGCTTGTATCGACGCTTGAGTTTCGGAAAGGTCTCGTCAGTAATAGATTCAATTAAAATGATTTCACCGGATTCTACTTCAATTATTACATCATCAACATGTAAGAAGCCGTATCGGTCAATTTGTCGTGTACTGTCTATGATTATAGTCGAATTGGGTAATTGTTGGAGTTGTGTTTTGAGAAAGTCGATTTTTTTGTCACCGTTTATGATAAAGGTTTGTGGTGTCTTATATCCATGAAATATCTCTTGTATAAATGCTACATTTTTTTTTGAACATGCTCCGCAAGAATTGGGTTGCATTACAAAAATCAACTCATTATCAGGTTTTTTTGTATTATGAATTTTTTGAAAATACTTATTCAAATAAGTTGTTTGTTCCTGATAATTATTTCTTTTGTTGTTGCAAGTAATAACTGAAACAGATAAGATAATGTATAATGCAAAAATTTTCATTGTATATTAATTTTAAATATAGTGTAAAGTCCTTTTCCCTCTTTCTCATTTATTCTACTGACATATAAACCTTCGGGCGTACAAAAAGTAAAAAATACCTGATATTTCTCTTCAAGTTTGATTTCATCAATCAGCTTGAATTGTTTATCAAAAATCATTAAAATATGTTCTCTGTCGCTATATTTAGTAAACAAACCTTTTTCGTTTTTTTCGGGTAATGCCGGTGAAAAAAAACGGTAATAATAATTGCGAAAGGGGTCGTAATGAACCTTGTAATATAAAGTTGCACGATTAAAATGCTCAATTTTAGCTTTGTCATCGTCCTTTTGTTGACGTGATAAAGTATAAGGCGATTGTTTTTGATGTTGACTTTTACCGCCAAACTCTTGATAATTCTCCGTATATCTATTATAAACGTATATATTAGGAGTCATCGGGAAGGTATAAATATTTAAAGAGTCGGTATATGTTCCATATACATGATTGGCATATCCGTAATAATTTTTTTGATATGATATGGGATAGGAAACAGGTAATGCTTGTACTTCTTTTGTTTTTAGATTGAGCGAAGATGATACATGTGAGGTATAGTATGAGGTCTTATGTTGCGGACATTTCCAGCAATACGTTTGAAAATATAGTGATTCAGTTTTGGCATCATAAAAAATTGGCATTTCTCCGTGTAAGTTGCCAAGTGCATATTTTGAACGACCATCATTGATGCCGAATTGAGATTTGATATTCCCCAAACTATCCAACAAAGTGACTCGACGAGTTTGAGCGATAAATATAGAATCAAAATTATGGACATATACACTAGCGACCTCTCCCAATTCTATGGGAAATGATAATTTACTTGACGGAATATCGAAGATTTTTTCTTGTGTACTCAATTCATATCCAATCAAACGATCTTCACCCTTATTTTTAGCGATTAAATAAGAGTTTCCGTTCTGATAAGTAACATCGTACTCTTTGGTCGTATATTGTATGCTGTCTTTCCACCCTTTTTTATAAAATACCTTCTTATATGTCAATTTTTTCTCACTTTTTAGTGTTTCGATTTCTTTATCAGATACTTGGCTATTATCCATGATTAAACTGCAACTTTGCAAAAAAAGCACAGTAGTAAATAATACTATTTCTTTTATAAACATAAGTATTTTTAAAATGTAAATTAAAAATAACGGGTGACATATTAGTTGCCACCCGTTGTTGTAAAGTTACCTATCAATCCCCAAAGCTTTCACGTAAAAATAACAGATACTCCTCCCTAGAGAGACTCTGAACATCTCTACATGCTTTTACTTTTCTGCAATTAGACCCCATACCCTGACATGATTTGGGAATCTCCTGAGTATCTCCAGTCGGCTGGCAGAGTACTTCTGCAAATGGTTTTGGTCCTCTGTATTCGAGTTCACTAGTCTCCAATTCGCTAGACAGTAAGTCTTGTTCACAAGCCATAAATCCTACCGCAATAAAAGCCAATAGAATAAATAGAGAAAAAACTCTTTTTAAATTCAGGCTACCCGTCTAACGCCGGACAGAGCTGATATTCAAGGACTTATGTTTTCTTTTGCGTGGTTCTTTGAACCCTGTCACATTTTGGCAAAGGAATTCAAAGAGGTCGGGAAATTCCTTGTCAAATAATCGTTGT
>CALIZI010000046.1 GCA_938028705.1 uncultured Saprospiraceae bacterium | reverse complement strand
TGGCTTATCTGTCAAAGAACTAGATTCTTTTCTTTGGGTAAACGTATGTATGTTGTTTATTATCATTCTCAAAGGTACATACTATACCCTTTGAGAGGAATCTTTTTTGAATGTCAACTACATGGATGAACTTGTCATTTGTTTTAATAGAAAATTTGATTGCCTCATTATAATAATCAATAGCGGTATTATAATCACCAAGTTCATAATAAGATTCACCTATATTGAAGTAGCTCCTTGATAGTAGATTTTTATCCCCATAACGCGAATAAATTACTTTGGCACTATCTAAAAATATCAAACTTTGATAAATCTGATTTTTAACTTCTCTGTATATAAATCCGATATTATGGATGCAATTTGAAATAGTTGTAAGGGTTATGGAGTCTTCCTTCAATTCATAGCCTCTTTTTGCACATAGATTAAAGTAATAAATAGATGAATCGGGAGAACTGCCATAAACGCTTCTTCCATTTTGATAATGAACAAATTGAATAGAATCTTGGGCAAAAGACATTGAGGTAAAAGCAAAAAAGCCGATAATAAACAGGTATTTGATATTCATAACAGTGTTTGTTTTATATGACGAACTAAACTACAAAAGTTCTCCCGGTAAACCGAGAGAACTTTAGATAAACTTAAAAAAACTATGAGTGTAATCCTTACATCTTGATAAATTTGCCTGTCCATTGATATTCTCCTTGTATCAATTGCAAGGTGTAGAATCCTGTACTCAAACCATTGACATTAAGCCGAATAGTATTGACACCTTCTTTTATTGAAATGTTTTTTTGTACCAATGAACTTCCGTAGCTGTCATAAATCATCAACTGTCCGTTTCCGGCTGCAAAGCCTTCAAATTTCAAATCGGCAGCTTCGTCAATCGGATTTGGATGTATAGATACCGGATTGTAGTCGTCTCGAAACAAGGAGGCTGCCTCAATATCTGAGTAGCTAATTGTACCGTCAGGCTCTACCATTTTCAGGCGATAATAATGTTGCATATTCGGTTGTACATCTACGTGTGCATAAGTATAGTCCCACTTATTTTCAGTAAGAGATATTGCAGCTAATTCGCTAAAATCAATCGCATTACGACTGTATTCAACGATAAATTTATCTACCGTTGATTCAGTTGTAACTTCCCATGATAAGCCAATACTGCCACGAATATTATCAGGAAAGGCAGTGAAATATATAAGCTCTATTGGAAGAATTATTGTATCATAATCAAGGGGTAATATACCACCTGTAACACTCAAGGGTATAAGTTGTGGTATTGTATCCAAATAATTGAATAAGGTATCTTTGATATAGACATAAGTAGAATCGGGAAATTGTGAACGCAATATAGCTACCTGGCGACTGACTATTGCTGCCGCCTGTGATGTTCCGCTTTTACTGATTTGACCTGACCCTAATTTTCTACTCAAAATATCTCTGCCGGGTGCAAATAAATCTACTGACTGGACTCCATAATTACTGAATGGACACTTTTCCTTGTCTGGATTATGTGCTCCGACACTGATGATATTATCATGTTCGAAGTTGCTGGGCCAATATCTAATTCGCAGCGAATCAATATCAATATCAAGTGTATCATTACCCGCAGATGTGACAAGTAACACATCATTTGCTTCCGCTTTATCTACGACTTCACGGAATACTTGACTCTCCTCGCCTTGATAACCCAAGCTAAGGTTAATCACTTTCACACCTTCATCAATAGCCTTGTGAATGCCACAAATAGTATGAAACATCTTACCTACTCCGGTACTGTCCACAACTTTCGCAAAGTATAATTTAATCAATTCATTGGACTCCTTTTGCAATATTTCAGCGATATGTGTGCCGTGTCCGTTATCGTCATAAGGGCTTTCTTCCGGATAGCTTGCGTTATATCCCCACTCTGGAAGGACAAGGGTATCAACACACGTATCATTTCCATCAAAGTAACGAGTAAATAAAGATAGTGAAATGGAGTCAATACCGGAATCAACTACAGCGATAGGCACTGTGTCTCTCGGTTCATCATCTTCATCAATTTCAGGATATTTCACAAGCATATTCCATTCGGGCGGCGGGTCAAATATTTTCCTAATATAATTAAAACTAATATCAGTACTATTTAAGCCTGTGCTTTCCCGTGCTTGTTGTTTTTTCTCATTAATATTGATACCATTAAAATCACGAAAACGCCAAAGGTCTAATTTATTACAATTGCAACTTTCTAACAATTCACCACCAAGGGAATCTATTAATATCATTCTTATAGAATCAATTTTTGTTTCGGTGCGTCCTTCCCAACTAATTATCAATTCATCCAATACTACAGGTTCATCCAAGGCATCTAATGGTTGATAGATTTTCAGAAATACACTTGTCGTATCACAGAAATTAAGTGTATCACATATCGAATATTGCAAACTATCCCACCCAGCTACTCCGCCATGTTCATATTTTATCTTACTACAATTTCCGGTAAGATCAAAAACTACCGTTGACGTTCCTTGCGTTGATTGTGTTATAATACTTAGGACAAAAGGAAGCGTATCGCAACTATCTTGAACATGGGAGATATTATCGTCATTTGCTACCACGTCTAATATAAAGCCCGGAGTATAGGGTAAAATTAGACTATCCACGCCAAAGGTATCTACCACAGCAATAGGCGGACCGATATAAAACTGCTGACGTTCGGCAATACTGTAGCGCCCCAACTCGTCCATCACTCGTACATAAAGATAGTAATGACCTGTATCCTGATTCATCATAGGAATGCTAATGCTTTGAATATCGGTACTGTCATTGAGTGTGATAGGTTCACCATTGCCTACGCCCGGGTCAGTGTCTATAAAGTACTCGGCATACACAATCGGAGAACTTGTCGTATCAACAACCGGAGGACTTGCATCATAGATATAGATACGCTTACTTTCCGCAATACTATACCTTCCGGCAATATCGCGCACCCTTACATGCACATGATAAAATTCCGTATTGTCATAGACCGTAGCGGGTATGGTAAATGACTGCGGTGTCTCATCGCCTGAAATAATAGGAATAGGCGTACCACTACCGGGCGCAATATCACCACTGTAGTAAGTAAAGTTTTGTATTACAAAATACTCTGCATAATCAATAGGATATCCGAATGCGCCTGTTGGCGTAAAAGTCAATTCCATATCATTCCCTAATATACCGCTTTCATTAGTGGACAGCTCCACATTGGGCCAATCCGCTAAAGTCCACGCTGTAAAAGGATAAGCACCACCTGTAATACCTATATCTGTGCCGTCCGAACCTGCTCCCAATGCAGGAGAAAGCCCTTCCAAAGTATAATCTGACTCTTCATCATTACAGTCACTTGGAGCTATAGTAAATTTTGGATTACCTATAATATTATCTAAAACTATATCATTAGTATCCGAAATGGTATCATCTCCAAATACGAGATTATTGATATAAGAAGAGCTAAGTGTAGTCTGCGGATTCGCAAGATAAAATATGTTATTTTCTATATTCAAGTCATCCCATATACCACGAAAAATCTCAGGTGATTCGAAAAAATTATTATTGCGAATAAATATCGTCTCTGTTCCGGATATTTCCCCGATGTTATTATTATTGGATTGAAAAGAACTGCATGAGAAGATATTATTTGTAATCGTCAATGTATCAAGATGTAGATAAGCATAGCTAGAGTCAGATGCAAATGAAATATCGACATTATTAAAGACATTATTAATTAAAATCGTATTTCTAATATTACTTGGTGTTACACTATCACTGCCCAAAAATCCGAGGCTACTTATTTTACAGTCACTAATAATTATATTTTCAAGTGTTCTGTTGGGGGCTTCCCTAGCGTCCAAGTCGATACTCCCCTCAAATCCTGAGATTTGAACACCGGGGCTTTTGATAGTGAAATTAGCTAAACTACGTTTTCCTATAATCGTTAATGGTTTATCAACTTCCACATCGCCATAATCACGAGAGGATGAAGCAACTAAAATCGTATCGCCTGTATTGGCTATATTAATGGCAGATTCGATAGAATACCTCCATGTATTTCCATAGGAACTGATTTGGTTATTGACCTGTATAGTTGCTGATTCTGCCTGATAATACCCTATCAGTAACAGGATTATTATGACATAAAATGATTTCATAATGTTATTGTTTTAACTAAGTACTATCTCCCTAAAAGGTCATTTAACTTTACTTGAAGGGAAGCAATAAATAGTGATTACCAAAAATATTAATTATTAACTTTTCCTTCAAATGTTGCATTGATTGTGGCATTAGTAGGAATAGTGCTATCAGATAGCTTGAGTTTTATGACTTCAGCCCAACTTGGCGTATCTCCTACGTTAAAGGGATAAGCACCGCCTGTAATACCTATATCTGTACCATCCGATGCCGCATTGCAAGCCTCAGAATCAGGGTTAAGATTAAAATTCTGTTCAAAGAAATCTAAACTATCGGTATAAACCATGAAAGAAGGGTCAGCGAAAATATTACCTGCATCAGCATGATCCTCATTAGGAAATATAGTATCAATCCCAAACAATAAATTATTTATATATGCAGATTGTACACATCCTAAAGGACTTGAGTTGTAAAATATGTTGTCTTTAATAACCATATTGGTAAATACATCAGAGTTGAAAATTTCTGTATTGTTAGCATCAAAAAAATTATTATGCATGAACACCATATTTCTTATACTTCCGAATGGATTTGAAGATAAAAAGATAGTTCCAAAGAAAATATTATTCGAAAATGTAATTTGTACATCAATACCAAAGAGATACTGAAAACTAATCTCTCCTTGATATGCAAATACATTATTAATAAATTTTATGTTTCCAAAAAGAGTACTCTCAATGAATGATGCTATAACTTCAACACTCTTATCAAATTCTCCGAAATTGTCATCAATCAAACACCTCTCAATGGTTATGTTGCCTATATAATATAAGCCATAGTAATCATGTATTTTTATTTGTGTCCTAAAGCCCGATATATGTACATTGGATGCTTGGATGTCAAATGCAGCGATGGAGTTATAACCATCAGGATAGTAGTTGCTGTTATCAGGGCTTGGGCGACGATTATAACCATCCCCAATAATAGTAAGAGGTCTGATAACTATTACACTACCATAAGAGTCAGGAGAACCGGATACCAGAAGTGTATCTCCATCTGACGAAGCATCAATAGCATCTTGTAAAAAGAAATACTGTCCGGGGCTGTTGGGGAGGTTACTAACTGTAATAACTGTACACCAAGCCGATGTACTCAATAACATAAGTGCTGTAATGGCTGTAAGGATCACATTTTTCATTTTACGAAATTTAAATAGTTACTTGAAAGGAAGCATAAATAGTGATTACCGAAAATATTAATTATTACCTTTTCCTTCAAATGTTGCATTGATTGTGACATTAGTAGGAATGGTGCTATCAGGTAGCGTGAGTTTTATGACTTCAGCCCAACTTGGTGTATCTCCTACGTTATTAAAGGGATGAGCACCCCCTGTAATGCCTATATCGGTACCATCCGATGCAGCATTGCGAGCGTCAGAATCAGTTTTAAGATTAAAATTCTGTTCAAAGAAATCTAAACTATCGGTATAAACCATGAAATAAGGATCAGCGAAAATATTACCTGCATCAACATGATCCTCATTAGGAAATATAGTATCAATATCAAATAATAAATTATTTATATATGCACATCGTATACATCCTAAAGGATTTGATTTATAGAATATATTGTCTTTAATAATTATATTGGTAAACTCCTCGGAGTTGAAAATCTCTGCATTATTAGTATCGAAAAAATTATTATGTATGAATGCCATCGGCTGACTTACATATGCTATATGTCCAGCTAAAAATCTGATACCAAAGAAAATATTATTCGAAAATATCAAAGATTCTAGCAATAAATACTCAAAATAAATCTCTCCTTGATATCCAAATACATTATTGGTAAATTTTATATTATAAATGTAAGGGGGGCCATCATCGGATACTCCTACAAATTCAACACTTGTATTAAATTCCCCAAAATCGCCATCAATCCAACATCTCTCAATGGTTATGTTAGCAATAACTCCAAGGGCATTTATTTTTATTTGTGTCCTAAAGCCTGATATATGTACATTGCGTGCTCTAATATCAAATGCAGCGATAGAGTTATAACCGTCGGGATAGTAGTTGCTGTTATCAGGGCTTGGGCGACGATTATATCCATCCCCTATAATAGTAAGAGGTCTGATAACAGCCACACTATCATAAGAGATAGGAGAACCAGATACCAGAATTGTATCTCCATCTGATGAAGTATTTATAGCCTCTTGTAAGTCAGAATACTGTCCGGGACTGTTGGGGAGATTACTAACTGTGATAATTGTACACCAAGCCGATGTACTCAATAACATAAGTGCTGCAATGGCTGTAAGGATTACATTTTTCATTTTTATAAATTTTAATAATGATTTAAAAGCCTATGCAGATATTCCGCTTTATTTGGGGAGGTATTCTGCATAGGTGGTTTGTGAATATCTATAATGGGGTCTATGCTTTTAATCTTACTTATGCTGTATTTTGATAAAAACGTAAATGCTACCTGAAAAAAAATAAAAAGTAACTTGTTCACAACGGATGAAGTATAGACATAGCTATCCTGTTCCGCAGTGCGGTTATGAGGTCAATCTACCTAAAAAGTGAGTACAGGCTTTTGCCTGCCGAATGGCGGGAGCATCATGGTTAGGGTAGATTGTGAGTGTCAGATGTTTGTATGTTTATCTTAGGTGCATAGCGGATATGGTTTTATTTTTTTAAGTACATTTATTACATATATGTAAATGTATGTAAAAAATTACACAATGCAAACAAAAATATATAAGTAATGAGTTTGGGCGTGTAAGTAACAGGCTATTCTATTACTTTTTGAGTTTTCTGAGTTGACGAAGTAGTTTTTTAGCTGCTTTTTCTTGTTGACTTTCAGGCACTTCATTCATATACGTCTGTGTTTGTGCGAGTGCCTTATCTGTATCTCCTTGAGCCAAATAAACACCGATGATTTCCCATTGGGCGCGAGTAGCTTCGTTGGGATATTCATCTATCTTTTGACTTAGTGGTGTGAGTAGGTTTAGGGCTTCGTCGTATTGTTGTGTTTTGGCGTAGCTGATGCCCATGAGTAGTCTATCCTTTTGGTTTTTTACTTGTATGCCTTCAAAATAAGGAAGGGCTTTTTTGTAACCCTCTGCTTTATTTGTGTTGTAGGCTTCGTAGGCATTACGGCGGTTTTCTCCGTCTGTGCTTCTATTACTTGGAGCTTCATAAATATCTGCGGAGGCATGCGTAACATTTACATCATCCAGAGTTGTTTTAAACATACTTGGGAGAAAAAAGAGTAAAATCGTAGCCGCAGCAGCTATCGCTCCGAGGGGGATAAGTTTTTTGACTATACCACGTTTGGACGGTTCTTGTTTTTTTACTACAGGTTCTGCTTTATGTTTTTCATAAGCCTTATTGACTATATCGTATAGGGCTGTTTCTTCGCTCAATTCTTCCCGTAGCTTTTTATGTGCTTCTACTTCCATACTGAGTTCGGGGTCTTCCTTCATTTGTTGTTCAAAAGCTGCACGTTTGGCATTATCCAGTTCGTTTTCCAGATAATCCATTATATCTGATGTGTTATTATATTTATTATTTGACATGATGTTTCCTTTTTATTTGTTAAATGAAGCCCTCAATCCCTTGATACACTTATGATATTGAACTTTGGCATTTTCTGTTGTAATGCCGATTTTTTCTCCTATTTCCTTAAAAGGTAAATCTTCAAATATCCTTAATGTTATCAATTGCTTACATTTTGGCGAAGCATGAGTTAAAATAATCTCTGCATCTATTTTTTCATTTTCTGTAGGCTCAACAGATTCGTCAGGCGTTTTCTCCGAATGAGCAACTAAAGGGCTTTTCTTCTCTTTTTCCCAATGTTTATTGAGTTGTCGTCGGGCAACCGTTGCTATAAATGCACAAGGCGAGTTATCATCTACGCAATCAAAATTCTCCTTTTTAGTAATGTATTGAATGAGCGTAACAATACCTGTAATAATAGCATTGTGAATCACATCATCAGAAAATGTATGCTTATTAGGATACGCTCGCCTCAATGTCTTGCATAGATTATCATAGCACAAAGACATTATTATATCTGCCGCGTCATTCGTCTTTCCTTTTTGGATAAGTGCTACTATTTTTTTGCATTTGTCGTCTTCCGCTTCCATAGTGTATATGTGGATTAAGTTCGGTTTCGTAAATCTCAGACTGTTAAAATTTACTTTTTATTTTATTATGATTGTATGACAATTATGTATGTCAATTTTTTAATCGTAATAAATACATCGCTAAACTACTGAAAAAAAGATACTTCCGCTTTGCTTTTTTTAATAAATATTTCCTAATCCCACTCTGTGTAAGCCAAAATAAAGCTCATAACATATAAGGTTTTCAAAAGAATAAGAAAACGTTTTGAGAAATAATTTAAAAATAAATTCATGCTATTTAAATTATAAAACACTGATTATCAGTAACTATTTAAATTTCAGCTTTCATTTTAATTTTAATTTACTTCTCAACGATTTACGTTTTGAAACAAACTTGGCATAGATACAAGAAAACAAGATAAACACATTCAAGTATTCGTCCTGTGACTCCTTGATTTATTAAAACATATTCAAATTAATACATTAAAAACAAAAAATATCCATCACATTCAAATTATTTTTTCATTTAATTAAAAAAACATTATTATGAATACTACAAACACAGGTTTAAAAACCTTATTTAATTTTTCACTAATGCTTGTGATGATATGCAGTCCAATATCCACAGCCTTTTCGCAGCAAACACTCAGCTCAAATTGTGCAAGTCCTAAACGTATGGATGTACACCCTGTAGGCATTCACAATACAGGCAGTAAAAACATTACACTGGATAGCGGCACCAACAGGGTCACTATGGAATGTACATGCAGAGACAAGAATACAGGACCTTGCCCGAATACAGTAACTTTTACAATACGGAAACCCAATGGAACTACTCAACAAGTTGTAGCAACATCGGTAACAGTAAACGTTGGTGATGATTATACCGGTGGCTATCCTATGAAAATTTATCGTGCAATATACTCTGGTACAGCTAATAGAGTCACCTATAATGCACCGTCCGCAGCGAGTCGCCCTTCTATGCGAGGGCTTGTTGTGTGGCAAGAGTCAGTAGGCGGTATTCCGAATATTCCAAATAACCGTATAGTAGATAGATTTTTTTACCGACAGCCGGGGCATAGTTATAATATCAGCGTACCAACATCATCTGACCCAAGAAATTTTGTTCTTCAAATACCCGTTCATGAACATAGCAATAATCCGAATCGACCGATTACCTATCAAGTGAGAGGATATAATGGAAACACTCCGACGGCATATTTGAGAAATGAGACTTTTAATGATAATAACGACGAAGGTGAAATCAGATTAGACGAAATCCCTTTAAATAATGTCCCTACAAATGTAAATAGAATTCGGGTCACGATTCAGTCTCCTGAATCCAATGGTGGTTCTTTCCTAATTGGTTCCATCATGGTAACTTCGACTCCATGTTGTGTTCCCACATTAAGCTGCCCTTCCAATATCACACGCTCTACCGCCCCGGGCGCTTGTTATTATCAGGTAGTGGGTGGAGAACTCGATCCGACTTTTAGCTGTTCGGCTACACCGACAAATGGTTATAATGGCAGTTCAACATTAGCCGATGCAACATTTCCTGTAGGTACAACAACTGTAACTTGGTTGGTATCCGGAGCCACTTGCCAAACGACTATCACAGTACAAGATAACGAAGCTCCGGTTTTGACTTGTCCGTTTGATATGACGGTAATTGCAGAAGCGGGTATATGCAAAGGCTTTGCTGAATGGATGCCCGCTGTCTCGGACAATTGTGGTGCAACAGTCACTTGGAGTCATCAATCCGGCGATGCTTTTCCCATAGGTATGACTACGGTTACGGGTACAGCTACAGATGCAGCAGGTAATACCGACACTTGTGAGTTTGATGTCACCGTCGTACAATGCGATACCTGTGTGACGACAATGACCATAATTCATATTGACGATAATGATATTAATATCGGTACGAATGATATGGAGAGCTTTTATTCAAATCCTCTGTATAGGTTTGTCAACCCCGGACTACCCACACAAGGGGTATTAACCAATATCACACTTGAATTATACGCAAGGGTTTTCGAGGGGTCTTGCGAAAGTGACATTGAAGTACGCGTAACAGACCCTATGGGAAATATGACAACCTTTGAGCAACCATTCGAAAAAACTTGCGATGGAAAAGGCTTATACCATGTTGTGCTTGACCTACCCGATGTACCACTTACAGGAAACAGTGTAGGCGAATGGTACATAGAATTTCGCGATACAAATGACCAAAATATAGGGGCGGCGGAATACTCTGCCCGATTTGCCCGATTGATATACGATGCCACATTCGATGAGTGTTATAACACGGAGAGAATTTCTACATATAATGAAAATGAACTCCTGTCGGAGCTTTTTGAAATACGTCTATACCCTGTTCCTACTTCGGGCTTATTAAATATGGAATATACATCAGATGAAGATACTGACTTATCTATTGAAATAATCGACAATGTCGGTAGAGCAGTAGGCTATCAAAAAGAGTTCGCAATTTCAGGGGTCAATACCTTCAATATGAATGTTGATGACTTAGCACAAGGTTTATATTATATACGAATTATGGACAATATCGGACGTATGCAAGTCAAGCCATTTACGAAAGTAAATCCATAACAAACAATAGGTTTATGAATATCCATACAATTCTTCCGCTGCATTTTTAAAAATGTAGTGGAAGAATCTTTTATGAGGTAAAATTCTTTTCACTACTGAACTAATCACTTTATAAACTCTACAAACCAATAAACTTAGCCCACCCAAGAAACAACACTATCCTCATCTATCTCCAAATATCCATTGTCCAACATATAATTAATCGCTTTCAAAACTTTGCTCTCTTGTGTAGCCGGAAAACGCTTGACCAAGTCTTTTAGTTCGGTAGGATTACCTTGCAGTTGTACCTGTATTTTGTTTTTGTAAATGTTGTAATTTTTGTCGGATAATTTATCATCCAAACGCCCCAAACAGACATCGCATACGCCGCAAAGTGGGGTATTTTTTTCCGAAAAATAAGCTAACAGTTGTTGACTACGACATTGGGCAGTAGTGGCATAATTTATGGCAGATTGAATATTGTTGTGATACCTTTCTTTTCGGAAATTATACAGTTCATTATCTATGGTCAGGTTTTCGGCAGCTATGCGTTCTTGTGTAAAAATCAGTTGTGGGTCTTCGCGTTGCGGGATGTATTCAAGGATGCCTTCCTGCGCCATTTGTGTGAGCTTATGACGCATGTCATCAGTTGATATTTTTAAAAAATTTGCCAATTGTTTTTCATTGATTTTGACATAGTTAGCAAATGCACCCTGATAAGTTCGGAGTATCGTGCGTATCAGGTTATCGCTTTTTGGGTGGGCTACCTGATATTTGTACAATTCTTCCTGTGTGACAATGACCTTCATCGTGGCAGGTTCAAAAACGCTGTCGGTGAGTTCTATCCAGCCTTCATTTTTTAATACTTTCAGACAGTGGTGGGTCTTTAAAATATCTAATTGATAGGTCTTAGAAAAATCAACAATATCAAAGGCATAACTATTTCCTTTTCCACCTCCGGTAGCCAACTGACAATAGCTCCCCAGCGCACGATATACCTGACGAATTTCTGTCATGTCAGGAAAAGATTGTTCATAATTTTTTAATAAATTATTTTTATCTAAATTATTGTATAATAAAACCGCATAAGCACGTTTTCCATCGCGTCCGCCGCGCCCTGCTTCTTGAAAATAGGCTTCCAGACTATCCGGTAAATTTAAATGTACCACCACCCGCACATCGGGCTTGTCAATGCCCATACCGAAGGCATTTGTGGAGACCATTATTCGGATTTTGCTATTGGTCCAATCTTCTTGTTTTTGGCTGCGAATATCGCTGCTCAATCCGGCGTGATAGAAATCGGCAGAGATACCTTTTTTACGCAAAAAAGTGGCAATTTCTTTGGTCTTTCTCCGATTACGAACATACACAATACCCGAACCCTTGACTTTTTGCAGGATGTCCAACATCTTTTCCTGCTTGCCTTCTTCATCCAATACCACGTAAGATAAATTCTCTCTGGCAAAGCTTTTTTGAAAGATATTTTTACCTTTCCGAAACACTAATTTTTCTTGAATATCCTCCACAACCTTCGGGGTAGCCGTAGCGGTGAGGGCAAGTACCGGCACATCGGGCAGCCACTCGCGAATATCTGAAATGTTTAAATATGAAGGTCGGAAATCGTAACCCCACTGCGAGATACAATGCGCTTCATCTATTGCTAAGAGGTTGATTTTCATCTTTTTAATGCGCTCACGTGCAAGGTCGGAGGCAAGGCGTTCGGGCGAGAGGTAGAGGAATTTTGTATTGCCGTAAATCGCATTATCAAAGGTGCGGTCAATCTCGCGGTAGTGCATCCCCGAATAAATCGCAGTAGCCGGAATGTTGCGTTTGTTGAGGTTCTGTACTTGGTCTTTCATCAAAGCAATCAGCGGCGAAATCACCAAACACAGCCCGTCCTGCATCAAGCTCGGCACTTGAAAACAGATAGATTTGCCCCCGCCCGTAGGCAATAGCGCAAGGGTATCATGCCCGTCAAGCACAGACTGAATAATGTCGGTCTGCATTGGACGAAAAGCATCATACCCCCAATATTTTTTCAGCGTATTGAGCATGGATTTGTGATTCGTAACTAAATTTTTATATTTTAATTTTAAATTATTTATAAAGTTATGATTAATAACTCAACTTTTGCATTGTAATTTTAAATTATTTATAAAATATTGATTAGTAATATTTTAATATAGTTAAAATAATAATTAATAAATAATTTTTTATTCTACTGAACAACAATTTATGTTAATTTGTATGATTTTGATTATCAGTAAAATAAATAAATTTTTGCCCCTTAGATGCCTTAGCATCGGCACTGTTTGTAGAAAATATTGCCCAAAAATCTACTAAGGTGCAGCGCACCGTCACCGTTTGAAGGCGAAAACGGGGTCGTTCCTACGGAACTTAGGTGCTTTGTTGGCAACTTTGCTACAAACAGTGTCGATGCTAATGCATCTTTTATATGATAATCAAATTAATAAATATTAAATAAAATCATTGTTCAATAGAATAATAATTTTTAAATTTATAATTATTTTAAAATCAAAATACTAATAATATTTAAATAATTATAATACAAAAGTACAGTAATAAAATAAAAATATTTATAATATTAAATATTTATAATAAAAAATCATGTAGTAACTCGTGATTCGTTTATTTGTGAACTCGTAACCCGCTAACCCGCAACTCGCTACATTTTTGGGTTAAATTACGGATTATCCTGTTTTATATGATTAAATTTGTGAAAAATATTGAGGTTGAGGTTGAAGTTTTTTTAATGAATAAAATAACTTGACAATATTATATTTGTAAAAAATAAATATATTTTTATGTGTGACATGGGATATTTTTTTCGAATTTGGGCTAAAACTCGTCAGACATTTAAATTTTACTGGAACAATATGAGAACATCGGTGAATTTTGAAAATGTCAGACGAGTTTTAGCCCAAATTCAAGAGCAGATGTCAATTATATTAAATAAAAGTCGAACATGATGTTGTGAAGATAACCACAACACAACAACACCAAGAACCACAACACTAAAATATGAATTACGTACACAGAGACCAAAGTTGGCTGACTTTTAATTACAGGGTATTGCAAGAGGCGAAAGACCCGACTGTACCACTATTGGAACGCTTGAAGTTTTTGGCAATATATTCTAATAATCTGGATGAGTATTTTCGGGTGCGGGTGGCGTATCATCGTAGTCTGATACGCTTGAAAAAGAAGGACCGCCGTATGGTGGAATCTGACCCGCAGGATACGCTAAGAAGGATACACAAAACGGTCAATAAACAGCAAGAGGAATTTAGCCGAATATTTGAAGATGAGATAGTTCCCGAACTCAAACAGCATGGTATTCACATCCTGCGGCGTATGGATTTGAACGATAAACAGCGGGCATTTGTAGAAGATTATTTTCAGAATAATATGTTGCCTTACGTGCAGCCAATGTTATTAATTAAGAAGAAAATTTTGCCATTTTTGAATAATGCTGCTTTATATATGGCAATTGATATGGAAGAATCGGAGGGAAATGATAAGGGGAAAACGCGATATGCACTTCTCCAAATTCCCTCGAATCACCTGCCCCGATTCGTGAAGTTGCCTTCAGGTAACGGGCAGCACGAGTTGATTATTTTGGATGATATTGTACGGCATAGCATCTCGTTTTTATTTCCGGGTTTCAAGATTCGGGATACTTATTCTATTAAACTTACGCGCGATGCAGAGTTGTATATTGATGATGAATATTCGGGAAATTTATTGAAAAAAATCAAGGAAAGTATCCACAAACGCAATGTCGGTCCTGCCACGCGCTTTGTCTATGACCGCGCGATGCCACAGAAATTTTTGAACTTCCTGATGGGCGTTTTTTCTTTGGATGAAGATGACCTGTTGCCCGAAGGACGCTACCACAACAACTTCGATTTTTTTAGTTTCCCTGATTTTGGATTAAAACAATTGAAATATATACCACTCCCTGCCTTACCCAAAACCTCATTAGATAATGGTTTATTTATATTTGAAAATATTGATGAGCAAGACCAGATGTTCCTCTATCCTTACCATTCTTACGATTATACGGTCAGGTTTTTTGAGGAGGCTGCCCGCGACCCCGATGTAACGCATATCAAAATCACGCAGTACCGCGTAGCTTCCAAATCTCGTATCATGGATGCACTGATAGCCGCCGTAAAAGCCGGAAAACAAGTCACCGCATTTGTGGAAGTCAAAGCCCGTTTTGATGAAGCCGCCAACCTCGAATGGGGCGAAAAACTCGAAAAAGCAGGTGTGCGTGTCTTGTATAGTTTTCCGGGTTTGAAGGTGCATTGCAAGCTCGCAATGGTAACAAGACTGACGGAGAACGGACATAAAAATTATTGCTATCTCAGCACAGGAAATTTCCATGAAGGTACTGCAAAAGTGTATAGCGATCATGGATTGATGACCTCCGATGAACGCCTTACTCGCGAGGTCTCCCGTATATTTTCTTTCCTCGAAACAGTGAAGCCGCCCACCCAACATTTTGAACATCTGATGGTCGGTCAGTTTAATTTGCGGGCTACGATTACAAAATTTATTGATAAAGAAATTTCTAATGCTAAAGCGGGCAAAAAAGCGCGTATTGTACTGAAAATCAATAGTATAGAAGATAGAAAAGTGATTGAAAAACTATATGAAGCCAGCGAAGCAGGAGTTAAAGTACAGATTATTTGTCGCGGTCTGTGTTGTCTGGTGCCGGGTGTAAAAGGACAAAGCAAAAATATCAGTGTGGTGAGTATTGTGGACAGATTTTTGGAACATACTCGCATTTATTATTTTTATAATAATAAAAATGAACATATTTACTTGTCTTCTGCCGACCTGATGACTCGTAATCTGAGCTACCGCATCGAAACGGCATTTCCGATATACCATGAACCATTAAGACAAGAAATTAAAGATTTTCTACGTATCCAATTGCTCGATAATACCAAAGCCCGAATCATTGACGGTAAGAAAAACGATACCTATTATACCGACAAATCTGACCTCAATATGCGCTCGCAAATAGAAATGTATTATTATTTAAAAAGAAAAGAAGAAAAGGAAGTAGTGAGTGAGTGAACGTATCACGCAGAGAACGGGTGCAGCCCAAATTGTCGCGTGTGAAATAATGCTAAGTATTGTCAGTGCATCTCACGCAGAGTTCGCAGAGGACTGATAATCAACACTCTGCGTTCTCTGCGAACTCTGCGTGAATCACTTAATAAAAATAAAAATGCGACAATTTGGGCTGCACCTCAGAGAACAATTGACCTCTGCATGATAAGATATTTTCACACTCGCTATTCGCTACTTGTTTTATTCTCGTTTGCTACTTGTTCACTCTTAACTTTCTCAGGCTCTACTTTCTCCTCCTTCGGCGTTTCATAAAATTCAGTATGTATTTTTTTCAAGCGGTTTTCAATTTGTTTGAGGGAGAGATTGCCGTAGAGTTTTCCATTTCTGGCAGTAGAAAATTTACCCGTTTCTTCGGAGACGATAAGCGCGAGAACATCAGTGGTTTCCGTCACGCCTACGCCTGCGCGGTGACGTAAGCCCAACCAATCGGGCAGGTTAGAATTATCGGAAACAGGTAATACGCAACTCGCAGAATGTATTTTATTGGCATTGATAATGACTGCGCCATCGTGTAGCGGACTTTCTTTATTAAAAATACTTTCCAGTAATCGGGAAGAAATATTAGCATCCAAAATAACGCCTGAATTGGAAAAACTCTCCACATTCGCATCGCGCGAAAAGACAATCAATGCACCCGTTTTTTCTTTTGAAAATCGCTGAATGGCACGCAAGATACTCTGTATAATTGCGTCATGGTCTTTAACCTCCCATTCTTTGCCCAATAATCGGCGGATGAAATTCTCCCTACCCGTCATCGTTCCACGTCCGACCACTATCAAAAAACGGCGCACTTCGGGCTGAAAAACAATCAATAAAGCCAATAAACCCAAACTCACAAAACCACCCAACAAAGTAGATAGCATGCCCATCTGCAAGTATTCCACCACATTAGAAGCGATAAACAAAAACGCCAAACCCACCACGATATTAAATGCCAAACTCCCCCGCAACAATTTGTATATCTGATATATCAATACCCCCACTATCAGAATATCTAAAATATCCCAAAAAGTAATATCCAGAAAGCCTATTTTAAAGTTTAGTATCAAGTTTATTGGTTGATAGAGTGATTAGTTTATAGAGTTGATACTCAACTTTTGTATTATAATTATTTAATTTTATTAAAAAAAATATTAATTAGTGTTTTATAAATAATATAAAATTAAAATGCAAAAGTTGAGTTGAAATAAAAAAATATTTAAGAACCCCGTTTACTAAACTCTTTGAAGTTTAGTAAACAGAGTACGTCTCTAAAGCCCCTACAACTAGTTCTTATACTCGTCATAGTCAATCTTCATACCGAAGTTATGGAACATAAAGCTCAATACATCGGCACGTTCTTCAATGGTTTTTTCGGTAGATTTTCCTGCGCCATGTCCTGCGTCCACATCTACGCGAATGAGGACGGGGTTTTCTCCATCGTGTCCGGCTTGCAGGGCAGAAGCAAACTTGAAGGAGTGCGCCGGAACGACCCTGTCGTCGTGGTCGGCAGTGGTGACGAGTGTGGCAGGGTAAGCCGTACCGGGCTTGATATTATGAACGGGTGAATAGCTCAACAAATTGCGGAATTGTTCCTCACTTTCTTCGCTTGTGCCGTAGTCACCTGCCCAAAATTTACCAATCGTGAATTTATGATAGCGCAACATATCCATCACCCCTACGCCGGGCAGGGCAACTTTAAAAAGGTCGGGGCGTTGGGTCATACACGCACCTACGAGCAAGCCGCCGTTGGAGCGACCTTCGATAGCCAGCCTGTCCGATGAAGTATAACCCTCTCCAATCAAATACTCTGCGGCACTGATAAAATCATTGAATACATTTTGTTTATTGAGTTTTGTACCGGCTTCATGCCATTTTTTGCCGTACTCTCCACCGCCTCGTATATTGGCAACAGCATACACACCGCCATTTTCATACAATAGTATATTGGCAGTAGAAAAATTTGGTAAAATACTGATGTCAAACCCGCCATAACCATATAATAAGGTCGGATTATTGCCATCAAGGGTAATACCTTTTTTGTGCGTGATAAACATCGGAATTTTTTCGCCATCATAGCTTTTATAAAAAACCTGTTTGGTGACGTAATCCTCCGATTTGAAGTCCAGATTTGAGGCTTTGAAGACCTCCGATTTGCCGGAATCTATATCGTATCTATACTTGGTACTCGGTTGAGTAAAAGACGTAAAGGCATAAAAAGCAGTCTTATCATCACGCTTACCGCTAAAGCCGCCGACTGTACCGATGCCGGGCAATTCGAGGTCGCCTTCGTACCTGCCGCTTTCCGAAAAAATCTTGACCTGACTGTAAGCATCCTTGATATATCGCGCCAAAATTTTGCCGCCGACCAAATCTATACTTTGCAGTTTTTGCTCACTTTCGGGAATCAATTCGCGCCAATTGCTTTCATTTGGTCGCTTGGTATCAATAAGGACGACGCGCATATTCGGTGCTTTATGATTCGTCATTACAATGAGTTTATCATTGGAATTATCAATGACCCAAAAATCGTGGTCAAAGGATGTCACGATAGGTGTAAATTCTATATCACCTTTATTCAAGTCTTTGAAATACAAGGCATTACCACTTGTAGATTCGGAAGCTCCCATGCTCAAAAAACGCTCGTCATCAGTTGTGCTGACATAAAAATTACGCTGTGGATTGGCGCGGTCAATAAAGACCAACTCATCATTGGTTTGCGCTGTACCGATTTTGTGATAATACACTTTATGAAAATCATTTTTAGCGGAAAGCTCCCCACCTTCTTCCGGTTCGTCATAACGACTGTAAAAGAAACCATCATCTTTCCACGACATGCCCGAAAACTTGATCCACTTCAATTCATCACTCAAATCCTTTCCCGTTTCGAGGTCTCTCACTTTCACTGTTCGCCAATCCGAACCACCCTCTGAAATACTGTATACCATGTAACGTCCATCTTTTGAAAAACTCCATCCGGCAAGCGAAGTTGTACCGTCTTTGGAAAATGTATTGGGGTCAATCACTAGCTTCGGTTCTGCATCCAAATCATCTTGCACATACAATACGGAATGATTTTGCAAACCATTATTTTTGAAAAAATAATATTTATTATTTTCTTTAAACGGTGTAGAATATTTTTCATAATTCCAGACTTCGGTGAGCCTGTCCACCACCGCATCACGATAAGGAATATCATCCAGATAGCCAAACGTCAAATCGTTTTGCTTTCTCACCCACGATTTGGTGTCTGCACTATTATCATCTTCGAGCCAACGGTAAGGGTCGCTGACCTGTACACCAAAGTATTCTTCTTTTACATCATCTTTTCTGACATCAGGATACTCGTAGGCGGTTTCAGTATCAGTATTCATGTTATCTGTTTGTGCTTGATTGTCATTGTTTCCTGTATTGCAGGAGCAAATAAACAGTCCAAGTAAGGCAAATTGGAATAGTTTTTTCATGTTTTACTATTTTAGACTTTGGACAAAGGAAATTGGGGAATTGGGTAATCCCGATAACTATCGGGACTTTTTTAGATTTTTACAAAAAATAATTAATGACATGTTTTATTTTTTCAATAAAATTTATTTAATTGATTATCAATGAGTTACGATTTTAAACCTAATTTCCCACACCAATAATTAAACTTTAAGTTCGGGGCAATACGCCCCTATGGCAGGATGTCAAATAGAGACACCAAGCCATACGCTCAGGAAAAAGTTCGTGAGTTTAAACGCCTTTACTCAGTTCCCGTTAA
>CALIZI010000045.1 GCA_938028705.1 uncultured Saprospiraceae bacterium | reverse complement strand
AATGTGGCAATATCTTATAATAATATAGGAGGTATCTATAACAAAATAGGCAATTATGAAAAAGCCATTAGCTTTCATAGTAAGGCATTAAATATCAAACTTGAATTGTTAGGTGAAAAGCATCCTAATACAGCAATATCTTATAATAATATAGGAGGTATCTATAACAAAATAGGCAATTATGAAAAAGCCATTAGCTTTCATAGTAAGGCATTAAATATCACACTTGAATTGTTAGGTGAAAAGCATCCTGATACAGCAATCTCTTATAATAATTTAGGAAGTGTGTATGAATATACAGGCGATTACGAAAAAGCTATTACTTTTTATATTAAAGCATTAAATATCAACCTTAAAGTATTCGATGAAAAACATCCTGGTGTGGCAACAATTTACAATAATTTAGGAAATATATATAATAAAATAAGCGATTACGAAAAAGCTATTGCTTTTTATATTAAAGCATTAAATATCAACCTTAAAGTATTCGATGAAAAGCATCCTAATGTAGCAATATCTTATGGTAATTTAGGGTATATATATAATGTGGCAGGTAATTACGAAAAAGCCATTAGCTTCCTTAAAAAAGCATTAAATATCAACCTTAAAGTATTCGGTGAAAAGCATCCTAATGTAGCAATATCTTATGGTAATTTAGGCACTATATATCCCCAAAAAGGCGATTACGAAAAAGCCATTAGTTTTTTTAATAAAGCATTAAATATTAATATTAAAGTATTTGGAGAAAAACATCGTAAAGCAATAGATAATTACAGCAATTTAGCTATCACTTATGAAGAATTTGGCAATTACAAAACAGCCGATTCCTTATGGTACATAGTCATTCCCCAAATCACTGAACAACTAAAATCAACCTACTTATTCCTGCCAAATGAACAACGTATAAAATACTCAAACACCCTCACCTCAACAAACACTAATTTTTATTCCTTCACAGCTAGTCATGGTACAGAATCCACAAAACAACTTGCCACCAACTATCTCCTCAACACCAAATCCCTCGCTTTAGATTACACTATATCCACCAATCAACTTATCAAAAAAATCAATGATACTACATTAACCGCCCAATATCAGCAACTCAACAAAATCAACAAACAATTAGCGGATGCTGAAATACTAACAAGCGAAGAACGCAAAGAAAAAGGCTGGGATTTAGCTGAAATACAAGACGAACAATATAATCTCGCTTTACAAATGCTCCAACACCCCCAACTCAAATCCAAACTCAATACCGAAACCATTGAATGGCAAGACATTCAAAATCACCTTACACCTGATGAAGTCACCATTGATTTTATGGATATATATGAAAAGAAAGATTCTTTGTGGACATACTACGCTGTGGTCATTCGCAAAGACCTTTCAAGTCCGCAGTTTGTGCGTATCACAGATAAAAAAATATTAGCTGGATTTTTACAAACTGACGACAGCAAACATCCTGACTATCTCAATGAAAGGAACAGTCGAAAAGACCTCTACAAAACCCTTTGGCAGCCTTTAGCACCCTATTTGGAAGGTGTCAAAACCGTACATATTTCGCCTTCGGGTATCTTGTATCGTGTACCATTTGAGTCTTTACAGGCTGCGGACAATGAGTTTTTAGCATCTCAATATGAGTTTCATTACTACTCGGCTATACGCGATATGCTCAAAGACAAACCACGAAAAATGACTTACAAAAATATGGTATTATTGGGGCATATACTCTACGATGCAGCCGGTAAAGAAAAATATATCGCAGACCAAGATGCTTATGACACGCTGTTTATGAGAAATGCCCGCGATGGTATCCACCCCTTAAAAGGAACTTTGGAAGAAGTCAATAAAATTAACAAGGTAGGTAAAAAGACAAGGTTAAAAACAACTATGCTCACCATAGATGCCGCTTCGGAGGACACCATGCAGTATTTTGTACAAGAACGTGCGCCAAATATTATTCATTTTGCCACCCATGGGGTATTTCTGTCACCACTAGAGCAAGAGCATGAAAAGACAGACCTATCAGGTACGCGCGATCGCCTGCGTGCCGCCGACAATCCCTTACAGCGTTCTGCCCTCATGCTCTATGGTGCCAATGAGACTTGGACCAAAGGCAGCCGCCTTTTAGGTTCGGGCAAAGACGGTATCCTTACTGCCCTCGAAGTCACCGCCTTAGACCTCCAAAATACCGACTTGGTCGTTCTCTCCGCATGTAGTACAGGCTTAGGCGATGTCCACAATACCGAAGGCGTATTCGGCTTACAACGCGCCTTCAAACTCGCCGGAGTCAATCACGTCGTCGCCAGTCTGTGGGATGTGGATGATGATGCTACGAAGAATTTAATGGTCAAGTTCTACGAAAATCTATTGGAAGAAAAGCAAGACCCAGCTACTGCCCTTCGCAATGCTAAAAACTACTACCGCGATAAAGGGTATGAACCGCAGGATTGGGCGGGGTTTATTCTGATTGAGTAAGTGTGAAGTCCTGTAACCTCTTATTTTTTAACCAAATATTTGACTACTATGAGAGCTTTTGTTTTTTGTTTTTTGATGATAGCGTTTATTAACAACTTGTATGGGCAACATAATCCAAACCCGTTATCAGAACAACCGCAAACAGACACCGTTAATGTACTTGCAGATAACTTCTACAATAAGTTAAGTCCTATAAATTACCATATGAATAATTATCGATATATAAAACATAAAGCTAGGCTAACTTATAATATTACCTACCTCGTAATATGGTCTTTAAATCTTTTTGTTAATGATGAAGCTCCAGAATTTACACCAATAGAACCCCTAACGTTGCAAGATGAAATACTGAGCAATGTGAGTAGTAAAATCTTCAAAGGAGATTATGACAATGTTTGTCGAATATTGAAAGAAAATATTAATACATTAACAAATCCCAAGGTTTCTAAAAGCATCAATTACTATTACAATGTAGCAACATTCTATAAATTTATTGGAGATTATAATACAGCATTGGAGATTTGTGAAAAACGCATTGGCATTGTAGAAGAAAAAATATCTCAAAAGATACTTATAAACGAACATCAAAAATTCCGACACTTAGCCCGTCTTTATAATTTAATCGGTGAGATTCATCATGTTGGTGGTAATTACCCAATAGCATTAGATTTTTATACTAGAGCGGTTTCAGTTTGCCATAAAGTTAATAATTCCAGTGATGCGAAGCGCATACTTGCAAGATTGTACAATAACATAGGGAATACCCATTATGGTCTGGGTAATTATTCTAGTGCCTCAACATACTATGATGAAGTATATAAGATGCTAGGTCACACATCAGGATATAAACCTGAAATAGCTGAAACACATAACAATAAGGGTAATGTTTTTTATGTTTTGGGTGACTATCAAAATGCACTGGAATTTTATCGCAAAGCATTAAAAATAAGTAAGGCAAATACAAGAAAAAAAGACCCGCTCAAAGTGCAGGCTTATATAGGAATAAGTAATACATACTATGCTTTAAGTCGATATCAAGAGGCATTCCTATATCAGGAGAAAGCCATACAAATATTAGAAAAACGTTACGGAAAAAATCACCCATATACAGGAGAGGCATACAGTAAAAACGGTGCTATCTATTATTCACTCAAAGATTACAAAAAAGCCTTAGAATGTCAGGAAAAAGCATTACAAATCTTGTCAAACTCCCCCGACGATAATCATCTTCAAAAGGCATTAGTATTCAATAACTTAGCTATCACGAAGTTTGTGCTCGGAAAATATAAAGAAGCAAAAACATTGCAACAAAAAGCATTAGGTATTGTCGAAAAAATATCGGGAAACGAACATTCTGAAACCATTGACTACATGTTGAATCTTGCAAAAATGTATAAGGCAACAGGCAACCTGCAATCAGCAGGTTCTTTGTGGCAAATTATCATCCCTCAAACTATTAAGCATCAAAACAGTTCCTATTTGTTTTTGCCCGATGATCAGCGTTTAACTTATCTAAATACCGTTCAAAACATCTATACTGATTTCTATTCCTTCGCACTCGCGTATGGGCAAGAATCAACGACGAGATTAGCCGGGGATATATTGCTCAACACCAAATCACTAGCATTGGATTATAGTATTTCCTTTCGTGAAATTATCGCCCAAATTGATGATAACGAACTGACCGAATTATCAAGAGGACTCCACTCCACTAATCGACAACTAATCGCCATGGAAATGAGTACTTCGAAGATTTCCAAAAACAAAAAAATGATACCATTACTACGTCAACAAAGAGACGATATTATAGAAAAAATGCTCCGAAATAAAACATTAAAAGTAAAACTTGAATCAAAGGCAGTTCCCTCTCAAAATCTCCAAAATCAACTTGAAGAAAACGAAGTTATTATAGATTTTTTGCTTATTCAGGAAGGTGCTAAAAAAATGTATTGCGCGATAGTGATTCGTGAAAGCGGTACACCTTTGCTTATTCAATTGACTGATGAATCTGCCATTACATCTATCTTAAATAACGATACTTATATTAATGAAGTAGAAATAAGGGAAACACTTCACAAAGAACTTTGGCAACCTTTAGAAGCTCATTTGGAAAATGTAACAACCGTTTACCTTTCGCCTTCCGGTGCTTTGCACAAAATTCCTTTTGAAGCCTTGCAAAATGAGAAAGGGGAGTTTCTGAGCGAACGTTTTCAATTTCATTATTACTCGTCCATGCGTGACTTTACCAAAGTCCAACCACAAGAATTGTCATACAAAAACGCTGTGCTAATGGGACACATTTTGTATGATTTAAATGATTCCATAGATTATAAAGACGAAATCGGTATGAGAACCGATTTACGTGATAAAGTCGAACCGCTAGAAGCTACATTAGAAGAAGTCAATAGGATAGATGCTATTTGTCAACAGGCCAATCTTCAAACAACTTTACTCACCATTGACGAACCCACCGAAGAAGTCGTGCAATCTTTTACAGATGATAAATCGCCAAGTATTTATCACTTTGCGACACATGGTGTTTTCCTAAATCCTACGGATACTCTTGGTATTGAGAGTCCAGTCAGAAGACACCTACGCCTATCAGCCGATCCATTAAAGCGTTCTGCATTAATGCTATACGGAGCCAATCACACTTGGGTAAAGGGCGAAAAAATATTGGATTCAAAGGAAGACGGCATCCTAACTGCCCTCGAAGTCACCGCCCTCGACCTCCAAAATACCGACTTGGTCGTCCTCTCCGCATGTAGCACGGGCTTGGGCGATGTCCACAATACCGAAGGCGTATTCGGCTTACAACGCGCCTTCAAACTCGCAGGTGTCAACTACGTCGTCGCCAGTCTGTGGGATGTGGATGATGATGCTACGAAGAATTTAATGGTCAAGTTCTACGAAAATCTATTGAAAGAAAAACAAGACCCCGCCACTGCCCTCCGCAATGCCAAAAACTACTACCGCGACAAAGGGTATGAGCCGCAGGATTGGGCGGGGTTTATTTTGATTGAGTGAGTGTGATAGTCCTGTAATCCCTTCTTTTTTAACCAAATATTTGATGACTATGAGAACCTTTATCTTTTGTTTTTTACTTCTTATGTACAATCATACTTGCATTGCACAAAAAGGTAGTCATTGGATACCGATGTTAAGGGCGCAGGTTGCTATCAAAAAAGGCAAGTATCAAAAAGCGGAATATTTAGTAGATAAGGCTTATGATAGATTTTCAACGAAAAAAGAAAAAAGAAACTTGCTATATACAGAATATACAAATAATTTAGGACGTGCCTTTCTTAGGCTAGGAAAAGATAGTATAGCCCTTTTGATGTTAAAAAAACCTGTGGAGATACTCGAAAGTAAAAAACATTCTAATCAACGTATTTTAGCTAGTTATATTACTAATTTAGCCGAAGCTTATCGTAGTATAGATGATTACAATACCTCAAAAAAATACTGTGAAAAAGCTTTAGGAATTTTGTTGAATAAACTAAATGAAAATCATAAAGATGTAGCCACAACATATAACAACTTGGGAATAGTTCATCATGACTTAGGTAATTATGAAATCTCGAAAAATTACACTGAAAAGGCTTTGAAGATTAGAATTAAAAAACTGGGCTTAGAACATGTGGGTGTGGCAAATCTTTACAATAGATTAGCCGTGCTTCATCGTGCTTTATGTGATTATGAATCTTCAAAAAAATATCATGAAAAAGCCCTGAAAATTAGAAAGAAAAAACTCGTGGAAAATCATATAGACATATCTACTACGTACAATAATTTAAGTTTAGTTTATCGTGATTTAGGTGATTATGAAACTTCAAGAAAATACTGTAAAATGGCTTTAGATATTTTGTTAGAAAATACACACAAAGAATTCATACATATGGCATTGTCTTACAATAACATGGGTTTGATTTACCAGGATATGGGCAATTATGAAGTCTCAAAAAATTACTTCGAAAAGGCTTTAAATATTTGGTTAAAAGAACTTAAAGGAGAACATTCAGACATGGCACTATCTTATAATAATATAGGTTTACTTTATCGTAATATGGGTTATTACGAGGCTTCAAAAAATCACTTTAAAGAAGCTTTAGATATTTGGTTGAAAGAACCAGACGGAAAGCATATTTATATAGCTCTATGCTATAATAATCTCGCCGTAGTTCATAGTGACTTACGTGATTACGAAACTTCTGAAAAGTACCTAAAACAAGCTTTGAACATACAGCTAAAAAAACAGGGTGAAGAATATGGACATGCTATAAAATCTTATAATAATTTGGCTGAGGTTTATGAACTTATGGAACTATATGAAAAAGCTGATTCTTTGTGGCAGATTAGTATACCCAAAACTCTAAAACGACTTAAAACAACCTACCTTTTTTTACCTGAAAAACAGCGTATGGTATATTTAAAAACCATTCGTAATCCTCATAACAGTTTCTATTCATTCGCTTATAATTATGGGGATGATACCACAAAAGAACTTGCTATAAAACTGTATCTCAATACTAAATCTCTCTCTCTTGACTATGGCATAAATACCAATAAACTCATAAAGGAAATTAATGATAAAAAGTTAACGAAATCATTTGACTTACTCAATATCCTCAATAACAAACTTGCGAAAGCTGAAGTAATGAGCGATGAAAAACTTAAAAAAATAGGTTGGAATATCTCCAGAAAAAGAGAAGAACGAGACTCTTTAACTTCTCAGTTATTACGGCATCCTGAATTGAGGAAAAAACTCAACACCAAAACCATAGAATGGCAAGACATCCAAGATAGCCTTGCTACCAACGAAGCGACCATAGACTTCTTGCGTATATATGAAAAAAAAGATTCTTTGTGGGCGTACTACGGTATTGTCATCAGCAAAGAGCTTTCGAGTCCTCAATTTGTGCGTCTTGCCGAAGATAAGGCTTTGAATGAATATCTGATTGATACTTTGGTTGGCAAGCCTCATTATCTATCTGATGATGGCAAATCATTTGAACTCTACAAAAAAATCTGGCAACCTTTAGAACCTTATTTAGAAGGCATTACAAAAATACATTTGTCTCCGTCGGGTGCTTTACACCAAGTCTCTTTTGAATCTTTGATATACAACAGTTTCAAAGAGCAGTATTTGGCAGAACGTTATCAATTCCACTATTACTCTGCCCTACGGGATATGCTCAAAGAAAAAACCGAAACACCTGATTATAAGGACATTGTATTGGGCGGAGACATTATTTATGATTTGAACCAAGAAGGAGAGCGGCTTAAAAACGAGAAAGAAGTACTGGGTATTGCCGCAATAAACAGAGGCAGTCGTAATGGGTTCAAATACCTACCTCATACACTGAATGAAATTGTTGGAGTCCGTAAAATCGCTGAAAAATCGGGCTTAAACGCCACACTCCTCACCGGAACAGCGGTAACGGAAGATACGGTACGGCATTTTTCGGGCAAGTTAGCACCGAGTATTTTGCATTGGGCAACACATGGCGATTTCCTTACGCACTCTGATAGTATAGACCATTCAGGCATCGGCAGTTATCACCGTTTGCGTGTTTCAGACAATCCTTTACAGCGTTCTCTCCTTGCTTTTTATGGTGCTAATTACCGTTGGAAACAAAATGAACGCACACTCTACTCCGACGATGACGACGGTATCCTCACCGCCTTAGAGGTCACTGCCTTGGATTTACAAAATACAAATTTGGTGGTCTTATCTGCATGTAGCACAGGCTTAGGTCACACAGATGATACCGAGGGCGTATTCGGCTTGCAACGTGCCTTCAAACTCGCGGGCGTAGATTACGTCGTCGCCAGTCTGTGGAATGTGAACGATGAAGCTACGCAGCAACTCATGGTGCAGTTCTATCAAAACCTATTGCAGCAAAAACAGTCGCCAGCCGACGCGCTTCGTAATGCCAAAGAAGGCTTTATGAAAAATGATGTTGACCCTGAATTTTGGGCTGGGTTTATTTTGATTGAGTAAGCGTGGAAGTCCTGTAATCCCTTCTTTTTTAACTAAATAATTGATGACTATGAGAACCTTTATTTTTTGTTTTTTGATGGTAATGGGTGGGATGACTTTTGTTTACGGGCAAGAGGTTGTTTCTGACACGGTGAATTATCAGAATATTCAATTTAAAACTAAGTTGACTCCCGTTCACTATAGAATGGATTATCACGAATTCTCTGGTTATAAAGTTATGAATATTGCTCAATTTATATTTTCCCCAAATATATATAGTCAAAAAACACAACACGAATTAATTTTTGAAAAAATTTATGGACAGCTATCAAGAAAGAAATATGATAAAGCACAGCAAACTTTAAACAAATACAAATATACTCTATCCAATCCTATGGGTTATGTAGATGCTAAACATTACTATAATTTAGCACTAATCAGCAAGATATTAGGGAAGTACGATTTGACATTGAACATGTGTCATAAAGGAATTACTTTATTGGAAAAACAATTATCTACAAGAAAAAACAAAGCCGCAGGGATTAAAATATCGGGAGGGCGTAATGAAATGTATAACTATTTAGCACGTTTTTATACATTAAAAGGAGAAACATATCACCTAAACGGTAGTTACAATAACGCAATAGAATTTTATGAAAAAGCATTAATGTTATGGATGGGGGAATTAGGAAATTCCGTGTTAGAATCTTCCAAGACACTTATAAATATCGGCAATACTTATTACGCTTTAGGTGAGTATGAAAAAGCGAATATATTTTACAATAAATCTCTTAGAATTCGTAAAACAGATATGGACGAAGGTTACCGTCCATTAGCAGAAATATATAATTTTAAGGGCAATATTCATTACACTCTTGGGGATTACGAAAAAGCATTGGAGTTTTACAATAAGTCAAAGAAAAGACTTAGAAGAGGTATGATAAAAAGGCACCCTATAATGGCTCAAACCTATATGAACATAAGCAACGTTCATTATGTGAATAAAGAATACAAGCAGGCAAGAGATTTTCAAGAAAAAGCCTTACAAATTTTAGAGAAAAAATTTGGCAAAAATCATTCATATACAGCACAGTCATACGATCAACTTGGGTCAATTTATTTTGCACTAATGGACTACGAAAAAGCATTAGAGTATCAAGAAAAGGCAAAACAAATTTTGTCAAGCACTTTAAAGATTAATCATCCCCGTAAAGCACCCAATTATAACAATTTAGCGATTACTAAACTTTTTATTGGAAATTATGATGAAGCAATAGCATATCAGGGAATAGCAATAAATATCACAGAAAGAATACTAGGGAATCAACATAACGAAACAATTGATTACAAATTAAACTTAGCTGAGATGTACAAAGTAATTGGTAAATATTCATCTGCAGATTCTCTATACCAAATCATCATCCCCCAAACCATAGAAAGCCAAAACAACTCCTACCTATTCCTACCCGACGAACAGCGTATGGAATACCTCAATACCGTTCAAAATATATACGCCAATTTTTATGCCTTCGCATTCGCATACGGGAGCGAGGAAACGGCACAATTAGCCGCTAATTTATTGCTCAATACTAAGTCACTTGCATTGGATTACAGTATTTCTTTCAAAGAGATTATTACTCAAATGGATGACGAGCAGCTGACTGAATTTTCAGAAGAACTCACTACACTCAATCGTCAATTAATTGGTGTGGAAATGAGTAGTTCCGGTACATCCAAAAGCCAACAACGCATAGCCTCTCTGCGCCAACAAAGAGACGACCTTACCGCCAAATTACTACGAAATAAAATCTTAAAGAACAAACTCAATCATGAAATCACAACATGGCAAAGCCTTCAAAATCAACTCAATGACGACGAAGCTATCATAGATTTTTTAGTCATCAATAAAGGGCGAAAAAAGTCGTATTGCGCGATATTGACTCGTAAAACCGGAACGCCGCTTCCTATCCCACTGACAGATGAATCTGTCATTACATCTATCCTTAATAACAAGGATTATATTGGGGAATTAAGTCTAAGAAAGCAACTTTATAAAGAACTTTGGCAACCTTTAGAAGTTCATTTGAAAGAGGTAAAAACCGTTTACCTTTCCCCTTCCGGTGCTTTACACAAAATCCCTTTTGAAGCCTTGCAGAATGATAAAAGGGAATATCTCAGCGAGCATTTTCAATTTCATTATCACTCCTCCATGCGTGATTTTGCCAAATCCGAACCACAACAAGCCACTTACAAAGACGTTGTACTGATAGGACACATTTTGTATGATTTAAAAGATTCCTTGGAATATCAAGTACTTGCGATGAGAGGTGATTTACGGGATAAAGTCACGCCATTGAAAGGCACTTTGGATGAAGTCAATGGAATAGATACCATTTGCCGACAAGCAAATCTCCCAACAGCTTTACTGACAATTGATGAGCCTACTGAAGAAGTGATACAATCTCTTACGGGAGATAACTCACCGAGTATTTATCATTTTGCCACACATGGCGTTTTCTTGAACTCTACAGATACGACGGACTCGGAAAGTAAGTTAAGAAGCCGTCTGCGTCTATCAAGCGACCCACTAAAACGTTCTGCCTTAATGCTTTATGGTGCGAATCACACATGGGTAAAGGGAGAAAAAATATTAGGTTCGGGCGAAGACGGCATCCTCACCGCCCTCGAAGTCACCGCATTGGATTTGCAAAATACAGACTTGGTCGTCCTCTCTGCATGTAGCACGGGCTTGGGTAATGTTCACAACACCGAAGGCGTATTCGGCTTACAACGCGCCTTCAAACTCGCCGGAGTCAATCACGTCGTCGCCAGTCTGTGGGATGTGGACGACGAGGCAACTAAGGATTTAATGGTGATGTTTTACGAGAATTTACTGGTCAAAAAGCAAGACCCCGCCACCGCCCTCCGCCATGCAAAAGATGAACTTCGTAATGACGGCTATGAACCGGAGAATTGGGCAGGCTTTATTTTGATTGAGTAAGTGTGGTGGTCCTGTAAAAATTAGTGATTCCATTCATGCCAAATATAAAAAAAACGTTAAACTTAATCAACCAATCAACCAAATTTACGTACAATATTGTATCTTTGTAGTTCATTGAAACCAACAACAGATACATGAAGAAACTTATACAAACTTTATTTATTAGCATTTTGCTGATTGCCAACATTAATATTTCCACTGCTCAACAACATTCCGTAGCACGGGAATGGAATGAAGTGATGTTGGAGGCAATTCGCAACGACCTCGCTCGCCCCACCGTACATGCCCGCAACTTGTGGCATGCTTCGATAGCTATGTATGATATTTGGGCAATATACGATGATAGTGCAGAGCCTTTCCTGATTGGGAAAACAGTTGATGGTTTCACCTGCAATTTTGATGGAGTACCGACACCCGATGATATAGAAGCAGCAAGAGAAGAAGCCATCAGCTATGCCGTTTATCGGCTGATACGACAACGATTTGCCTACTCTCCCGGCGTTCAGGCTACCTTCGCCCTTGCTAATAATACATTGGTGCAACTCGGTTACTCCCCTGCCAATACTTCTACCAATTACACCACAGGTTCAGCGGCAGCACTCGGCAATTATGTCGCGGAGTGCATTATTAACTTAGGTATGCAAGACGGTGCCAATCAAGGGCAATTCAATACCTACAATAATCAATTTTATGAACCCGTCAATCCGCCGTTGATTACAGACAGCCCCGGTAATCCCGACATTCTCGACCCCAACCGTTGGCAGCCCTTGACACTTGATGTATTCATCGACCAATCCGGTAATCCGATACCTTTTAATACACCGCCTTTTTTGAGTCCCGAATGGGGAACCGTTGTACCTTTTGCACTTTCTTCCGATGACCTTACTATTCACCAACGTGACGGCAATGATTATTGGGTCTATCACGACCCCGGTTCACCACCTTATCTGGACACTACAAATATTTCGCTGATTTCGAGAGAATACCAATGGGGTTTTGCGCTGGTCTCCAAGTGGTCGTCGCACCTTGACCCGACCGACGGCGTAATGTGGGACATCTCGCCTGCTTCTATCGGCAATGTTCAAGACTATCCGCAAACCATCTGGCAGTTAAAGAATTTTTATGATGATACCAATGGCGGTGACACAAGTATCGGACATACCCTCAACCCACACACCGGACAACCCTACACGCCACAGATGGTGCCACGCGGCGATTATACCCGCGTACTGGCAGAGTTCTGGGCAGATGGTCCTGATTCCGAAACGCCTCCCGGTCACTGGTTTACGATTTTAAATTATGTCAATGACCACCCCGATTTTGAAAAAAAATTTAGAGGAAATATCGACGTTGCCAATGACCTCGAATGGGATGTCAAAGCCTATTTTGCATTAGGTGGTGCCATGCACGATTCCGCAGTAACCGCTTGGGGCTGCAAAGGTTGGTATGACTACCTGCGTCCGATAAGTGCCATTCGCTGTATGGCGGATAACGGGCAGAGTACCGCTACGTTTTTCCCAAATTATCATGCCGGAGGTATTCCTCTTCATACGGGCTTGATAGAGCGCATTCTTCCCGGCGATCCGCTAGCAGGTGTCAATGATATAAATGTCAACAAAATCAAACTTCGCGCTTGGCGCGGACCCACCTACATAGGCAATCCAGATACTGACGAAGCAGGAGTTGGTTGGATATTAGCGGAAAGATGGTTTCCGTATCAACGTCCTTCATTCGTTACACCGCCTTTTGCAGGATATGTTTCAGGGCATTCGACCTACTCGCGTGCCGCTGCCGAACTGTTGACGCTACTCACCGGAGACGAGTTTTTCCCCGGTGGCATGGGAGAATTTCCTGTTGAAATGAATGATTTTTTGGTCTTTGAAGAAGGTCCTTCGCAGAGTTTTACCTTGCAATGGGCAACCTACCGCGATGCTTCCGACCAGTGTAGCCTTTCACGGATATGGGGCGGCATACACCCACCTGCTGACGATATCCCCGGTCGTCTGATGGGTGCAAAAATCGGTGTAGATGCTTTCAATCTGGCAGAAAGTTATTTTTACCGCGACCAAGACGACGACGGCTACTACGAATACGAAGATTGCGACGACCTCAATGCAGCCATATACCCGGGTGCGCCCGAAATTTGCGATGGTTTTGATAATGACTGCGACGGAGGACCTGCTGATGAAGGGCTACCTGTCACCACTTATTTTTTGGATAGTGATAATGATTCTTTTGGTAATGCCAATATTACCATTGAATCTTGCATGACTTCCGCACCGGCGGGCTACTCTGCCAATGATAAAGATTGTGATGACGACAGGGTGAATATCAACCCAAATGCAAGTGAAATCTGTAACGGACTGGATGATGATTGTAATAACGCAATTGATGAGGGACTGACCGTAACGACCTACTACGTTGACTCCGATGGCGATGGCTACGGCAATGCCACCGGAGCAGGCGGTATGCAATTGGATACTTGCCTGACGATACCGCCGGACGGCTATGTGGGTAATAATTTTGATTGTAATGACAATGATGCTAATATTCATCCTGACGCACAGGAGGTGTGTGATGCTATTGATAATAATTGTAATGGAATGAATAACGAAGGGCTGACACGCTTCACCTATTATTTTGATAATGATGGTGATAGCTACGGCGACCTCAATATTGCACTTGATACCTGTATCGCTGTTCCGCCTGTTGATTTTGTTACCAATGCTGATGATTGTAATGATGAAGATGCCAATATACGTCCGGGTGTGGTAGAAATCTGTGATGGCATGGATAATGACTGTAATGGTTTTACGGACGACGGATTGCCACTCAACATTTATTATTTGGATAGTGATGGTGATTCGTATGGCGATGAAAGTCAGTTGATTGAGAGCTGCTTCGATCTACCACCTGCGGGTTATGTAGCAGATAATACCGACTGCAACGACAGTCTTGGCAATTCAAATCCATCCGCCATAGAGATACCCGACAATGATATTGACGAAGATTGTTCGGGGCGGGATTTATATAAAGCCACCAAAATTTTCCCAAATCCAACGGAGGATATACTTTTTGTTCGTCACGATTATGAGGGCGTAGTCCTTGTACAAGTGATAGATGCCACAGGACAATTGGTCGGAGAACGTAATCTAACTCTGATTGATAATGAAACCTCCATGAGTGTCGGTTACTTGGCACGCGGCGTTTACTTTTTAAGGTTTTTACATATCGAAACAGGTGAAAAACTCTTTGTAGAAAAAATGGTGAAGTATTAGAGTAGTGAGTGACGAGTAGCGAGTAGCGAGTAATTCGCAGTATAGAAGTATTTTAAAATTATTTTTTTTGAAAACGTAAAACGATTTTGTAAATCGTCATTCACCGATAAAATATTGGTACTTTGCATGATGATTTGCAAAATCGTTTTACGTTTTTTATTTTAACTTGACAATATTATCTTTGAAATTTATTGACAAGTTCATCCATGTAGTTGACATTCAAAAAAGATTCCTCTCAAAGGGTATAGTATGTACCTTTGAGAATGATAATAAACAACATACATACGTTTACCCAAAGAAAAGAATCTAGTTCTTTGACAGATAAGC
>CALIZI010000044.1 GCA_938028705.1 uncultured Saprospiraceae bacterium | reverse complement strand
GTGCTTCGTTCTGAATTTGACCTAAAACTTGTCAGACATTTTGAAAATGTCAGACAAGTTTTAGGTCAAATTCAGCGCAGATTTCCTATTTCAAACAAAGACGCATTCTTATTTTTTTAAATTTAACATTGTCAAGTTAATATAAATATTTTAAAAAATTATAAATTTATAAAAAAAATAATATTTTTAATTAAAAATCTACAATACAATATTTTACAATTTAATAAAAAATTGAATTTAAAGATACAAATTTATCTATCAAGATGCAAAAAGTGATAGTGTTCGGTGCTACTTGTCTAATTTTGACCAAAACTGACTCCCCTAGTAGCGGCTGTCTTTAGCTGCCGAAGATGTTTGAAAAACCTTTACATTGCGTATATATCGTGCTAGCGTGAATGCTCCCTTATGGTCGTGGGCAGCTAAAGACAGCCCGTACTAGTAGCCACTTTGGGCAAACTTAGGCACATAGCCTGTTCGACTAAAGCAATAGGTATATAAGAGCATGTTTGATTAGTCAAATGTACTTTCTGAAAAATAAAAACTATGAATATATGTAGTTGTTCGATGATAATGTGTTAATTTTAACATAGAATAAGGAACTGAGTCATAAAACGATTTTTTTATTATTTTTTTATTTGAAATTTACATTTCCATAAAATCAAAACAAAATACCATGCTGACAAAAAATCTCCTGCAACAAATTGCCGATATTGACTTAAAAAAAGACCCACCGAATTATGACGAATTAATAGAAAATATAGACATATTGGGAAAAGCCGCAGGCAAATTGCAATCGGTCAGTGTTTCTGCCAAAGTAAGAAAAATGAGGCAAGAATACGAAGATCGCGACACTGACATCCATATCGTTAGTTATGGCAAATCCGGCACTACACTCACACAAATGCTTCTATATCAAATGACTACGGATGGTAATATGGACTTTGAGCATCTGCACGATGTATCACCGTGGTTCACATGGTGTATTATGCGAAATTGGGCAATGCCCGACTTGGAGGGGCGCAGATTGTTCAAATCGCATGATTCTTATTATTTTATGTCGTATATAAAAAATAGTAAAATCATTTTTTTACTGAGAGATTTTTTGGATGCAATGCCCTCTAATTATCAACAAGCTAAAAATTATTTTAATTATAAAGGTGATTTCGAAAAATTCATAGGTGAACGCATAGAGGGCTGGTTTGAGTATAATACGGCTTGGCTCAAAAATGAAAAAGGCTTGGACATACTCTATGTTCACTACGAAGACCTTGTGCAAGACAAAGCCAATACCATCCAAAAAATCGCTGATTTTACCGACATTGAACTGACCGACGAGATTCTGCAACGTAGCCTTGAACGCACTTCATTTGATTTTATGAAAGCCCACGAAACCAAATTCGGCGACCAACCGCCCAAGTGGAAGGTGTATGACAAATTCATCCGAAAAGGTAAAGTCGGAAAAGGCAAACAAGATTTCACGGAAGCACAAATACTTGAATATCAAAGATTAGCCAACGAATTTATACGAGACCATGAACAGACGAAGCGGTATTTTAATGAAGAACAATAAACGCAATATCATGACTCAAAAAGCGCATACTAAAAAATTATTTTCCAGTATGCGCTTCCTCTATATCTTCCATTAATCATTAACAATTAATCGTTAATAATTAGCTATCTATTATCCTGCACAGCAAATACTTTTCTCAACAAATCGCTGGTACGTTTGAGGGGGTCTTTGCGGATGGCTTTTTCTTCTTTGCCGACCATGTGAAATAAGCCGTCCATCGCTTTTTCTGTCACGTAATCGTCAAGTGTCGGATTCACTTGTTGTACCAAAGGAATCTGATTGTATTTGTTGACAATGTCTTCCCAAGCATTGAGGGCTTTGACTTTGGACAGTGAATTTTTGATAACCGGATTGAATGAGCTGTACAATTCCTGAGAAGTGGTGCGCTTCAAGTAATCGGTAGCGGCATTGTCATCGCCCATCAAGATACCCATAGCATCCTGAATGGTCATGCTTTTGATGGCACTCAAAAAAATCGGCTTGGCACCTCGCGCAGCATCTTCCGCAGCACGGTTGAGTTTTTCAACGACATTTTCGACGAGCAAATTGCCACCCGGAATTTTCTCTATCGTATTTTTTACTTTAATTGCTTTTTCAGGAAATAGGACTTTAATCGCTTGGTTTTTAAAGTATCCATCTCTGACAGACACAATATCAGCACCTTTGGTCAAGCCAATAGAAAGGGCTTCTTTGAGACCCATCGCAGCTTGGTCGCGGGTAACGGTAGGGGCTGTTGCTACTTCGAGTAATTCCGTACCGATTTGTGCCAACTCCGCACAGGCAGCCATAGGAATAATAAGTATAAAAAGGGCAAATTTCTTCAACATGATCAGATTAGTTTTGGAACATGAAAATAATACGGTGGATGATGAGGGGATTTTGCAAGTGTTTTCCATCCACTTTTTTAGGATATTTGAAAATATTGTGCCAATTGGTTAGCTTGACAATATTAAGTTTGAAAAATAAAAATATGTCTCTGTTTAAAATTGGAAATCTGCACCGAATTTGACCTAAAACTCGTCAGACATTTTCAAAATGTCAGACGAGTTTTAGGTCAAATTCAGACCGAAGCCCTATTTTATATTAAACAAAAATAGAACATAACATTGTCAAGTTAGACAGTGTATCAGTTGAACGGTTAATCAGGTAATTAGTCTGTCTTCGTCAACTGATTCACTGCTCAACTAAGCTCCGGCGCAGCGTAGAGCGCAAGGACATCGGGAGAGAGACAACCGTCGTACTTATCATCCAACATTTTAAGCGTTTCTTCATTGACCCGTAGTTGTTTGCACCAGCAGTTGTCATCTTTATAACAGAGCATTTTGTCGCCTGTTTTGGCGCATTTTTTACGATGGTCTTGGTAAAATTCCACAAAAGTACGTGCTACTTCTCCGCCCAAGGGCGGGTTCAGCTTGGCTACCCTGACCCTGATTTCTTTGATGTTGGAAAATTTATTTTTCAGACTATTCGCAATACGCGACGCTAGGGTTTCGAGCAGGCGTGTGGGCTTGCCCATTTCTATTTTTGCCGACAGATAAATGGTCTCATAATTAATGGTTTTGAACAAATCATCGCCTTTCGCGGCTTTCTTGAAATCAGTATCTACATAGGCATCCACCACGTATTCCTGACCGATTTTTTGTTCTTCATCATAAAAACCATGATATGCGTAAAAACGCATACCTTCTACTGCTATTAAACCCATATTTCGTGATTCGTTGATTCGTAAACTGCTAAGTCGTATGACAGAGCGAATATAGGTTTATTTTGCGAAATTAACCTTGAACATCTAGCCTTAAAAGTTGTCAGACGAATCTTTTACTTAAAGTAATCGTGTTATCAAGTTGCCGAAGCATTTTAGAACATCATTCGTCTGACAACTATCTCATATAAAAAATTACGCTCATCTGTACTATAAGGTAAAAATCGTTATTGTCAGCAATTCTTTAAGTTCTGATAATCAGTTTATAATAAAATAAAAAAAGTTTTATTTATTGTTTTTTGAAATACATTATCTTTAAATTAATACGTAATACCATTTACTTGCCTGCGGATTAATTTAACTTACTGATAATCA
>CALIZI010000043.1 GCA_938028705.1 uncultured Saprospiraceae bacterium | reverse complement strand
GGTGCTTCGTTCTGAATTTGACCTAAAACTTGTCAGACATTTTGAAAATGTCAGACAAGTTTTAGGTCAAATTCAGCGCAGATTTCCTATTTCAAACAAAGACGCATTCTTATTTTTTTAAATTTAACATTGTCAAGTTATTGTGAATATTTAAAATATTTTTAATTTGAGTGTGACACACATAAGTGGAATCATAATATAAAATAAAAAAAAGTAAAGATTGGCAAGAGACTCCGTAATGACTGCTTTAGCTGTCAAGTGGGTGGCAATATTTCATAAAAATTTGTTTTTAAGTTGATAAAATATTATATTAAAAATATACTTGACAGCTAAAGCAGTCATTACAGTATCTACAATCTGTATTTATCAAACCAAAAATGCATTTTAATATTACAAATCTACTTATGTGTGTCACACTCAATTTATTTCATAAATTAACCCAAGTTGAATATGTAGCCCCCAAGTTTTTTATTTGGGTATTCGTCAGACGACTTTTGTGCTAAAAATGCGTTTTAGAAACTACATATTCAACTTGAACTAAGATTGCGCTAAAATATATATATATTTTAGCGCAACCTTCTAAATATAAAATAAAAAACAAATTTTAATTTATCAACCATTAACCATTAACCATTAACCATTAACCATTAATCATTAATCATTAACCATTAACCATTAATCATTAACCATTATTCATTAGCCTGCGGCACACGCGAAGAGATACCATTATTATTAAACCAAATGCCTTTGTCACTTCCGTTTACATCGCCGTCGAGGTTGTAATCGGCAGTCAGGTATCTGGAGAATGTACCATTCAGCGGAGCCCATATTGACTTGTCAGGTCCTGTGATTTCGTGGCTTTGGTCGGCATCACCACCAAACATTGCCCATACCCCTCCATCGAGTGGTAGTTGTCCGAATCCGGCAACACCTGTGTAAGAATCTTGAAGGGTAAAGTTGTAAATCAAACCTGCTTTAGTGAGTAAAAATGGATTCTCAGACATAATGGGGATATGGTTGCGGTGTTTGATAACTAAGTGATACAATCCATGTCTGATACCTTCAATTTTGGGCGGCGATACACCGTCGAGACCAACAATATCGCCATCACGTTGTACAAAAATAGCCTGTTGTTTTTGTAAAATGGAAGGGTCGGCATCGTCTCTTAATTCGAGTAGCAACCAATCGACGATGGCATCATTTCCGCTAATGTCGAGTACTGCCGGGTCAACTTTGAAAGTAGCAATATAGGGGTCGGTCAGTGGCAACAACCCTTGATCGCGCAAGGCATCATTCATCAATCCTGTATTGCTATCGTAAGCACCTTGCAGGAAGACTTGCATCTGTGCAGGTACGGCTTCCTGTCCTACAAATAACTTGAAAGTTTCCAAGCAACCTGTACCGTCAGAGATTTCGACGATAAGTTCACCTATGCCTAAGTTGCTGACCTCTGTACCTGTTTGCCCGTTGTTCCATTGTATATTATAGTTGCCATCGCCACCTAATATTGCCAGATTGATATTGCCATTCTCAAAACCATTGACGGTATGCGTAATGCTGGGAACGATACTTATCGGACTGTTGCCATTGACTTCGGCATAACCTTCGGTGCTGATGTCATCCGCATCGGTGATAGTGACGCGATACAAGTCAGGGTCGAGGTCGGCAACAGTAGCGGTGGTCGCACCATTCGACCATGCGTACTGATATGGCATGGTTCCGTCTTGAATAATGACGACTTCTGCCTTGCCATTTTCATCACAAGATGTATTATAGCTATTGACCGCAAAGGCAAGCCCCGTCGATTGTTCGATATTTTGCAAACCAAAGATGGTCAGTTGATTATCGTTGACCACATATTCTTCTCCTGCTGCATTGAGTAAGGTAATATCTTGAAGTAATATGGTCAATTCATCGGGCATGTCTGCATTTTTACGAAAGACCATTCTTACGGTACAAATATTGCCCATGCCTAATGCGTCTTGACCGTTATCGCGAGTGAGTGCTATATCTGTCTGTCCGGTATTTTCCGTATTCTTATGTATTGCGTGCATATTACCGACAGATGTATCCAACCATGAATCGGTGGCATCAGGCAGGGCATATAAATGATCAATTCCATCGGCTACTATTTCATTATATATAATAGTAAAACCTATTCCATGTGCAGTAGCCGGGATAGCATCAGCTCCTTCGAGGTGAATATCGAATGTTACAGCGATGCTGTCTGTATAAGTTTCAAGTTGATTAAAATGAGCGGATAATTTTACGGGCAATGATTGATACAGTTTAGGTTCCGAAGGATAAGTTTCACCATAATTGGTCAGTATCGCATCGAGGTCATCTACTGCTATTGTACCGTCACCGTCACCGTCCTGATGTTTGCCGTTGATACCTGCCACTTCGGTTGCCCAATCGGGAGCAGGCTGAGGTTCCCAAAGCGTATTGGCTTCGGGGCGTTCCGGTCCGGTATCGCCATACACCAAGCCCCAATATAAGACATCTACATTATTGGCAACGCCGTCGCGGTTGAGGTCGCCGGGAAAGACCAATCCGTCAAATTGATTAAAGAAAACCGACTTTGTTATCAGTGTCAGGTCTCTTCCAAATACACTGGGTTTGGTAATGGGCGTATTTCTGATTTCGCAATGATAATAGCCTGTTTCGGTAGGTTGAAACGTATTGGTATCAGTGATGACGGTTTGGAGTACGCCATTTTTGTACCACTCATAAGCATTTGAACCAAATGCACCGGTATTGCCCGCTTCTACAGATAATGTTGTATTGGCAAGTGCGAGTGGAATATGAGCTTGTGGAGCGTAATAAAAATTTAAAATATTAAGATTGTCTTCCATTCCTGCAAAGGTGAAATGATTGTCACCTACGGCAAGGGTTTGCAGGTTGGGCATGTCTGAAAAATCAGGTATGGTACCACTCAATTCATTGCCGTTGAGGTATAAAGACTGTAGATTAGTAAGGTTTTCGATTTCTACCGGAATACTGCCCGACAACTCATTTTGCCCAAGCAGCAACTGCTCCAAATTTATGAGGTTGCCGATTTCAAGGGGAATACTTCCGCTCAAATAATTGGATTCCAAATATAGGTATTTCAAGGCAGGCATCTGACCGATTTCGGGGGGGATACTACCCGATAATCTGGTGTCCGTAATCGTCAACCGTTCCAAATTTTTGAGCTTGCCGATTTGTCCATCGAGTGTACCTGTGAGTGTACCGCCTCCGCCAATAGACAAATAAGTTAAATTGGTCAATTGCCAGATACTTGCAGGTATTTCACCTTCAAGTTGGTTGTCTGACAGGTCGAGATATTGGAGATTGGAAAGATTGCCGATGCCATTTGGTATTGGACCCTCTAAATTGTTTTCATTTAAATTGAGGTGCGTCAATTGAGTTAAGTTGATAATGCTTGCCGGAATCCGTCCTGCAAGGTCTGCCTCACTCATATCAAGAACCGTCAATTCGGTCAATTCGCCAATAGCCTCTGTGAGGATACCTCCCGTAGGGCTTGCTGATAATTGATTGACACGCCCTTCGGTATTAAGCGACACGCCTTGCCAGGTAGTCATCGGTTCGGATAAATCCCAAGAAAAAATCAATGCTTCGTTTAGTGTCACCAACGCCAAAGAGTCATCAATGCGCGAAGCTGTTGCGGTAATGTGGGTGTACGATAAAAGCAGCCCTATCATAAGCCACTTTGTGGAAACTAATTGTAACTTCAAATTCATTGTTAGCCTTTTATTTCTCTGCTGATTGAAAAATGTTGAATAATAATAATTAATACATAGTGGAAATTTATAATTAGTTTCTATAGATGTGACATTATAATAATGTGATTATCAGTCAATACTGATTTTAATTTTTATTTATTATAAAATGTGACATCGAAATGATGTATTATGTTTTACGAGAGCTTGTGTAGAAAGTTTCATATATCAATAAAATTACATTCGTTTGTTTATTGATAATCAATTAGAAAATTATTTTTTTTGTATAAAAAAGAATTTAGTGTAAATTTATTTTTATAAAATTATAATTTGATTTTGTTACATCTGTTTTAGTGGTAAAATGATAAAATATATTATGTTTTTTAATGTAAAAACTGCAAGTAATAAGATTTTCTTATAAAATATTTTTAAAATATAGTTTTCTGATTAGCAATTTTTGGTTCTTTGACAATTTTTACAAAAAGGATTCCTGCCCTGCGCCCAAACCTATAAGGTTTTTGGAAACCTTATAGGTTTTGTATTGACATTCAAATATTTAAACTTTATTATTTTTTTTAAATTAAAAGCTAATTTTCTTTTTTTGCAAAAATTGTCAAAGAACCCAATTTTTTAAATAAAAAATATAACTTTGCAAGCATCAAAAACAGAAAATGACGAATGGTTCAAACTGTGCGCGGTATCGAACTAATCACTAATCAACCAATTTACGAATAACTAAATATGGACAAGCTCGATTCGCTTAATCAGGTGGCTGATTTTCATCGTACCTTCAAACACCCTATATTAGACAGCCCAACAATTCCGTCACCTGAACGCTGCCAATTGCGCGTTTCCCTCATCGCCGAAGAACTCAAAGAACTTCAGGAAGCTATCGAAGCCAATGATTTGGTAGAAGTGGCAGATGCTTTATGCGATATTCAGTACGTCTTGTCGGGTGCGGTGTTGGAATTTGGTTTGGGTCAAAAGTTTCGCACCCTGTTCGATGAAGTACAACGCTCTAATATGAGCAAAGCCTGTCGTACACGCGAAGAAGCTGAAGCGACTATACAACATTATAAAGAAAAAGACGGCACCGAAAGTTATTATAAAGAAGCCGACGGACTGTTTTTGGTCTATCGAAAGTCAGATAACAAAACCCTCAAATCCATCAATTATTCGCCTGCTAATTTGGTAGATATTTTAGAAAAATAATTATTGAGTCTACCCTAAAAAAAGCGAGTTCTTTGAAATATCCGAATAAAATTTTGTAAAAATCTGTTTGAGTTGTTTCGGTTTAGGCTTTGTGTTGTGTTGTGGATGTTGCTGTGTTGGGTTGTGGTCGAACAGAGCGG
>CALIZI010000042.1 GCA_938028705.1 uncultured Saprospiraceae bacterium | reverse complement strand
TCGAGAAAAATAGGGTGCGTCTAAAAGCGATACTCGTCTGACGAAGCCCTTTGCTAAAACCGGATATTTAAGAAGCCAAACGCTGGTTTTTCTATAAAATATTCGTCTGACGAGTGTACCCTATTTTTGTCGAACACTATCTAATTTCCCAATGTCCAATTAATGTATGTTTTTAATATTTTTAAACTAATGTTGGCTTCAATATTGCACGTCACGAAAAGGCGAAATTTGACATTATATTTTACGGTGTTGCATCCTATTTGAATGTTGCAGCGTCTATTAAAACAAGCTATTTTTACTCCCATCCGATACCGTCCGGCAGATTCTACTCACTTGCTTAAAAAATGATTATCGTCAATGGATTTTGTATTTTTTATACAAATATAAAACTTATTCAATTGATTATCAATAAATTACGGTTTTAAACCGAGTTCCCCAATCCTAATATATGAATGCGTTTAAATGAACTTTTGTCTAAACACAAATTAAAATGATGAAGCTGATTCAATATATACTAATAATATTTTTTCTCCTTGTTACTTATAGTGCAGCATACGCGCAGTTAGACCTTGACTTTGAAACAGATAGAGGCTTTTATGATACGCCTTTCAATTTAGAATTAACGGTCAATGACCCTGCGGCGATTGTGCGTTATACTACGAATGGTACTGCACCCACTACTACGACGGGGATCTTGTACACCAATCCTATACCGATAAATACGACTTCCCACATTCGTGCGATAGCATATACCGGAACTGATACGACAAGGGTACTCACACATTCCTATATCTTTCTGGATGATGTCGTCAATCAACCTGATGCTGTTTCCGGGTTTCCCACTTCGGGTTTTGAGTTTGATGCCAGTATAAAAAATAATGCTACTTATAGCGCACAGCTCATGGATGCCCTTACACAGGTAGGGTCTATTTCTATCGTCATGGATTTGCCGCAATTAGATAGTGTACACAACGAAACGGTATCAGCAGGAGAGGGTTACGAAATGCCTGCTTCCGTCGAACTACTGTATCCGGACGGAGAATCGCATCAACAGAATTGCGGTATCGAACGATTTGGTGGCAGTAGTTTCAATAGCCCAAAACGGAATTTCCGACTAAGTTTCAAGTCCATTTATGGTAAATCCAAATTGGAATATCCCATGTTTGGAAAAGAGGTCGAAAATGAATTTGACCAGATAGCCCTACGAGCCGGACATGCAGGGTGCATCAATAGAGAAGGTACATCCCTCCATACAGGAGAGAGCAATGATATTGCAGACCAAGTCGTCAGAGATTTACAAATTGACGTGCAGCCGGATGGTATTGGTGTAGCCGGAAATTTTATGCACTTATACATCAATGGCATATATTGGGGCGTATATAATGCCACCGAAAGACCCGCAGCAGGCTGGGCAAAAAAATACTATGGCGGTAGTAAAGACGATTGGGATGTCATCAAAACCAAAGCTGTTTTGGCAGGCAATGCTACTGCATGGAATACACTCAATAGTATCGCTGACAATCAAGACTTATCAATCCCCGCAAATTATAATTTGATACAAGATTACATTGATGTAGAGCAATTTATCGACTATGTAATAGTTACGAACTACGCTCCACACTCTGACAATCACGTCAATGGTAAAAACTCATACCTCAATATAAATCGTAATGACAATACCGGATTCAAATTTTGGATATGGGATAGCGAACCTGCACTTGATTATTACTGGACTCGCCTCTGGGCAAAGGACCACGTAGGACATCGTGCCTACGATAATATTTTTAATTCATTACTCAACAACTCTGATTTCCGAACAAAAGTAAATGACAGAATGGAATGTCATTGTTTTAATGACGGTGCTTTAACGCCTAATAATGCCATAGATGCCTATATGGATGTATATAATAGCACCGATATAGCCATGATAGCCGAAGCTGCAAGATGGGCAACAAGTGCTGGATATCAAGGCTTCGTAGATGCCAAAAATAGGGTTACAGGCAGCTACATGCCTGTAAGAACCAATGAAACCATTAGCAATTATCGAAATGCCGGTTTATACCCCAATATCAATGCCGTTCAATTCAGTCAATATGGTGGAGAAGTTGCTTCCGGTTATCAACTCACCCTCTCCAATCCCAATGGCGCAGGTACGATTTATTACACCACCGATGGCACTGACCCGCGCGCTTCGGGTGGCGGTATTTCGGGGTCGGCGCAGGTATATTCGGCTGGCATTTCATTGCCCGATGGAGCTACCGAAATCAAAGCGCGTGTACTTTCCGGCGCTACGTGGTCTGCCATGTGTCCGCGCCGTTTTTATACCAATGTCGATTATAGTGGCTTGGTTATCAATGAAATCATGTATCATGCAGACGATACGTGCAGTGCGTTTTTTGATGAATTGGATTATATTGAAATTTATAATAAGGGTACAAAAACCGTTGATTTGGCAGATACCAAATTTTCTTGTGGCATTGATTATGTGTTTGAATTTGGCGTACAGATTGCCCCCGGCGATTACCTCGTTTTAGCAGAAAATAAAGACACCTTTAACCTGCATTATGGCTTTATGCCAGATGGTGAATATAAAGGCGGACTTGATAATGGTGGCGAAACACTCCTTTACTATGACTTTGCAGAAAACCTTATTGATTCTGTAAAGTATAATGATAAAAACCCCTGGGACGAAGCTCCCGACGGCAAAGGACCATCCCTCGAATTGCGCGACCCATCTCTGGATAATGCCGACCCTTTAAATTGGTTTCGCTCCGACAATCTTTGCGGTTCTCCCGGTCAGCCCAACGGACGACTCTGCGCCAATGTCGCCACACCGATTGTCATCAATGAAATCAATTATAATCCTGTAACTGTTCCTAATACAGGTGATTGGGTCGAGTTATACAATCCAAATGCGAGTGCAGTAAATATTTCTAATTGGGAATTTTATGATAATGAAAATAAATACGTCATTCCTTCGGGAACGACATTGCAACCGGATGAATATTTGATACTTGCAGAAGATGTGGCTTTATTCAGTGCTGCATTTCCACATTTAAATGTAGGGCAATATATCGGAAATCTTGGCTTTAATTTGAGCAATGGCGGTGAGCGCATTTCACTTTTTGATACGAATAAATGCCTTTCCGATTATGTCATTTATAACGATAAATCTCCCTGGGATACCATCCCCGACGGCAATGGTCCAAGCCTTTCACTCATTACGCCAAACTCCGATAATACCCTTCCACAATCATGGGAAGCCTCCTCAAATATCAACTCTGCCTTTGGTACACCCGGACGCGCCAATGAACCTTGTCTGGACAATATAATCGAATTTCCAAATACGATTTGTGCAGGATTTCCCGCAGAAATAAAAGTAGATTCGGCATATAGCAATATGACTTTTACTTGGTTTGCATCGGGAGCTACGCCACCAAGTTTCACAGTAGATTCAGAGGTGCTTACTTGGAATAATCCCGGCACTTACAACCTCCAATTAATCACTAAACACTTTGAATGTACCAGAGTTTACACACAATCAATTACCGTAGAGGATTGCAATACTATTCCCAATATTATTGATGATAACTTTGTAACAAATGAAGATAATGTATTGTCTGACAATGTTTTAAATAATGACAATGACCCTGATAATGACAATCTTATCGTCAATACTACTCCTCAAACGAATGTCTCCAATGGTACACTCACGCTCAATACAGATGGTACATTTGATTACACGCCCAATCCGAATTTTTATGGTACAGATAGCTTCATCTACGAAGTTTGTGATGATGCGACGGTTGGAAGTACGACCACTACGCCGGGTAGTTTCACAGGCGAGGTCACATCAAGTACAGATGATGTGGAAGAACTTTTAGACGGTACGATAGAAACCACGAGTAGCGACTTGGATATGATGGAAGATAGTCCTGATTTTTATGCAGCTATGGGTATTCGGATGACGGGAGTGGCAGTGCCACAAAATGCAACGGTGACAGGTGCCTATTTGGAATTTGTGGCAGATGAATCGCAAAGTGTGGCAACCTCACTCACCATTAGCGCAGAAGCAACAGGCAATGCAGCCACCATTCCGACAACTGCCAATGCCTTGACTTCAAAAACAAAAACAACCGCCGCTGTTTCATGGGCAAATCTTCCTGCATGGACAACAGGCAACACCTATCAAAGCACAGACATCAGCCCTGTCATTCAAGAACTCATCAATCGTGGTGATTGGGCGAGTGGCAATGCTATGACCCTTATAATAGAAGGAACAGGACGGCGCACTGCCGAATCTTTTGACGGTACAGCTCCGCCAAAATTAGTCATTAATTATGAAGTTATATCAAGTGGCGGTCAGGTGGACGTATCACTTTGCGATACGGCAGTGGTCACGATTAATATCACTCCCCAAAATGATACCCCCATTGCCAACGACGATGCTCTGAGTACTTCCGAAGAAAATCCCATAACCGGCAATGTCATTATCAATGATGAAGATATAGAAAATGCGGCAGGTACCTGCGGCGTGGCTACCACACAAATCGTCTCCTTTGGTGGCAGTCAAGACCAGGGAACTTTTACCATTATAGATAATCAAAGCGTTTTAATTGAAAATAATGCCTGGAAAGCCATACCCTTCAACTACACCGTTACACCAAATACCGTCTTGGAATTTGACTTCAAATCAACCGAAGAAGGGGAACTCCACAACATTGGCATGGATGATAACCTCAGTCAAAACGCCGAATTTAGATTCAAAATATATGGCATACACACCGACAACAACAGCATAAATGATTTTGATATATATGATGGTTCCGGCGAATATATGCACTTTTCCATACCTATCGGGCAGTATTATACAGGTACTAAAAATTACCTGTTTTTCAATTCTGATAACGATGCCAACCCAAGCCTAGGCAACACCTTCCTCTCCAATATCTGCGTATATGAAGATACCAACGGCAACGGTGTCAATGACGAAACCAACCTCACCGTCAACACAACCCCCGTTACTGCCCCTGCCAATGGCACCGTCACGATAGATAATGCAGGGATTTACACCTATACTCCCAATGTAGATTTCTTTGGTACAGATAGTTTTACCTATGAAATATGCGATGATGGAAATCCGGTTTTATGCGACATGGCAAGTGTGACGATTGATGTTGCGCCTGTCAATGATGCACCTCTTGCTCAGATTGATATCTACCAAATACAAGAAGATGCAGTTATTTCCGGTGATGTACTTGCTAATGACAACGATATTGAAAATCACACATTGACTGTGACTACAACGCCCGTCTCAAATATCAGTAACGGCATACTAACCCTCAATGCCAACGGTACATTTATCTATACTCCTAATGCTAATTTTTCTGGTTTTGATTCATTTAGCTATGAAGTTTGCGACAATGGTACACCTTCTGAATGTAGCACTACAACAGTCAATATTAATATTATCGGAGAAAATGACGCACCGATTGCCACAGATGATACAGCAAGCACAATGGAAGATATGCCATTTAATGGCGATATTGCAACAAATGACAGCGATATAGAAGGTGATAATTTGACCGTCAATACCAACCCCGTTTCGGATGTATCAAATGGTATATTGACCCTCAATTCAGACGGGACATACAGCTACCTGCCCAATGCAAATTTCTTTGGTACAGATAGTTTTACCTATGAAATATGCGACGATGGAAATCCGGTTTTATGCGATACGGCGAGTGTGACGATTGATATTATACCTGTCAATGACGCACCTATACCTGCACCCGATACGTTGTATATGTTAGCCAATTCTACGATTCAAGATAATGTTTTGTTGAATGATTCTGATATAGAAAACGATAACCTAACAGCAATGATAAACCCAATGGCAAACCCTATAAATGGTACAGCTATTATTCAGCCGAATGGCAACATTGATTACACCCCTAATCCAAATTTTATTGGTACAGATAGCTTTACTTATGAAGTTTGCGACGATGGTACGCCTACTTTATGCAACACAGAAACAGTCGTCATTATCATAGAACCGGACTGTGTAGATATTGAATTGGCAGCATGGCTGGAAGGAGCTTATGACCCTGCACTCGGCGAGATGCGTAATACACTTGTAACTACAAGAAAATTATTACCGGGACAAACACCTGCGAGTAATCTTGCTACACCTACACCTCCCGGACAACCTTATTCTACCGCCCCTTGGAATTATACAGGTACAGAAGGCGCGACTTGGACCGATGCTGATTATACAGGCGATGAGACAGACTGGATATTGGTTTCTTTCCGAACAGGAATAGCAAAAAATACAGAGGTTGGTATGACAGCCGCCTTATTGATGAAAGACGGTAGCATCACATTTCCAAATCGTTGTGCTTTGACTTCTAATGTGGCGAGTCCGCTTTATATCGTCGCGGAGCATCGCAATCATATCGGTATTATGACTCCACAACCTGTTGATGTCATTGGTAGTACGCTAACCTATGACTTTAGGTTAGCAGACAGCTATCGTGATCCGACGAGCTTTGGACAAAAACAACTCCCGACAGGTGAGTGGGTGATGTTCGCAGGAGATGCTAACCAATCCGATTTTCCGAGTTTTGATATTAATGGAACAGACAAAACTCTATGGTTTGATAATAACGGCGTTTTCGATTATTACTTCTCGCCTGATTTTAATTTGGATGGAGACATCAACGGACAGGATAAATCATTATGGTTTGATAATAATGGAATTTCGTCACGAGTACCGAAGTGATCGTATTATAACATATACTGCTTTATGGTTAGATTGTTACATTGTTTTATTGTTGTATATAGCCATAATTAAATCACAAATAGCTGTTTATCAACAATATAGCAATGAAACATTTTTTGAAATAAAAAGTATAATTTTAAACCTAATACAGTATACAAGGCTAGCCATTTAAGCAAAAAACAATCCGAGTTTTAGCCCAAATTCGGAAAAAATATCCCATGTTAAATATAAATATATTTTTAAAATATGATATTGTCAAGATAAGTAAATTCGACCTCATAATTTCAAGAAGCTATAAGTTACTGGACTTTGGACATTTTGGGAATTAGGGAATAGTCCCTTAATAAATCCTTGATAAAAAGTTAAAAATAATTAAATTTAAGCTCGGTTCAATACAAGTTCGTATTCCCACTGGTAACTACTAGATTCCGTGGAATTGTCTGAACGAAGGTGTACATGG
>CALIZI010000041.1 GCA_938028705.1 uncultured Saprospiraceae bacterium | reverse complement strand
AATTCAGTAAAGTCAGTATATTTTCAGAACTCAACAACCTGACGGATATTACCTTTCATCCGCGTTATTCCACGTTGACAGGCATTACCCAAGAGGAATTGGAAGAAAACTTTAAAGAAGAAATAAAAGAACAAGCTCAATCTTCTAATATCAAACAAAGTGAGTTGATAGACGAAATTCGACGTTGGTATAATGGTTACAGTTGGAACGGGCGACAATTTTTGTATAATCCTTATTCCATTTTGGCGTATTTTGATTTCAGGGAGTTCAGAAATTTTTGGTTTGAAACGGGTACGCCCACTTTTTTACTGGAAATCATGAAAGCGCAAAGCATGATAAAGGTCAATGCATTAGAGGCGGACAGTAGCATTTTTTCCTCTTATAATATCAAAAAATTAGAAATCATTCCTATACTTTTCCAAACAGGTTATCTGACCATTAAATCCAGAAAAGACAACGATATTTATACGCTTGATTATCCTAATTTAGAAGTACGCGATTCGATGATGCGTTCATTAATCGGAGAATTAAGTCATAGTGAAAGTGCTTTTGGTCGTCCGATGATTTTGCAAGTCAGGGAAGCACTGGAACACAAAAAATTAGATGTACTCATTCAATTAATAAAAAGTATATTCAAAAATATTCCTTACCCAATATTTAAAGCCGAAGGCGAATTTTATTATCACAGTTTAATCTATCTCGTATTTTTCTATTTAGGCGATTTTATTGAAAGTGAGGTCAATACAAATGACGGAAGATTAGATGCAGTCATAAAAACGAAGCACTATATTTATATTATCGAATTCAAATTGAATAAAGATGCAGCAACAGCACTCCAACAAATTAAAGATAAGAACTACGCGGAAAAGTATTATGGTGATAAACGTGAAAAAATACTCATGGGCATTAATTTCAGCAGCGAATTGAAAACCGTTGATGATTGGACACATGAAACATTAGCATAAAAAATATTTAAAAATACATATATTCGCAGTTGGGATATTTAACTTCAAAGGGATTGGCTTTTCTGATATAAAACTTGCAACTCGCGAAATTTTTCCATAAATTCACGTCAACTTTCATACTAAAAAAATGAATACATGTCAGTAATCGCATTAGAAGGAATGTTGGATGATAATGTCCGGCTCATTGGTTTGACACGGGAGGGCATCAGTTACGAACTCTTTCACTCTATTGTCGAGCAAGGTCTGTTTACGATAAAAGAATGGAGCGTTTTTCTACATTTGACCGAGCGCACTCTCCAACGCTACAAAAAAGAAAACAGACCATTCGAGCCGCTACAATCAGAGCGTATATTGGAGATAGCACGCCTGCAAAAACGCGGCGCAGATGTATTCGGCACCCTCGAAAATTTTAATGAATGGATGAGTTCCAAAATCATCGCTTTGGGAGAAATCAAGCCTAAAGAATTGCTCGATAGTTCCTTTGGTATCTCCATGATTGATGCGGAATTGATACGTATAGAACACGGTGTATTGGCATGAGAGTATATCGATTGAGCAAGAAAAAATACCGCGAAGATTTGTCGGGCAGAGGTGCGGAAATCGCTGGCGGCAGGTGGAATAGCGCAGGTGTAGCCTTGCTTTATACGGGCGAAAACCGCGCATTATGTACGGCGGAGATAGCGGTTCATACGCCCTTGGGAGTTACGCCGCAAGATTATTATTTGATAACGATAGCCCTGCCAAACGTTGGCATGAAAGAAATCCGTGTGGAAGATTTGGATAAAAGTTGGCGCACCTTTCCGCATCAACCTTACACAAAAACCTACGGTGACGACTTTGTAAGTCGCAATGAACATCTGATACTCAAAAGTTCCTTCGGCAGTCATTCAAGGAGAATATAATTATCTCATCAATCCGAAACACCCACATTTTCAACAAGTCAAAATCGTCCGTTCAGAACCCTTTGTGTTTGATAAACGATTGTTTGAGAAAACATAAGGTATCAGTGTTTTTATTTTTTTTGAAAAACACCCAAAAACACATATATTCGCACTCGGTATGTGTAACTTCAAAGGGATTGGCTTTTCGGATTAGGATTTTCTTCTTTCACGCCTTACATTTCAGCAATAAATTATTTTTTTTCATCAAACCATTCCTCATACTGTCAATAAAGACTTAATTTTGTTATTGGTTTATGAAGTGTATTTGGGTTTGCATAACTGATTATCTTATAAACTAATCAACTTTATAAACTCTGTAAACTTCATAAACTAATCAACTCCATAAACTCTATAAACTAATACAAGGTGAGTAAAGACTATACAAACAAAGAACTGATTGAGTTATTTGCGGCAGCCCCTAAGCAAGCCGTCGAAGTGCTGTTTGACAAATACCATAATGAGTTGTGTAAGGTTGTTTTTCGCATTCTCAAAGACGAATCACTTGCGGAAGACATTGTGCAAGATGTTTTTTACGAACTCTGGAAAAAACGCGACCGCCTTGGCGTACAGACTTCCTTTCGTGCTTACCTCAAACGTGCCTCCATCAACAAATCCCTCAATTATATCCGCGACAACAAAATCAAATTTGACGGTGACGAACAATACGCCTACATAGAAAGTAAAGACAACCTCCAGAAAAACATTGAAGGCAAAAACCTCAAAGAAATCATTGACCGCGAAATAGACAAACTCCCGCCCAAGTGCCGCATGGCATTTGTCCTCAGTCGTTTTGAAGATATGTCGTACAAAGAAATTGCTGAAGAAATGAGTATTTCCGTCAAAACCGTTGAAAAACATATTTCCAAAGCCCTTAAAGTCTTAAATGAAACACTTGCTCCTTATCGGTGAAAATTCCAAATTCCAAGCACCAAATTCCAAATCACAATGTGTGCTTTGTTTTTATTTTTGGAATTTTGGAATTTGGAATTTGTTTTTTGGAATTTCCAAAAGATAGGGGAAAAGTTTAACTTGTGTGTCATAAATAAAAGTTCGGTTGAAGTCTTCGGTCTAATACTATGGACTATCAACCATCAACTATGGACTAAAATTATGAAAGAACAAAATAAATACCTCATCCTTATTCACAAACGACTTAGCAATCAACTGACTTCCGACGAAGTACAGATGCTTGATACGTGGCTCGAAGCCGACCCCAAATATCGTGCATTATACGAAACAACGGCTATATCTTGGAACAAAAGTCAGCACTACAAAGCTGATTATCAGCCTGATACAGCCAATGAATGGAGTAAATTAAATGATAAAATAAACACAGAAAAAGTCGTTTCGATGCCTTCGCGCAGACGCTGGTGGGTAGCTGCAGCTGCCGTACTCCTGTTGGCAGGTGGAGCGTTTTGGTGGTTCAATAATGCCCTTTCTCCTACTGAAAAATGGGTAGAAATCCACTCGAATGACAGCTTGAAAGACGTAAAATTGCCCGACGGCAGTACAGTTACGCTGAATAAAAATACGACACTCGCCTATCTTGAAGATTTTAATACCAACGAATCGCGTACTGTAAAAATGACGGGCGAAGCCTTCTTTCAGGTCGTGAGAATTACCAAACCGTTTATCGTACAGACCAAGCGTGCCGATGTGCGGGTTTTGGGTACTAGTTTTAATGTCAAATCAGATATTGAAGCGACACAAGTGACTGTAGCTAGTGGAAAAGTAGCAGTCAGCAGCAAAGTAAATCCCCAACGAGTCACATTAAAAAGAGGCGAAAAAGCCACTGCTACCAAAGCTGGAACATTAGAAAAATCTATCGCCAAAACATTTAATGACCTTGCATGGAAAACCCGAAGATTGGATTTTGATGCAACACCTTTAAATGAAGTTTTTGCGAATTTAGAAAGTTTTTTTAATATAAAAATTGACGCTACTCAACTGAAAGAAAATTGTACATATACAGGAGACGTTGTTGAAGGAGATAAAATTGAAGACATACTGAAAGGTTTAGAAAAAATACATAATATAAAGATTAATAAGACAAGCAAAGGCTACCAAGTTACAGGTGGCAATTGCTGATAGCATTTTGATACAATGTTTAAAGTCCATAAGGTTTTGCACCTTATGGGCTTTTTTTGTGCAGATTATTGTTTTGCCTTTTTTGATTCCTTGGAAGGAGTTGTTTTTGGGTTAGGAAATGACAATTTTAGCTTTTTCATTTCCGCGAAAGCCAAGTACATCATAAATGATTTGAGCTAAAATTTCGATGATGTCTGATATTCTAAATTGCTCAAAATCAAGAATTTGCATCGATATATTATCTTGCTGAATTTCAAATCCAATACTTTTAAGAATAGCACTTCTTCTTGTTTTATCTGCAAAATTTATATTTGTAATTAACTGCAAATACAAGATTTTATTATTCAATTTAAAACGAATTTCGACATCGTGATTACCGCTGATTTGCAGATTGACCTTTGTAACTTCCCCCATTAATAATTTTTCCAATGAAGCTGCAATTTCCTCACCTTCCAAAGCATATTTTTTAGCTGGAATAGCTAATAATTCATCCAAACTTGCCTGATATTCGGGAAGTCGTTGAATCATCATTTTATAAAAACGAGTATCTTCTTTCAACTTTTCTAATTGCTGAATACGCCGTCTATGTTCCTCAATTTTAGCCCAATTTGGATTTTGAATATTTTTTGCGATTCGTAGTTGATTTCGTGTATAAATTAACGATTTATTGAAAGCGTGCGCCCCTTCAAAATCCGAATCGTAAATACAAAAATTCAATTCCTCTTGCAGGAGGTCACATTCAGCCTGTAATTCATCAATCAATATTTCGAGATTGGTTTTCATGGAAAAAAATTATCTTTTAGCAATCGCCAACAAACCCAAAAAGGTCAGCACACCATTCAAAATCAGTAATTCAAAACCAAATTTGTAACCAAATAACCAAGCCTCTGAATTGGCATTAATAATATAAGTCAAAACAGGAGCTGCCAGACAAACCACCAATGCCAGCGAATCACGAATTTTTAATTTGGTAAATAAACCAAAAGCATACAGCCCCAAAAGCGGACCATAAGTGTAGCCCGCTATTCGGAACAAATTATTAATCACCGAATCATCATTAATATACCAAAATGCAATAATAACAAAGAAAAGCAGCAGTGAAAAACCAATATGTACAATGGTGCGGGTACGTTTTTGTTCGGCTTCGGTACGGGTCTCATTTTCATCTTGAAATCCGAGAAAATCCACGCAGAAAGAAGTCGTCAGCGAGGTCAATGCAGAGTCGGCACTCGAATACGCCGCAGCAATCAAACCCAAAATAAATACAATTCCGATAGCCGGAGAAAGGTGTTGTAGCGCAATCATCGGGAACAATTGGTCGGCACGTTCAGGTATGGCGATACCATTTTGGTTGGCATAAATATATAATAATGCACCCATGCCCAAAAACAACAAATTGGCAAACACCAATACGATACTAAACCAAAACATATTTTTTTGTGCATCACCTAAACTCCTGCAAGTCAGGTTTTTCTGCATCATATCTTGGTCGAGTCCCGTCATTACAATCGCAATAGAAGCGCCACCAAGAAACTGCTTGACAAAATTATTGGAGTCTTGCCAACCGCCGTCAAAAAAGAACATTTGCGAGTATTCGCTCTCCCGTATTGCACCCACTACGCCGCCAAATCCTACACCCAAAGCATTCCCGATAGCACCAATCGTCAGTATCACCGCCGTCAACATACACAGCGTTTGCAAGGTATCCGTCCACACAATCGTATTGATACCACCCCGAAAAGTATAGACCCAAATCAGCAGAATTGTCAGTGCCACCGTAGCGGCAAAAGGCACAGAGAAACCCGGTATCATATCAAAAATAAACTGAAAGACCATCGCCACCAAAAACAGCCTAAAGGATGCGCCAATCGTGCGCGACAAAATAAAAAATCCTGCGCCCGTCCGGTACGATACCCGCCCGAATCGTTCATCCAAATACGTATAAATCGAAGTCAGATTCAAGCGATAATACAGCGGCAGCAGCACCGTTGCAATCACCAAATACCCCAACAAATAACCAAAGACCATCTGCATATACGAAAATTCCATATTTGCAGCACCTCTGCCCACCACACCGGGAATCGAAATAAAGGTCACGCCCGACAGCGAAGCACCGACCATACCAAAAGCCACCAAATACCACGGCGATTTGCGCCCCGCCACAAAGAAATTTTCATTGCCCGAATCCTTGCCCGTAAAATACGAGACCAACATCAGCAACAAAAAATAACCGATGACCACAATGGCAATTAAAGTAGGAGATAGACCGTTCATAAGAAATGAGTGAATGAGTGAATAATTGAATGAGTGAATAAATCACTATTTATCACAGTTAATTTAAAAAAATATAACGAAAATACACCTCGCCTGACATTTTAAAAATGTCCGTCGAGTAAGCATACTTCCAAACTAAAAGCAAAATCACATATAATTTTAATTAAATGTGTTATTGAATCAAGAAATTATTTAAATTTATATTTTTGTTTATTCCAATACTTGCCTTGCATTTTAGAAATGCAAGGCAAGTATTCGGGGAAACTTTGCGCCAAATTTACCCTTTCTATACACAAAACATGAATAAAATCGTAAAAATTCTCGTTCACACTTTAGCCGTCCTCCTCTTGACCGTACTTACGCAAGTGGGCGGAATAGTTTGGGGCTTGTACTTTATGCTTATCGCATTGGCGAGGTCTTTTTTTATTAAAAAAACGGTAAATATAAAATCCCGTACCTTATCGCGTACTGTCTCGTCTTTTGCCAAATTAGCCGGATTCCTCGCCTTATACCTTATCGTGACTTTATTTCTCGTTCCCCCACTCGCTAAAATGAGTGGACGTACCCCGCTCCCTATAAAATACACCCAATCCTTCCCCGTAAAACCCAACAACCTCATGTTTTGTCTGATGAACCGCCACTACGTCACGCCCGAAATGCGAAGTACACTAAAAGATGTAGCGCTCGACCTCCAAAAAGATCAGCCCGATGCAAAAATCATCTATTTGGATGCCAATTTTCCCTTCTTCAACGGCTTCCCGCTCCTCCCCCACCTCAGTCACAATGACGGACGCAAACTCGACCTTGCTTTTGTCCATAAAAACATTGAAACCCAAGAAACAGCCTTCGGCGTATCCACTTCATTATTAGGCTATGGCGTGTGCGAAACTCCACAAAAAGGCGAATACGACCAACCCGCAGTTTGCGCCAAAAAAGGCTATCGTTTATACAGTTTTTTACACAAAATAAATTCAAAAAAGAAAAGAAAAACTACGCTTGATAATTCTCAAACTACACAATTAATCCGAAAATTAGTCAAACACAAAAGCATTAAAAAGATATTTCTCGAACCACATCTTAAAACAAGACTTGGTCTGCAAAATGAGTCTAAAATAAGATTTCATGGTTGCCATGCCGTTAGGCATGATGACCATATACATGTGGAAATATAGTTCGTGATTGGCATATTTAAATTTTCTAAAAAGGTAGTTGGCACTTTTTTATGCTATTTTAAAATGAAAAACAACATATAGAAATCCGTTTGCTAAACTTCAAAAAGTTTGGTCTCCGATAGCTATCGGAGAAGTAAAGCACTGACATTTAGGTAATTACAAATTTCGGTGATATACTCACGTTGAGTGCAGGACAAATCTTTAATTTTACTCAAAAATGTTTTGTAAAATCTCGTACAGGCGATTTTAATCGCCATGTAAAAACAATTTACAAAATATTCATTTTTAGCTTTTTATAAATAAAAATATCGCACATGGCGATTAAAATCGCCTGTACAAAATACCGCAAAAAGATTACAAATTAAAGATTTGTCCTGCACCCCTCACGTTTACCAAACTTGAAAAGTTTAGCAAACGGGGTACATTATTTTTTGTTTGAAGTAAATTAAACTTATTGATTTTTCAGATGTAATTGATAATCAATAAGTTAAAATGGGTGTCGAATTTGATGCCAATAAAACATCTTAGAAAAAATCAATTGTTTTTAACGAGAGTATTGCAAATTCAGACGTATTTTT
>CALIZI010000040.1 GCA_938028705.1 uncultured Saprospiraceae bacterium | reverse complement strand
AAATTAATATTTTATTAAAAAAATTTTAAAAACCAAATTATATTTTGAATTAGGTTATGAAAATTTTGAATTTCAATAAGAAAAATGACCTCATTCGGAACATTTAATAACTCGAAAAAATTTAACAGAAATGACAGTTTTGAATTTATTATTTTACATTTTACATTTCAATAATACATTTCATTCCTCCTCTTCCCATTCCTTGAAGTATCGAATAACATATTTTTTCAACAAAAATTCCTGATTTTTTACGCCTTTTTCGGGTATTGGGCGCAGGGCTTTCCAATGGGGCCAGCCGTCTTGATCGCGTCCTTCAAATTCGTAGTAGCCATCATAACTCAACAGGCGACAAACTGCAATGTGTATCAAATCTTGTTTTTGTTCTTTGGTAAATTCATCTTGCAGTCTGCCCAATTCTTGTATGCCAACGGCAAAAAGTACAGCATTCATATCCGGCAATTTATCTTTATCAAAAATATCTTTTACCGTATGCCGCACCTTCAACCATTCGAAATCTATTTCCCAGTCTTCCATATTAGTGAGTAGTGAGTAGTGAGTGCCGAGTAGCGAGTAATGAGTTCGCTCATCTGTACTATAAGGTGAAAATCGTTATTGTAATGTAAAATGTAAAAGTGTATAACGTGAATGTTTTTTTAATAATAATTTGATTTTCAAAATTTTAAATATATAATAATTTAAAAATAAATAACTTTATGTCCTATCGACACTTTTACATTTTACATTTTGTGTTTTACAACTTGTCCCGACGAATGACGGGATTTTACATTTTTCACCGCTTAATACATATGAGCGAATGAGTTATTGTAAAACTCGCTACTCGGCACTCACTACGCCTTAAATTTTAATCGTTTTTCTTTTCTTTTTCTTTGGTGGAGTTGGTGGTGTGGGGGTCGGTGGAAAGGAATAATCGAACAAGTCTCTGCGTTCGCTTGGTGTATAATCGGGGTCCACTTTTTCGTTGAGAACATAGAGTTTTACGGGGTCTATTTCGATGGTGGTGTTATCAAATTGAGCGGTAGCGGGCTTGATGGTTAATTCACCTGCACGGGTAGGACGCAGCCGAAATCCATAGGAGGCTTGTTGAGATATTTTACCATTGATGACTTGTGTTTGAAGGGATTGATACGGACCACTGACGATTTCAAAACCTTCAAAATCAGGGAGGTGTATATCATTGAAACTTGCTCCATCCAAGATAAATTCAATCTTAAAGGTCTCACCGATTCGTAAGGTATCTTTATCTATGTGTGTCGAAAAAACAATACCTTCTTGTGCCACCACATTCAAGGACAGCATTAAAGATAGGCATAATGTCATGTATTTTATCATATTGTTTTTTTATTTTATATGAAATTAATTATCGAACGATCATTCATATTGGACTTTGGATATTGGGGAATTAGGAAATTTGGTATTAGGTAAACCCTTTTTAATTAATCAATTATAAAATAAAATTAATTAAATGTTTTTATTTGTAATGAAAATGAAATAATTGATAATCAAGCACTTATGATTTAAAACCGAATTTCCCAGTTGCCGAATTTCCAAAATGTCCAAAGTCCAGATTCATACTAAATTGCTAATTAAACGCAAGATAAGCAAATATCCATTCTACTATTTTTTTTTAACAAAAATAATATTTGTAAAAAATGACTTAACTTAGTGTCATTGAATTATGAAATTAAACTAAATGATTATAAGTTGGTTTAGTATCTGATTATCTACTATTCCAATCTCCCTTTTTCTTTATCCATCACCAATCAACCAATTACCATGAAGAAAATTTTATCTTTAGTCATTATGATAGGCTTCTTTTGCGGATGCAATCCCGATTGTGTCACCAAAATGCCCAATAAAGAAGGCAATCGCCAAATCAGCGAATTGTTCACTACTGATATTGACGATGCAGAAATGGTTTTTAATGTCAGCGTTTTTGTAGTCTATCATCGTACCAAACCTGCCATGTCGGAAGTCAGTCGTGACCTCGATAAATCGGTGGCTGAAGCCAATAGTTTTTCCGATAAAATTAAATTCAAGGTGGTCTCTTCCAAGTATGTCAAGCATAATGCCATTCTTGCCAATATCCGTCAATCCAAAAAAAAGGAAGACGACTTATGCACTGCGAATGACGTGGAAGGCAATATAAATCTCTACATCGTCAGAACGGATAATGACCTCGAAGGCTATACGCCTGTGTTGCAAAATAATTTTGAAGAATACCCGACTTTGGACGGGATGGAACGGGTCTTTGTCAGTTATGGCGGCTTGTCGGACGGGGCGGTGTTTATTCACGAATTAGGGCATTTTTTCGGATTGGGGCATACGAATGAATGTCGAAATTATATGAGTTATAATTGCTACCGCGATACTTTTGATGCGAACCAAAGAACGACGATTTTAAAATTTGCAAAGGTCTATCGGTCTTATTTGCATCAGTGAGTTTGGTGTGCTGATGTGTCATCATAAACGAATAGTCAATATTTGCAAAAAACACATTATAATTTAGGGCTATCAGTTCATGGTTGGACAGTTCATAGTTCATAGTTATCATAATAACCTGAATTTCATCCCGATACCGATAGCTATCGGTACGGGATTGTAACTCACTGATTATCAAACTGTCCAACGTTAGACGGGTAGCCTAATTTAGGTCTAATTAATTGATAACCAATATTTTCTTTAAATTCGATGAATTGTTTATTATCTGCAAGATTCCTGACGGCGCGGGTAAATGCAGTACCAAACTCGCCAGTATATTTCTCAAAATTAAATTTATGATATGTGTTAAAATACATAAATTTTGGAATAATAGCATTATAAAAATCAGAGGTTTTCCCTTCTTGAGTACCAAAATTCTGGTAAATATACACTGCATTTAAGACATCCCGCTCATCGTAAGTAAGGGCTTCGAATTCAGCTTCTCCGTATATTTTTTTTAATTCGTCGTGGTATTTTAGTTGTCTCAATTGGCGATTGACTCTGTAAACGGGATAATTATTGGGGCTTTTGGGGTGAGTTTCTATGAGCTGACTATCCAATAGTTTTTTAATGACTTGAAGGTGATTATTTTCTTCCGTCAGAAGTATGGTGGCGCGAGTTTCCCCGTCATTGTCTTCGGCTTTGTACAGATAAGACAAGACCCGCCACGCTTCTTCAGTCAATTTTTTACCAAATTTATCTTCTATCCAATGATTATAGATACCTAAGATTGCCTTCATCTTATCGTCATATATTTTCCCTTTGGGTATGAAGAGTACAATTGAATCATAAGTCAGTAAATAATATGGCAAGTCGATTTTATTGTTTAATGCCTCTTCCACAATTGTTGTCATTCCTACTCCGCGACTCTCTATTGTCTGCATATTTTTAAGGAGTTGAGCAAGTTTTGGATTTTTGGATTCTGCCATACCTTTGGGAGGAACGATTCTTCTTATATTACGTTGGTCTTCGGCTATAGAAACTATCATTTTGTGTTTGAACGTACCGGAATTTCTTATTTCAAGTTTTTCGTTGAGATGTACAATAATGATGACTGAATTTTCCGGTTTGTAGTCACGGTGTGCAGTAGCATTAAGAATCACCTCCCGAATCAAATTAAATGAATAGTCAGGAGTAGCTGTGCCACCATTTTCAGGTCTGGTTGCCATACGGATATTACGCAGCACAAAACGATAGGCTTCATCCATTAAACTCGGAATGGTATCTCGCAGATGCCGCCTGTCTGATACCACAATGCCTTCCCCCTCCGATTCTACATAACAATCCACCGTACAACGCCCACCTATAAGTGCATAAGGCTTTTTGCTACACGTCAACACGCCCATGAGTGTCACTTGTCCGCCTTGCATCAGGCTATTGCTTTCCAGAAAAGGGATGGCTGCTTGCAGCGTGTCGGGTATGTTGTATTGAAAACTGCTTTTTGCAGTAAATGCCTTGATAATTTGCTGTATCTTCCCCAAGTCCAAATCCTCAATCGTAGCGTTCGGTACAGGGCGCAGCTCACGCGCATATTCGAGTTCGCGTTTGTACTCTTGGTGGGCTTCGAGTTGGGCTTGGGTCAGTTTTTTATCGCCTGTCATTTCGCGGATATAAGCGCTGTTTGTTTTTCGATAAAATACAAATTTTTCATCATCCGCAAATGGATGTACATTGACCACTCCGATTTGTTTGCCACGAAAATTAGACAACTTGAAGGAGATATTTCTATGGTCTAATTTCAAAAGATTTCGCTCATCATCTGTAAAGTGATTGCCGGAGGTGAGTTCGGCTCTGATTTTATCTTCGTGTTCGGAGTTAAATCCGGTCAATTTATAGGTTTTTTCTTTTTCATTTTCTTTAATTCCACACAAAACCAAGCCCCCATCTGTATTCAAAAATGCACTGACCGTAATGTACAGTTGCTTCCAATCCGCCACATCCTTCGCACCCGACAAATCCTTGACTTCGAGTACATGCGATTCCAATTTCTCAAAAGGCATGTAACCGTCCATCATATCGCCAATGCGTTTTAATAATTTTTGAATGTAATTATCCATTTGATGAATTGTCAGGTTGTTGAATCGTTAATTTGGTAGCCATTTTCTTCCGAAAAAATAATAAGTTTTTTATTATCTAATAATTCATTGAGGGTAAAAAAATTATCTTGAAAAAATGCGAGGTTCTTTAGGTCTGTTTGGGATTCGTAAGTATCAAAAGTGAGAAAATTGCTTATCGTTTCCCAAAAATGAGTTTTGTTTTCTTCTTCATTGCCTAAATTGTATATGCGACCAAAGTGTTGATTAATATAAATGGCATTGAGCATTTGTTGTTCTTTGTCAGACAAAACCTTAAATTGATTTTCGCCAAGTATTTCTCTTAGTTCATTGTAATACTCCGTTTTCCTCAACTGACGATGTACTCTGTAAACCGGATGGTTTTTGGGGCTGTTCGGGTGTTTTTCGATGAGTTTTACTTTTGCTAAATCTCTTATGGTTTGGAGGTGATTATTTTCTTTGGTCAGTAATATGGTGGCACGTTCGTAAGCGTCCATATCTTCAGCTTTTATGAGGTAGGCAAGAATGGTTTCGGCACTTTCGCGGTTCATTTTTTTAGTAAGTTTATTGCTGATAAATCTATCATAAATCCCTAAGATAGCTTTCGTCTTAAAATCCAATATATTTCCCGTTGGGATGTTCAGAATAACGGTGTCGTCATCCATTGTATAATAGGGCATCCCAATACGATGTTCGAGGGCTTCTCCGACTAACGTTGCCATGCCTACACCTCGATTTTCGATAAATTGTATTTCTTTGAGAAAGTTAGCAAGTTTAGGATTTTTGGATTCGGGCAGACTTCTTGGCGGGGCGATCCGGTAGATAGTTTCATCGCCTTCGGGGATTTCTATGAGCATTTTCTGTTTGAATGTACCGGGATTTTTAATGACAATTTTTTGGTCGGGCTGTATGATGATTTGTACCGGACGATTGGATTTATAGTCGCGATGAGCAATCGCATTATTAATACACTCTCGTAACAGGTCAAGCGGATATTCAGGAACAGCTTTACCATTACCTTCATAAGAAGTGGCTACTTTGATATTGCGAGCTACAAATTGCACACTATCATCCATCAAAGGGATGATTGTACCTTTGAAATATCGTCTGTCGGCGGTCACAAAGGCTTTATCGGTAGTGTCCAGAAAACAGTCTACTTCTGCCCGTTTGTCAAGATGATAAAATGTGTTTTTACCGCAGAACAGCATACCGAGTAGCGTTACTTGATTGTTTTTTATAAAATAATTACTCACTAAAAACGACATCGCTTCCTCCATACTATCGGGCACACTCAAAAAAGGTCCGCTTTCGTTCAATAACTTGACCAATTGCTGTATTTTCCCCAAGTCCAAATCCTCAATCGTCGCGTCAGGTACAGGGCGCAACTCTCGCGCATATTCCAACTCGCGTTTATATTCTTGATGCGCTTCGAGTTGGGCTTGGGTGAGTTTTTTATCGCCCGTCATTTCGCGGATGTAAGCGGTGTTTGTTTTTCGGTAAAATACAAATTTTTCATCATCCGCAAAAGGGTGTACATTGACCACACCGATTTGTTTGCCACGAAAATTAAACAGCTTGAAGGAGATATTTCTATGGTCTAATTTCAAAGGATTTCGCTCATCATCTGTAAAGTGATTGCCGGAGGTGAGTTCGGCTCTGATTTTATCTTCGTGTTCGGAGTTAAACCCGGTCAATTTATAGGTTTTTTCATTTTCATTTTCTTTAATTCCACACAAAACCAAGCCCCCATCTGTATTCAAAAATGCACTGACCGTAATGTACAGTTGCTTCCAATCCGCCACATCCCGCGCACCCGACAAATCCTTGACCTCCAGCACATGCGATTCCAATTTCTCAAAAGGCATGTAACCGTCCATCATATCGCCAATGCGCTTTAGTAATTTTTGAATGTAATTATCCATGTGTGTGTTGTGGTGTTGTGGTGTCGTAGTGTTGTAGTTTGTGGTGTTGTAATATTATAATTGCGATACTACAACACTACGATACCACAACACAAAAACACCATCCTAATATTCAAATTCCAATCGCTGACAAGGAAAACCAAATAAGCATTTTTCTCTAATCAGATTAGCGACTTGCGGGGTGACAAACTGCTGCCAATTGCCCTCATCGGCACGCAACAGACGCAGTACATCTTTGGAATAAATATGTAAAATATCAGGATTAAAACCTTTAATATCTTCCACTTGTCCGTTTTCCAAAAGGTGCTTGTAGAGGTGTTTGATACCATCGGGAATAGGCATGTTTCGGCTGGTCATCATTTCCGAACTGCCCTCTTGCAAAGAAGGATATACATACAGTTTTACACTCTTTGTAAATAACTCACCAAAGGCGTGCAGGAGACTTCCGTCGTTGTGTTGGTAGTAATTTTGATTGATGATGTCGAGCAGTACACGCACACCTATGAGCAAACCTAATTTCGGAATTTTATAGTCTGAAAAATACTTAATCAGTTTGGGATAGGATTCGCAATTGGAGACGATCACCGTCTGACCAAGTGCGCCCAAAACAGTCGCTCTATCCAGAAAATCCTGTTCACTAATTTCGCCGTCGGAGCGAAGATTGTCGAGTGTGATTTCGGTAATTTGATAATATTTGGTCGGGTCAACATCGGGTTCGTCAGTAAAGTGCCGACTGCTCGTTTTGAGCATATCCATATTGACGAGTGTGGCGGGTCGGAAACTACCACGCACGACTAATAGATTTTTTTTATATAAAAATTCAGAAGCATGTAAATTGCGTCCATCCTTGTCGAACATGGCTACATCCGTCAGTCCGTTTTTGACCAACATCAGGCTCAATAAGCGATTGTCCAAATCCTTAAAATTCGGACCGCTCAGGCGTATCATATCTATATAAACGCGACTTTCAAGGCTATCCATCAGCGACTGAATAAAGGTCTCCGGGTCCTTGTGATAATGATAACAGGCATAGACCATATTGACCCCCAAAATGCCGACGGCAAGTTGCTGGAGACTATTGTTTTTGTCGCGTAATTTGACATGTAGCACGAGTTCATTCGGTTCGCCGTCGGGGTCAAGTTGGAAGCGGATGCCAAGCCAGCCATGTCCTTTATTGGTACGCTGATAGTTGATGGCAGAGACCGTATCGGCAAAGGCAAAAAAGGTGCTGTTGGGGCGCGACTGCGTGAGGCGTTCTTCCATGAGTCCGTACTCATGGTCGAGCATCTTATATAGGCGGGATTCGCATACGTAACGTCCGCTTTCTTCCACACCATATATACGGTCGCTATACACTTTATCATACGCTGACATCGTTTTGGCAATCGTACCTACTGCTGCACCTACCTGAAAGAAATGCCGTGCTACTTCCTGCCCCGCGCCTATCTCCGCAAATGTACCGTAAATACTATTGTCCAAATTGATTTCAAGTGCCTTCTGTTCCGGCTCTATAAGTTTTTTCATGTTTGAATGCGATAATGTGGAAATTCCAAAAAACAAATTCCAAAATGCAAAAATAACGATTTTTATAGGACAAGTAAAGGTATTTTTAAAATCATCCTATGGATTCAAAAATAGTATAATTTTTTGTTGTTTTCATAAATAGTTGTAAATTAGCGTATTGATTCGCCCAATAAGGGATTTTAAACCATCATTAAACGAAGTCTTCCGACCTTCGGTTGTGTAATCTTGTGCGGTATTTTCCTTTTCTTCATTTTTACTTATGTTTCGCACCCAATTTTTGATTTTTGATATTTAAACCTTTTTTGGCGTAAAAACGCAAGAAACTTAATTTTACCATGTCACAATTTTTATAAAAAATAAAAATAGTCAATTGCCAAATTTTTCATTCAAAATATCAAGGCATTTTGTTCATAAAAGCATTAGATTTTTGCTTTTTCGTGCCAAAAATCGCTAATTATTATTTTTCAAAAAGTGGTGCGAAACATAAGTTTTTACCTAAAAATTAAATCTTATGAAAATCATTTTCACTTTTATTTTATCTTTTTTATCCCTTACATTTGCATTTACCCAAACCTGTCCACCCGATGATATTACGCTTACTTCACAAGCGGATATTGATAATTTTGCGACCAACTATCCGGGATGTACAGAAATAGAGGGGAAACTGGCAATTATAGGCGATTCTTCATCAATTACGAATTTAGCCGGATTGAGCCAACTTACATATACATCTATTTTACATATCTCATCTACCGATTTGACTGACATTTCAGGTTTGGAAAATATTGATTCCACAAATGCCATAACTATTGAAGATAATTCTTCATTACTCAACCTCGATGGTTTTTTAGGAATGACCTTGATAGACTTAGGAATAATCATACAGAATAATGCCTCACTAAATGACATTACTGGTCTAATGAATGTATCAATAGAGAGTAATATAATTGTTGGATTAGTCTTCATTGTAGGCAACCCGAATCTTTCATTTTGTAGTTTGCCCAACTTGTGTGATCTTTTAGATAACAACGCTGCTGTTAGTGTCAATAATAATGCCCCGGGTTGCAATAGCGACGAGGAATTCCTGTTTAATTGCTCGCAATTAGCCCGAATCAAAAACCTTTCCTTTTACGATGCAAACCAGAATAAAATACAGGATGGTAATGAACCATATTACTCAGACATCTTAGTTACCTTGAATCCCGGAGATATTAATATGTTTGGTAGTCCGGCTATTCATTATACGGAATTAGGTGATTATACTGTCGTTTACAGCGAAACGGATAATGAAAATTGGCTATTGACCACCGACTCTACTTCATACTCTTTGTCCGTTGGTGCAGGAGAAGAAGTGACTTTTGCTTTTGGGGTCTATCCTTCGCAGTTGGTATCAGAGCAGACAAGTTTTATCACTTCGCCAAATGCAAGGTGTAATACGGATATTATTTTTAACATTAGCACACGAAATACAGGAACGACTGTCACGAGTGGAACAATGTGGCTGCAAATTGATGAAGATGTTACACAAACCAACTTTATTGATACACCTGACACCATTGTAACATTATCGCCTCCTTACTATGGTTGGTATTTTACGGATTTGTATCCGGGAGAAGTTTTTACAAAACAGGTAGAATTGGGCATTCCCGGACCACAGGATTTTCCTGTAGGTGATTTTCTGAATTTTGCATCTTTCACACAATATACAGATGCCAACGGAATGCATACCTCCGAAGGATTTAGGTACGATGCCGAAGTCCGCTGCTCCTTCGACCCCAATGACAAACTCGTCAGCCCTGAGCGATACCACAACGAAGTCTTGTTCGATGAAGACCTCATTTACACCGTCCGTTTCCAAAATACAGGCAATGATGTTGCTTATGATGTAACGATACGTGATACATTGGATACGGATTTGGATTGGTCAACTTTCAGCGTATTGGGCAGTAGCCATAGTGAGGTCTTGAATACGAGTTTGGATGATGATGGCGTGATTGTTTTTGATTTCAAAAATATCTTTTTGCCCGATTCTACCTCCAATTTGGAAGGTAGCAACGGCTACGTGACCTACATGATACGCGCCCTTGAAGGCATTGATGAAAATACCGTCATCCGCAACTCGGCAGGAATTTATTTTGACCAAAACCCGCCTGTGATAACCAATACTACGGTGAATATCATGGTGAGTATGTTGACTTCTACTACCACGCCCGACCCTTTCCCCGACCTTATCATTCGCCCCAATCCGAATATAGGTACATTTCAAGTCGAAGGCATCCTACGCGGCACATATCAATTGCTCAATACGACAGGGCAAGTCATTCAAACAGGCAAACTGGAAAACGATATTTTGATTGATATTTCAAAGGCAGCACAAGGCGTTTATTTTATTCAAATGCTGATAGATGAACATATAGTGACGCGGCGAGTGGTAAAATTATAAATGCAGTACAGGCTGACTCGAAACTCGTACAGGCGATTTCAATCGCCATGTGACTACAAATTTTTATAAATAAAAATTTGTAATAGAAATTTACGCATTTTTATTATTGCGACATGGCGATTGAAATCGACCTGTGCGATTAAAATAGTGGGCGATGAAATTCCGCTTTATGCCGTTCAAGATGCGTTAGCATCGACCCTGTTTGTAGTAAAAACCCAAGCAAAACCTATCAAGGTGCGTAGCACCGACACCGTTAAATG
>CALIZI010000039.1 GCA_938028705.1 uncultured Saprospiraceae bacterium | reverse complement strand
ATTCAAAATTTTCATAACCTAATTCAAAATATAATTTGGTTTTTAAAATTTTTTTAATAAAATATTAATTTTAAATTATTTATTATTAATTGAAAATCAATGAAAATTTGAACTCGAAAAAATTTAACAGAAATGTGAGTTTTACATTTAGTATTTTACATTTTACATTTCCCTTCCTGTCCTATCGACCACTTTTGCATTTTACATTTCAATACGCCCTTTCATCCTTCCCTTCCATAAATATCATAAAAGCGCGATTCACTACACGATTGCCACCTCGCGTAGGATAATCACCGGAAAAATACCAATCTCCTGTACTATCAGGGCAGGCTTTATGAAGCCCCTCAAGGCTTTGATAAATCACTTCTACTTCGGGTTCAATATCGGGTGGTGTGACGATTTCTGCGATTTTTTGTGAGATTTTTTTGTATGAAAAAAGGTCGTACAGTGCCTTGACTTCATTCCTGACTTTCTTTTTGGGCAGGTCAAGCGAGGCTTTGCAGCGTTTGTAGGTTTTTTCAAGAAGATGCTCTTGTTTGGTCTCTTTGAGGAGTGCGACGAGTGCCTGAAATGCCACAAAACTTTTCATCCGCGACATGTCAATACCATAACAATCAGGGTAGCGAATTTGTGGTGCGGAAGAAACAACGATAATTTTTTTGGGTTGGAGGCGAGCTACGATTTTAAGGATACTTTGTCGGAGCGTTGTGCCGCGTACTATCGAATCATCGACCAATACGAGCGTATCCACGCCATTACGGACAATGCCGTAAGTCACATCATATACATGCGAGACGAGTTCATCGCGAGTTGTGCCTTCCGAAATAAAAGTCCGTAGCTTGACATCCTTCACCACGATTTTTTCCATACGCACCCGTTTCGATAAGATTTTTTCGAGTTTCGAGGGCTTTATTTTGCTGCCGAGTTTGAGGATTTTCTCTTTTTTACGTGCATTCAGACAATCTTCAATCCCCTTCATCATACCATAAAAAGCCGTCTCTGCCGTATTGGGTACAAAAGAAAAAACCGTATCGTCAAAATTATAATCCACCGCTTTGAGTACCGATTTGGCGAGTTGCTTGCCAAGCTGTTTTCTTTCCAAATAAATATTCCTATCCGTACCCCGCGAAAAATAAATCCGCTCAAATGAGCAAGCGGCAAGTGGTGCTTTGGCAGCGATTTGCTCAACAGATACCTCACCGTTTTTACGAATAATAAAGGCATGTCCGGGCGGCAATTCGTGGACATCATCGTAGAGGACATTACAAGCCGTCTGTATGGCAGGACGCTCGGAGGCAAGCACCGCAATTTCGTCATCGTAGTAATAATACGCCGGTCGGATTCCGGCAGCGTCGCGCACAGCAAAAGCATCGCCATGCCCCATCAAACCCGCCATCACATAGCCACCGTCAAATTTTTTAACGGAGCGTTTGATGATACTTTTAATATCAATATTATCATTAATGAGTTCGGCAATTTCCTGATTTGAATATTCTTTTTGTTTATAATATGCAAAGAGCGATTCGACTTCACCGTCCAAAAAATGTCCGAACTTTTCAAGTATCGTCACAGTGTCCGTTTTCTCCTTCGGTGATTGCCCCAACTCCAGCAAATGCCCGAAAAGTTCGTCCACATTGGTCAGGTTAAAATTGCCAGCCATGATAAGGTTGCGGTTAATCCAGTTGTTTTGCCGCATTACGGGATGACAATTTTCGATACGATTACTGCCATGCGTACCATAGCGCAAATGCCCCATCAAGACCTCACCCATATAAGGAAAATTATCTTTAAGCCATTCACAATCAGCCAATTGTGCAGGCGATAAATTATTAAAATTTCCATACACGCGGTCAAAAATATCGGCAATTGGTTTGCCCTTATTACTTCGTCGCCGACTGACATAGCGGTTGCCCGGTCTAGGGTTGAGCTTGACCGTAGCGATGCCTGCACCGTCTTGTCCACGATTGCGTTGCTTCTGCATGAGCAGGCACAATTTGTTGAGACCATACAATGCAGTGCCATATTTTTTATGGTAATAATCCAGTGGTTGTAGTAGTCGAATCAGGGCTACTCCGCATTCATGCTTGATTTCGTCACTCATTATTGGTGAATTAGTCAACCGATTGATCGGTTAATCAGTCTTTGATTTTGCTGTACAGAAATTAAAGTACAAAAGTACGCTTTTTGTTTTAAAAAGACCACTGATGGCGAACGACGATATGGCTATTTTTTATGAAAAAGCCATATCGCTGGAATTTGGAATTTAGATTTTGGAATAACCTTTGCGCTACATCATCACATCAGCGAAATAACACCATACATTTAATATCGGATAGGCACATTCATTTAGCTTCACTAAATGGTGATGCCTTTTTTATTATTTTAAAAATACTCACCACTAAGTCCACTAAGCACACGAAAGTCGAATTAACGCAGAAGAAACACAAGTAGTCATAAATTTTTTTTTGAAACCTTAGTTTTCTTTTACGTTAGTTTGATTTAGTGCCTTTAGTGAACTTAGTGGTAAGTAATTTTATTAAAAAACAATATATGAAAAATCTATTATTAGCAATTATCGCTATGGTATGTCTGTCGCAAAATGCCTTTGCACAATGCGAGGGTTGGGGAACACCACAAGACAGTATGCGGACAGTGACCCAACACGTTTTGTACCGCGATTACCTTAAAAATGCCAAAGACAAATCGCCAAAGGAGGTTGCGGAAATGTATCGCGAAGCCTTGCCTTTTTGGAAGCATTGTTACAAAAATGCACCTGCTGCTACCAAGAAACATTTTAAAGACGGCATTAAAATCTACAAAGCATTTTTTGCAGTAGAAACCGACAAGGCGAAACAAAAACCTCACCTTGATATGATTTACAGTTTATACGACAGACGTGTACAATGCTTTGATAATGAGCTATATATCCGTACCCGCCAACTGACAGATATGTTTTATTATCTCAATGCGAGCCAAGATGAGATTTATAAATTGGCAAAGCAAATCACTGAGTGGGCAGACAATGAAACCGAGTCGGTAGTCTTACTGCCACTGATGTCTTCGGCTGTGTATTTATTTCAACAACAAAAAATCAATCAGGCGGATTTGTTGCAGATTCGTCAGAAAATTGAAACCATTATTCAGCATAATATAGCGCATCAAGAAGATGAAAAAATCCGCGACCAATATAAGAAAGCCAAAGAGCAGGTGGACGCTCAATTTGGTGCCGTAGAGACTGGATTTGACTGCTCGTATTACCGCCCTGCGATAGTTGCCAAGTACAAAGCCGACCCCGATAATAAGAAAGTGTGGGAAGCTGTAAGGCAAGAATTGATTGACAAATATTGTGGTATGGATGACCCGATAGTGCAGGAAATTACGGCGAAAATCAAAGCCTCGAATCAGCAAATCCGGGATGAAATAGACGAACGCAACCAAGCAAAGTTGGAAAAATTAAATGCGCCTGCCCGCAAAGCGAAGGAAGCCTATCAAGCTGGAAATTATGCGGAAGCCATACGCTTGTATGAGTCGGCTATTGCTGAAACGGACAACGCGAATAAGCAAGCGGATTATTATTACATTATTGCTTCTTGTTATTTGAATACGAAAAAATATCCGCAGGTGCGTACCTATGCACGTAAGGCAAGTGCCTTGCGCCCGACTTGGGGCAAACCCTATATCCTAATCGGTAAAGCCTATCTGAATGGTGCTTGTGGTGCCAATGACTGGGAGAAGCCGCTGTGCTATATGGCAGCGGTGGATAAATTCCGAAAAGCTAAATCTGTTGACCCCTCCGTATCGGCAGATGCTGATAAGTGGATTGGTAACTATGGTGGAGAGTATCCGCCGATAGAAGCAGCACATTCGAGAAGTAAAAAAGACGGGGAACGAGTGAGTACAGGCTGTTGGATTAATGAGACGGTGACGTTGAAAACGAAACAGCGGTAATGTGATGTCCGCTGTGGAGTTCACAGTCCGCAGTCCGCTGTTAATTTCGTCGGTGGACTGCGGATATTTGAAATTGATTTATTTTTAATGCTATCTTTTGCTTGGGTTTATACTATTTTCAATTTGTAATTTACTTGTATTTTTCATACCTTTATATTTGTAAAAATTAAATTCAAAGACTCATAAAGGATGTATGAATATGGAAAAATGGAGTGATATACTACCTTCGGCAGTAAAAGTTCCAATTACAGCTTACAAGTATAGGCACCAAATTCAGAAATGGTGGAAATGGGTACAGGCACGTTACGATAAAGGTAGTACAGATATTGTGGTACTTGGTCGTCCGGGTGTTGGTAAATCTGTTATGATGTCATATTTGTATGGTGAGAGTAATCATCTTTCATGGCAATTGCCCGGCAAGCAAAATCTATCATGTCAGGCTATCCCGTTTTGTTCTTACGAAGCTGATTTTGAATGGAATGAAGAAATTATTGATACCCAAATAAAAGGAGAAGAAAATAGAAAAGCACTCACAAGGATTTTTTTTAAAACCATTGCTAATTTTTAAAATGGATAATTCTAAAATATATCATATAGAAAGAAGAGAAGGACAATTAATAGATTTAATCAATCTTGCAGATGATGTTTCGGTTAATATTGAGATGATGCGTGAGCGTAAAAGCAGAACAGCCTTAGCTGCTTCTATTTCAATTATTTTATCCGTAATTCTCGCACTTTTTGCTTTGAATAACACTTTTTTAACCAATCAGGAACAAATTTTTACATTATCTTTTCTGCTTGTCAGCATATCCGTTGGCATTATTATTTATTCCCTAAAATCTCTATATGATGCACACAAATTAGACATAGAGGTTGAATACGAAGGATATATTCTTGGGGATTTACTTAATCAGATTGATTCTTACAAGTCTCTGATTATGACAGCAGACACCGACCCTATCAAAAAATCTTATATCGAAATGCGTTTAAGCCGCATCAATTTCAAACACGCCAAATTCAAGCGCGGAACAAAAGCCTCCCGAACCAAACACGCACCAACTATTGCCCACCCGACACCTTCAACTTCGCAAACTTCAACATAATTCTTTTCTCCCCCACTTCTTTAAAATGAACCGTCAGGACTTCATTACCTTTTGCGCCTTCGATGCTTTGAATCGCGCCTTTACCGAAGCGAAAATGTTCGATTTGCTGACCCACTTTCAGGTCGTCGGCTTTGGTGGATTTGAACGATGGGTCGGTGGAGGCTTTTGGTATGGCGCGGACTTTCTGACGGGCAGCTACGCCGTATTTGCCGATACCTGCACCGCTCACGCCGGAGCGCGAACTCCCTCCGCCAGATTTGCTAAATGGTACTGCAACGTCCAGATTCTCTCTAGAAATTTCGTCCAAAAAACGGCTGGGATCATTATAGCGCACTTGCCCGAAACGGTAACGACTTTTGGCATAAGAGAGCGTCAGATAACGCTCGGCGCGGGTAATGGCTACATAGAACAAACGGCGTTCTTCGTCCATTTCATCCGGTGTGTTTTTGGACATAAAAGAAGGAAACAAATCCTCCTCCAAGCCTACCACAAAAACCGAAGGAAACTCCAAACCCTTTGCTGCATGTACCGACATCAGCGTGACATTATCATCCGATTTTTTGTCGGTATCTTGGTCGGTGAGTAGTGAGATACTTTGGAGGTAAGTGCCAAGGCTGTTGTCTTCGCCTTCGACGGTGGGTTCGGTGTCCACAAATATCTTAATACCGTCCAGTAAACCCTGTACGTTTTCCATACGGTTCATGCCTTCTATGGTCTTATCTTCGCCCAACATTTTGAGCAAACCGGATTCTGTGGCGGCAATTTTGGCAAGTTCATAAGCATCTTTTGTGTCGTGTTGTTTTTGGAATCTTTTAATCATTTTTACAAAACCCTTTATCGCATTTGTAGCACGGGCAGAGAGACCTGCGCTGTCTATTTTTTCGACAATTGCCCACATCGGAAGGTTGGCATCATCGGCTAATTTACTCACCTTATCTACCGTTGATTTTCCGATGGCGCGTTTCGGCAAATTAATGACACGACGCAGGGCTTCTTCATCATTCGGGTTCACTATCAGGCGCAAATACCCCAACATATCTTTGATCTCTTTGCGCTGATAAAAAGACAAACCACCATATACACGATAGTTGATTCGCAGGTGTCGCAACGATTCTTCAAAAGACCTCGACTGTGCATTGGTGCGATACAAAATAGCGATTTCTTTATTTTGTAAATGGTAGCGTGTTTTTTGTTCCAAAATCATATCCGCCACGCGCTTACCTTCCTCTGTATCCGTTACTGCTTGCAGGATTTTAATGAGATCGCCCTGCCCTTTGTCCGTCCATATTTTTTTCTGTATCTGACGATTATTATTCAAAATCACCTCATTGGCTGCCTGCACAATGTGATGCGTAGAACGATAATTTTGTTCCAGTTTGAAGGTCTTAGCATCTTTATAATCTTTTTGAAAATTGAGAATATTCTCAATCGTAGCACCACGAAAAGCGTAAATACTTTGAGCATCATCACCTACAATACATACATTATGCGGGCTTTTTGGATAATTCACTAATTTGCGTACAATTTGATATTGTAGAAAGTTGGTATCCTGAAACTCGTCCACCATGATATAGCGGAATTTATGGTGATACTTTTTAATAATATCATTCGGATTTTTATGTAATAAAATAAACATTTGATACAATAAATCATCGAAATCCATTGCCCCTGCCCTCCTACAACGTGCCATATACGCCTTATATATTTTCTGAAAATGCGGTTGACGACGTTGGTGGTCTTCCTGTATCATTTCGTGCTGCTCTGTGTATGCCTTCGGTGAAATGAGGTTGTATTTGCACGATGAAATACGCGCACGAATGCCATTGACCGAATAGACTTTGGGTTCGAGATTATTTTCGCGGATGATATTCGACAAAACGCTTTTGGTATCTTGTGTGTCGTATATCGTGAAATTTGACGGGTAGCCGATAAGTTCAGCTTCGTAGCGCAATATTCGCGCAAAAACAGAGTGAAAAGTACCTGCCCAGATAGATTGTGCCATGCCGCCGCCGAGTGTCTTGTCAATCCGTTCTTTCATTTCGCGGGCGGCTTTATTGGTAAAGGTCAGCGCGAGAATATTCCAAGGATTTACGCCTTGATTGATGAGGTGCGCGATGCGGTAGGTGAGTACCCGCGTTTTGCCCGACCCCGGACCGGCAATGACCATGACGGGACCTTCAATAGTCGTAACGGCTTGGCGTTGAATGTCATTTAGTTCATCTAAGTAGGTGTGACTCATTGTGGCTCTATTTTAATAAAATGAGTGAATGATTGAATATTGCTATCTTAATTTAAAGAGAGTATTCATTCATTCTTTTATTCAAAATTCATTCATTGATTGTTCGTCTCAAATGTACTACAAATTTAACTAATTTGCGTATTTTTTATAAGAAATTTTAAAAATAATTTGAATTTATTGGTATGTTTAGAAATACGGTTGATACTTTTTGCCATGTAGCATAGGTTCCAAATTGAGTAAATCACGCAGAGAACGCAGAGGTCGCAGAGGGTTAGTTATCAAATCTCTGCGACCTCTGCGTTCTCTGCGTGAAAAAGTGTCAACTACTTTTACGGCAAATCTAA
>CALIZI010000038.1 GCA_938028705.1 uncultured Saprospiraceae bacterium | reverse complement strand
ACAAGACGGCGATCCAGCCGGAACAATAGACATAGAAGTAACAGGCGGTACAGCACCATGTGATGCCGGAACGCTTACCGTTAATATTCCTGCTTGTACCGATGGCATGGGTGATGATTGTACGACACTTACAATGGCAATAGAGACACTTGAATTATGCGGTGGTGTTGCACCTGATTTGACAAGTATTGAATCTGCTATTTTAGCTAGTGTAGGTGATCCGACATTGATTACAGGAATCGTTATGTGGTACACAGATGATGCTTTGACAATGCCTTATACCACAGGCGGACCAATCAACCATTCGGATACAGATGCAGCGGGTACTTGCGATCCGGGTACAATTACTTTGTACGGAGAAGTATTATGTTTGGATGGCGCGAGTATTGATGCAGGAACGATTACGATTACGGTTTATCCATTTGCAGAAGTAGAGCCGGGAGCAGGTTGTTCAATTACTGTGACTGCGGCAGAATGTCCTAATTTAATGATTGGTGCAGCTTCCAACGCCACAGGCGGAGCAAGTCTCGCCAATTGGGATGCAGCTACGAACACATATACCGGACAAATCGGTGATCCTGCCGGAACAATAGACGTAGAAGTAACAGGCGGCACTGCCCCTTGTGATGCCGGAACGATTACCATTAATATTCCTGAATGTATAGATGATACAGGCGATGATTGTACAACGCTTACACCTATTGCAGATGCAGTTGATTTATGCGGTGGTTTGGAGCCTGATTTGGCATCGGCAGAAGCTGCTATTTTAGCGAGTGTGGGTAATGCTTCGCTTATTACAGGTACAGTCAATTGGTATTTCGATGCCGGATTGTCGATGCCTTATGGAGGTGGAGTGATTAATCATTCAGATACCAATGCAGCCGGAACATGCGATCCGGGTACAGTTGTATTGTATGCAGAAATATTATGTATTGACGGTGGAAGTATTGATGCAGGTATGGTAACAGTAACGATTTATCCATTCGGACCAGAGGTGGACTCCGGCTCTGATTGTGTAGTCACATTGACTCCGCCGGATTGTCCGAACCTGACTATCAATGCCGTAGCAAATGCAACAGGTGGCGCAAGTTTAGCAAACTGGGATGGTGCCACCAATACTTACACAGGTCAGGACGGTGATTTGCCGGGTACCTTGGATGTCATTATAACAGGTGGATTGCCACCATGCGAAACCGGAAACTATGTTTTACAAATTCCGGGCTGTGGCGACGATGTGCCTTGTACCACCACCACCGAACCAACAGAAACACTCGAAATCTGTGGTGGCTTGACTCCTGATTTGACCAATATAGAAGCAGCGATACTTGCCGGACTTGGTGATCCTTCACTCATAACGGGTGTAGTTTGGTACTTTGATGCGACTTACACCATGCCTTATGCAGGTGAGCAGGTCAATCATTCTAATACCAATTGCAATCCTGAGACAGTTACATTATACGCACAAGTCCTTTGTTTGTCGGGCTTTGAATTCCCTGCGGGGCAAGTGGATATTACGGTATATCCGTTTGGTCCTACGGTGGATACAGACGCTTGTGTACTGACACTTACACCGCCGGATTGTCCGAACTTCATGATAGGTATGGCATCTAACCCGACAGGCGGCGCAAGCCTTGCCAATTGGGATGCAGCTACAAATACTTATACTGCACAAGAGGGCGATGCAGCCGGTACGATTGATATTGAAATTACAGGTGGAACAGCACCTTGCGAATCCGGTATTTACACCCTGCAAATTGGTGCTTGCGGATTCGACTTGGCATTGACCAAAACTTTGAGTGCCGGACAAGCAGCTACCGTTGCTCCGGGCGATAATGTCAGTTTTGATATTACCGTTATCAATCAAGGTATCAGTGATGCTTATAATATAGTGGTGACGGATTATGTACCTGCGGGTTATACTTACAATCCTGCGCTGAATACAGCATGGGGGGATAGCGACGGTGACGGCAATCCTGACCAGACGATTGCAGGACCACTCGCATCGGGTGCTTCACAAACGATTAGCATTATTCTGACCGTCACAAATCCGTTTACCGGAACTGCGGCAGACTTGGTCAATATAGCAGAAATCAGTGCAGCCGACGATGATACCGACCCGAATAATACACCACCAATGGATGTAGATAGTACACCGGATAATGACTCAACCGATGATGCAGGTGGTACGCCGGGCGGACCCGATGATGACTATGTAGATGGTGACGGAACAGGTACACCCGGAGACGGTACACCCGGCACCGACGAGGATGACCATGACCCCGCCTTTGTAGAAATAGACGGCGGTGCAATTCCATGTACCACAAGTACACAGCCTGTATCGACATTCGAGTTATGTGGCGGTTTAGCACCCGATTTGACAGATGCAGAAGCTGCTATTTTGGCAGGTATTGGTGATGCTTCATTGATTACCGATGTGATATGGTTTACCGATGCGACTTACACCACGCCTTACGAAGTCGGCGATGTCATCAATCATTTTGATACCGATGCAGTCGGCACTTGTGAGCCGGGTAATTTCACCCTATACGCACAAGTCGTTTGTACCGATGGAGTAAGTTTTGCTGCGGGGCAGTTGGATATTACGGTTTATCCGTTTGGACCAATGATAGCTCCCGGCGGCCCGGGATGTGTGATTATCCTGACTCCCGCTTGTCCGGGCGATACCTTCGGAGCAGTCTCCAATGCTACGGGTGGTGTCAGTCTCGAAAATTGGGATCCGACTACGAATAGCTATACCGGATTTGAAGGTGACTTTGCAGGTTCGCTTGATATAGAAATTATCAGTAATGTACCCGGCAGCCCTTGTGCCACAGGTACATACACCTTGCAAATACCGATGTGTGGTGAACCCGACATCGTACCGACGGTGGGCGAGTGGGGCTTAATCATCTTTGGATTATTATTGATGATAGTCGCCGTAGCAGGTATCAAACAACGCTCTACCGAAGAAGACTACCACATTAGCTGATAAATACGAAGTTATATACATGATAAAAGCCCTCTCATTCACAAGAATGAGAGGGCTTCTTCGTACAGGCGGTTTCAACCGCCATGTGTTGGGGTGCGATTCGTTTTTGTACCCGCTAATATTCTTGATTATCAATATTCAACTTGGGGTACGAATTTTAAATTAAATTGACGATAGTATATTTTAAAAAACAATAATGTATTTATGTTTAGGATGGAATATTTTTTCCGAATTTGGGCTAAAACTCGTCAGACATTTTCAAAATCTACCGATGAGCTCATATTTTCCGACAAAGTTTAAATGTCAGACGAGTTTTAGCCCAAATTCAAGCCCAATGCTGTCCATTATTGAATAAAAATTTAAAATGAGCATGGGTACAAAAACGAATCGCACCTCATGTGTTGTGATTTTGGGCTCAACTGCATATTTTACGGGAATTATATGTGTTTTTATTTTTAGTTTGGGAGAGTGCCTACTCGACGGACATTTTTAAAATGTCAGGCGAGATGTATCTTCGTTATATTTTAAAACATTTTATTTATCTAAACTATGTAATGTGTTGTATTTTAATAAAATGAAAAAATACTGTCGCCTGACATTTGTAAATGTCCG
>CALIZI010000037.1 GCA_938028705.1 uncultured Saprospiraceae bacterium | reverse complement strand
CACCTGCACAACGATTATTTGACAAGGAATTTCCCGACCTCTTTGAATTCCTTTGCCAAAATGTGACAGGGTTCAAAGAACCACGCAAAAGAAAACATAAGTCCTTGAATATCAGCTCTGTCCGGCGTTAGACGGGTAGCCATTAAGTATTTTTTATCATTCAAAATTTTTCATTCATAATTCATAATTGGCGAACACATCGTAACGTGAATAGTTTATTTATTTTTATTTTTGTAAAATATTAATTTTTTATTAAATATAAATTATAATTTAATTTTATTAAAAATAAAAAACACTGAATACCCAATTTGGCGAACACATTGTAAACTCTATAAACTCAATAAACTCAATAAACTTTATCAACTCAATAAACTCTATCAACTCAATAAACTCTATCAACTCAATAAACTTTATCAACTCAATAAACTCCACCAACCAAATAAGTCGTACAAAATACAATGTAAGTATTTTCTGACAACAGTATTGACATCATTGCGTTAAATGGATATATTTTTGATTACTTATTTTTTTTAAAATTAAAAATAATTTCATTTATGAAAATAATACATTTTATTTTAACGATATGTATTGCTGTCAATATCATGGCTTGTACAAGCAATACTAATTCCGCCAATAATGATGCGCGAACTACTGAAGTCACCAATCAAGCACCTAAGAAAGCTGTTACACCTATGGTAAATGAAACACCTGCCAAGGCAGTTGCCACAACAGAAGTTGCAGAAAATATAGCTGATAAAAAAGTAATTGCAGCAACAAAAAAGCAAGTCGAGACCACAACAAAAGAAACTCCTGCTAAAGTGGAGAAAAAAGATATACCTAAACCAAAGAAGGTTGTAGAAAAAGTAAAAGCAAATGCTGAAAAGGCGGCAAGCGAGGTAAAAGCAAGCACCGAAAAAACAACGGAAACGGTAAAAGAAACCGTAAAAGCAGTCACGACGACTGCCAAAGAAGCCCCTGCCAAAGTCACAGAAACGGTAAAAGAAGTCATCGCTACACCGCCGCCTGCGCCCAAGCCTGTCACCAAACCCGAAGCCCCTAAAGTAGTAGAAAAAGTAACAGCGCCACCCAAAGTTGAAACGCCAAAAGTCGAAGCACCCGCACCAAAAATCGAAACACCACCTGCACCCGCCCAACCTGCACTTTCACACACGATATTTGATGGCTTATTGCGCCAACACGTTAGCTCATCAGGGGCAGTCAATTATAATGGTTTCAAAAGCGACAAAGCCAAATTACAGTCCTATCTCGACATCTTGGCAGCTAATCCGCCAAAGTCAGATTGGGGGCGCGGAAAGACAATGGCGTATTGGATAAATGCCTATAATGCTTTCACTATCAAGCTGATAGTTGATAATTATCCTTTGGGCAGCATTACCGATTTGGACGGTGGCAACCCGTGGGAAAAATCCAGAATCAAGCTCGGCGGTCAGACCTATTCGCTCAATCAAATTGAGAAAGAAATTTTATTGAAAAAATATAAAGATGCGCGAGTGCATTTTGCGGTTAATTGTGCTGCCAAATCTTGCCCTGCCCTACTCAACAGTGCGTGGACAGCATCGAATTTGGAAAGTAATTTTGAACGTCAAACCAAAGCATTTATTAATAATGCTCAATTCAATGACATCAAACCCAAGTCTGGAAAAATCTCCAAAATATTTGAATGGTATGCCGGTGATTTTGGCGATGTCAAAGCATTCATCAATAAATATGCAAACACCCAACTCAAGCCCAATGCCAAAATCGAGTATTTGGAGTATGACTGGAAATTGAATCAGTAAAACGCTTAAAGCTATCACAAAAACACAGGGTTTAAACCCTGTGTTTTTGTGAATGATTCTTCATATCGTCCACCGTCAGTCATTAAAAAGCCCTAAGCAAAAAATCCCTGACAGGCTTTGCAGCATGGTAATGTTCCATAATCATATCATCTAATTTCGGGGAAAGAAGATGCATGGCATCCAAATCTGACCAATAGTAAAATTGTTTATTATATATCATCGGTTCTTCCTGCCCTATCGCTTTAAATTCCTTTGGAATCACTTTATTTTTCTCACCATGCAATTCGCCGTAAGCCTTCTTAAACCCCTTGTCGTTCAGTGCCTTACGAAAGCCTGACATATCCTTAGCGATTTCTTCGCGGATGCGGTAAAGTTGCTTTGTCTCGCACATATATACACCACCGTATATACCAATGCGCTCATGGCTCAACTCAATATACAAGCCCGGTGTACTCATATCTTTGCGTCCGCCCGGAGAGATAATCGCTGAATTACCGGTCTTATAAGGTGTTTTGTCCTTTGAAAATCGAATGTCGCGATTGATGCGAAAAATCGCATCCTTTGGAGCTAATGCTACTTTGGGATTCACAGCGGCTACGCGGTCAATCATCGCAGCAATAAAATTTGCAAATGGCTCTTTGACCGATGTTTTGTAACGTTTACGGTTAATATCAAACCAATCTTTATTATTATTTGCGGATAGTTCGCGGAAAAAATCAAGATAATCTTGTGTGAAATAAGCCATATTTTTTGTTTTTATGTAACTGTCAAATACAATGTGTTCGCCAAATTGGGTATTCAGTGCTTTTTGGGTAGTGTTATACATGTAATGCTATTTGCTAATTTTTTTGTCAAGTAAATCAGGGTGCGATTCGTTTTTGTACCCACTAATATTCTTGATTATCAATATTTTACGAATTTTAAATTAACTTGACGATATTACATTTTAAAAAATAATAATGTATTTATGTTTAGGATAGAATATTTTTTCCGAATTTGGGCTAAAACTCGTCAGACATTTTCAAAATCTACCGATGAGCTCATATTTTCCGACAAAGTTTAAATGTCTGACGAGTTTTAGCCCAAATTCAAACCCAATCCCGTCCATTATTGAATAAAAATTAAAAATGAGCATGTGTACAAAAACGAAGGGTGCAGGACAAATTTTTAATCTACCCCGTACCGACGACTTTAGCCGTCGCGGGAAATGTCGGGTCACTTGACGGCTAAAGTCAACCTGTGCGATTAAAATAGTAAGCGGTGGAATTTCGCTTTATGTCGTTCAAGATGCGTTAGCATCGCCCCTGTTTGTAGCAAAAAACCAAGCAAAACTTATCAAGGTGCGTAGCACCGACACCGTTAAATGTACAAA
>CALIZI010000036.1 GCA_938028705.1 uncultured Saprospiraceae bacterium | reverse complement strand
ACGAAAGTCGAATAGACCCCGTTCTTCAACGGGGCAGGCTGCAGAGTTCACAAAGTATTTCTAAATATTTAATAATGAATTTCTTATACTATCTTAGTTTTCTTACTTCGTCTATTCGACCTCTGTGTTCTTCGTGTCCTTTGTGGTGAAAGCATTACATGTGTAGCACTACCAAGCTTCTGTCTGATGTCGTGCCAAAACCCGGCAGATTCTGAATCAAGTTCAGATTGAGGATAGATTTGGGTGTTTTTATTTTTGTAAATAATTATATGTTATATATTTATTTTTTTAATAAAATATTTTTAAACTCATATTACAAAAACGACTTTTCGTTTGCCCTGTTTTATTAATAAAATAAAACATGTCGGCTCATGTAGGAAATCAGGTGGAACATAAGGCAAATGTCCATTTGAATTTACAGTAAAGTCTTGGAAATCAATCCTATAAGGTTTTCGAAAACCTTATAGGATTCGGACTTGCTTCACATTCCACCTAATTTCCCACATGAGCCAACATGTCATTAATTATTTTTTGTAAAAATCTAAAAAAGAGAGGATTGCCCAATTCCCAAATTTCCTTTGTCCAAAGTCTAAAATAGGTTCAATCGTCAAAAATAATTGTGTTCGCATTTGTGTGAGTGTACGAGGTGCGTATATAGAAGTGTTGTCCTTTTTCGGATTATAGGCAGAAACATTCCCTGTGGAATGTTCTGCCTATATAACGACACTTTTCTTTAAAATAGATGTATGGCTTTTGATTTATAGACCAAAAAATCATATATTTACCCAAAATAAGGTATCGTTGTGTTAATATTTATTTCCTGTGCCGACACAGGTGATGCTATGAGTGCTTGAGTATCAAAAGGTTGAAAATGTATCGGCAGTGAGGGGCGGCACTACCAATATTTCCTTTGGGGTCAGTGTATTTCGTTTCATATTGTTTTCGCGGACGCAGATATGTGATGTTGAAGAAGAGCTAGTATTCTTTTATTGAATACTAGCTGCACAAACGAAATAAACCAACATTTTATGTCTATTTGTAATTGGACTTTGGACAAAATGGAAATTAGGGAATTGGGAAACTCGGTTTAAAATCGTAACTCACTGATAATTAATTGAATAGATTTTATTAATAAAACAAAACATGTAATTAATTATTTTTTTGTAAAAATCTAAAAAAGAGGGGGGTACCGAATTTCCTAATTCCCCAATTTCCTTTGTCCAAAGTCTAATTTGTAATTGTTATTGAATTTTGTAGCTACAGAGCAGTGCAGTTAAATATGTGATGCTTGTTGATATTACAAAGATGTGGGTTTATTTTTTGATTGGCAATTACTGAATATTTGAAAAATTGTGTTTTTATATTTCCAAAACTAATAATTCAGCCGGAAATCGAACTTCTGTAGCTATTATTATTTGGGGTAAGCCAACAAAATCTCTGGATAGGGCATTGTGTTTTTCTACTTCTACTACGAGGTTATTATCTCTCCAAAAAATCGGCGCAGCAATAGTGGCATTGAGAGAATTGGTGGTCTTTGAGGCATACAAAGTGTTGAGATAATAAACATTAATAGTATATGTATCTCCTTGTTTGTAATTGGAGTCATTGATGATAACTTCAATTTCATTATTGCTACACAATGAGTGCATAGCATTAGCCATAGTGTTGTACGATAATTCGCATGAGGGGGTGTTGCCAATAAGGGTGCATGCGACAAGAGTAAAAATTGTGAGTAGAGTTAATTTAATCTTCATGATTTATAGATTTTGGTTTAAAAATACAAGAATATAAGTTATAAATGGTGGCACTAAATGTATGCTTTATGATGTATTTACTCTCTTTTTGATAAAGATAAAATATATAAATTGATTGTGCAATTACGGTTTTAGCGCAAAATTGAATTTTTTGAAGTTAAATTTAAATTATTTAATACATAAAAACCATTCTTTCAATTTTTTAGATATTTAATACAAAAACAATATTTTTCCCTGTATTATGAATGAGACCAAAGTTGTTCGTTTTTTAAAAAACTTTTCGCCCAGAGAATTGATAGGTTTGGAGGGATTTGTCAAGAATCGTTATTTTAATCCTAATCAAGATGTTGAACGACTTTTTGATTATTTGAACCAATTTGCACCAAACTATAAGGAATCACCTGATTTCACCGCTGAAAATGCCTATAAAGAAATATATCCTGATAGAGCCTTTAATAAGGCTAAACTCAATGAATTAATGAACCAATTATTTGGGGTCATTAAAAAATTCATACGTGCCAAATACAGCACTTCAAATCCAATAGAAATAGAACTTGCCGTACTGCGCTTCTGCAATGAGAAATTCACTGAATGGTTTGACAATCAATTGAGAAGAATTAAGCAGCTTTTGGAAGGAAGCGTAAAAGATGCTGATTTTTATTACTACTTACTTTTGTTGGAGCATGAATTATCGGGTTATTTGGCACTTCATAGTACAAGTAGAAATTATGCTACTTTTTCGGAAGTATTAGATAAGTTTTACTGGCTTACCAAGCTGCCCTTACTCTCCGAAATGCTGAATCATAAAGGTATTGCCGATGATGAATACGATTTTTCTCATTTGGATGCTTATCTGGAATTTATCGAACAAATAGAATATACCCAATCTCCTCTTATTCACCTTTGGCATTCTCTGGTATCTATTTTTAAAAATATTCTTGATAAGATTCCCATTACTTTACAAGATTATTTTAAATTCAAAGAGCTGTTTCTTGAAAATAAAGATAGCCTGGATGAGAATGATAGAAGAAATTTATGTATATATTTAAGAAATACCATAAAGTTATCATCTTTTGATGATGACGATAATGATTATTATCACGAAGAGTTTGAGATAGACCAAATGGGCTTGGAAGAAAAGCTAATTTTTCTGGACGGTTTTTTAAGCAAACACAGCATAAAAAATATTGTCAATTCAGCTATTAAAGTCGGAGAGATAGAATGGGCTAAAAAATTTTTAGCGGAATATAAAGACCTCTTTCGAAAAGAATTTGCCGATGATATATTTTTATATTGTACGGCTATTATTGACTTCTATGAAGGGAATTATGATAAATCTTTAGAACATTTCAATGGTACAAGTTTCATCAATGAGTTTTTTGAAATAGAAAAAAGAATAAAGCTCATTCAAATTTATTATGAAACAAATGAGGTTGAATTATTTGATGATGGCATTAATGGTCTTAGAGTATATTTAACTAGAAACAAAGAAAATATAGGCGATATACATGAACAATCATATAGAAAATTTGCTACATTCATCAACGCAATAGCTAAGACCAAAGACTTCAATGCAATAGCTAAACCCAGAGAGCGAGATACAAAAAAAATACAACAACAGGAAAAAGAAATCAACGAAATCCCCGCCCGACTACTTTTCGAAAAAAAATGGCTGCTCGAAAAACTAAATGAACTCAAATAAGATGTCTCGTCTTTAAACCTGCAAGCAAATCATCTGCATTTTTAATAAAAAATAACACAAAAAATAAAAAATATTTTAATGTAAATTTGTCGTTTTTTAAAATTAATTTTATTATTATAAAAAATAAAAATTATTATAAAATAATAACAGTCAATTATTTAAATAATTTCTTAAAATAAAAAAAATAAAAAACACTTCATTTTACGACGACAAAAAAACAAAATTTTACCTTTCTTACATCAAACTTTCCTTGCATCTTTGCACTATCAATACCACAAGCACTAATACTTTTCTCCAAATAACATCCGATACTCACACCGATAGTTTCCACATTCACGCTTTATTAATCTAAGCTGTTTCTCAACAGCTATAAAACCACTTCACTATGAAAAGTGTAAAGAATTGTATCGTCAATCTGGTATTGACGAGTTTACTACTATGCCCCTTATTCCAATACACTCATGCACAAAATGTAAGTGCCACACAAGACCCTCCCGTATATAATGCCGGACAAGTACAATACAATGTTTTGGGCAACCAGTCAGGCATCTACGATATTTACACAGCACAAAGAACAGCAGGACAAACTTTGGTCAACGATTCACCTTATAACGGTGGACAAATCAGCTATTCGCCCGACAAACCGGGCATATATTTTGCGAACTCACCGGGCGGTAGTTTTGGAGTAGCGGCTTACAAGCCTTTTGAGATTAAAACTATTTCGACAGAACCCTCAAATTTTGACGCTTATTGGTCGAATGTGGTCAATGATGAATTGCCGAGTCCAAATGAACAACTCTCAAATATACAACCACAAGGAAACGGTGTCACCACCGCAGACCTAATGCTGGATAATATCAATGACAAAAAAGTCTATTGCAGGATTGCTTATCCAACCAACGGTGACAATTTGGGTGCTGTCCTTCTCATAGAGAGTGCTTCGAATAATAATAGTTCAAGTACAACCGTAATTTCGCTATTTGCAGCGAAATATAATGTCATTGCTATTTCTATGTCCGGTATTTCAGATGTTTCTTACGGGCAACCCGGAAACGCCGAGGCTTCTTCCACCGATCCGGATAATTTTAATTACAGAACTTCTATTGCTGCATCTTATCAGGCACTTCGATATATAGCTTCAAGGTCAGATTATTCGGCTTCGAAGGGCATAGGATTATTTGGTGCAAGTCAAGGTGCGGGGCTTTCCCTGATGGTTGGCGGTATAGATGCCGAAAATGATAATTTGGTCAAATGTCTGGTCATTACCCAACCTATTTTGTGCGATAACGGTGCCGCTTTAGATAACAGAGCTGAAGGCTATCCTTACTATGTTTCAAATAGCGGTATGAATCCTGATGTTGTAGCGGCAGCCGCTTATTACGATGCTACTTATGCCGCCAAGCGCATCAGCGACCCCGTTTATTTTGGTATAGGTTACCGCGACGAGATTACACAACCTGCCGGTAATTTTGCAGCTTTCAATGAACTGCGTGGCACTGTACATCTTACACATGCTATAAATAAGGCACATAAGCATGACTTCAACGGCTTCGGCGTATGGACGAATCCAATAGCTGAAATGTTTTTTGAAAAATATTTAAACGGAAATAACGTCACTACGCCCGGCAGCACCGTTTATTTCGTAGATGCCGGAGCGGACAAAAACATCACACAAGGTGGAACAGTATCATTAAGCGGAACGATTGATGCCAAAAATGCACCAACTCCACAAACAGTCGAATGGTCGTGCATAGACTGCCCCAATACACCAATCTTTTCTAATGCGAATGCTTACGAAACAACTGTAACTTTCCCTTCAAATGGCACTTACACCTTGCGTTTTGGTCCGGTTTCTTCCATAGGCAATGTAGATAAATGGTACATACCTTCCGGCAATCCAAATCTATATCATACCGCAGCAGACTATATGGTAGTCACTGTTGGTGACGGCGTTGGTACATGTGATACTCAAGGTGGCGACACTGACAATGATGGTATATGTGATGATAACGATAACTGCCCGAATATCTCTAATCCCGACCAAGCAGATACAGACGGTGACGGCATAGGTGATGCTTGCGATTCGGGCGACCCATGCGACAGTCTAGGCGGCGACACAGACAATGATAATGTATGCGATAATAATGATAACTGCCCGAATACCTATAATCCCGACCAAGCAGATGCAGACGGTGACGGCATAGGTGATGCTTGCGATAATGGTGGCGGCGGTAGTGTCATTGATTGTGATAATGATATTACCATTACTTACGGCAACGGACAAATCACCATGACAGGTCCGGCGAGCAATTATTACTATCAAATCCATGATAAAGATCAAGGTTGGATTGTTGTGGATGATTGTTTGGATGCCAGTTGTGGCTCATCTTATACAGCTAATGTTGGGGCAGGTAGCTATTTAGTCAAAGTATTGAATACAGGTTGGATAGTCGTATGTCAAGCAGATGTTGAATTATCAGACGGTGGTGGCAATCCATGTGACAGTCTAGGTGGCGACACAGACAATGATGGTGTATGCAATGATAATGATAACTGCCCAAACACTCCAAATCCCGACCAAGCAGATACAGACGGTGATGGCATAGGTGATGCTTGCGATTCGAGCGACCCATGCGACAGTCTAGGTGGCGACACAGACAATGATGGTGTATGCAATGATAATGATAACTGCCCGAACACCTTTAATCCCGACCAAGCGGACGCAGACGGTAACGGTATAGGAGACGCTTGTGATAATGGTGGCGGCGGTAATATCATCAACTGTACTAATGACATTACCATCACTTACGGCAACGGACAAATAACTATGTCCGGTCCGCAAAGCAATTATTACTATCAAATCCATGATAAAGATCAAGGTTGGAATGTTGTGGATGATTGTTTGGATGCCAGTTGTGGCTCATCTTATACGGCTAATGTCGGGGCAGGTAGCTATTTGGTCAAAGTATTGAATACAGGTTGGGTAGTCGTATGCGAAACCGATGTTGAATTATCAGACGGCGGTGGCAATCCATGTGACACTCAGGGAGGCGACACAGACAATGATGGTGTATGCGATGATAACGATAATTGCCCCAACACCCCCAATGCCAATCAAGTTGATTCGGACGGTGATGGTATGGGCGATGTATGCGACGACACACAATGCCCTGATAGAGATGGTGACGGCACATGCGATAGTCAGGATAACTGTCCCGATATACCTAATTATCAGTTTGATGTGGACGCTGACGGCGTAGGAGATGCCTGCGATAACTGTAAGGATACACCCAACCCCGACCAAGCGGACGCAGACGGTGACGGTATAGGAGATGCTTGTGATAATGGCGGCGGCGGCAATGTCATTGATTGTGATAATGATATTACCATTACTTACGGCAACGGACAAATCACCATGACAGGTCCGATGAGCAATTATTACTACCAAATCCATGACAAAGGTCAAGGTTGGATTATAGTGGACGATTGCTTTGATGCAAGCTGCGGCTCATCTTATACGGCTAATGTTGGGGCAGGTAATTATCTGGTTAAGGTACTGAATACAAGTTGGGTAGTAATCTGTGAAACGGATGTTGATATGCCAAGTGCCAAACTCATCGTAGATGCGAATGACATTAGCCTATTCCCAAATCCGGCTGAAAATGAAGTCTATCTCAATCTCGAAGCATTAGCAGGTCAGCAAGGCACAGTCGCTATTTCCAATAGTCTTGGTCAAGTGGTACAAGACCTCACATTCGACCAAATATCAAAGGACCCTCTACGATTGGACATTAGCAGATATAGCAGCGGACTATATTTTGTATCTATCAAAACGAATGACAAGCAACACATTGTCAAAAAATTACTCATCAATAATTTTCATTAAATATAATTGTCCGGCACTTTAAAAGTGTCGGACAATACATTCCTTTTTTAAAATTATAAACCGACCTCATACTTCTTTATTAAAAGTTCAAACCTCTAATTTCCCATTATAAAAACAACAGTTTATTAATTTTTTATTTATAAAATAATTTCTTTATACAAAAAAGAAGTATGGCGAAGCTATATCTATTTATAAGTTTTTTAAAAATATATTTTTCACTAAAATTTAATCTATTCATAAATCAATTTTAATGCTCCGCATATCCATTTTTTTACACTTTATTTCTTAATCATATAAAACACGTATTATGAAAAATTACCTAATCTTAACTATCCTATGTAGTTTTTTGATGAGCTACATGTCTTTCGGACAACCTATTCCCGAGTGCGGAACAATACCCTTGCAAGAGGAAATCGAATACCTTAATCAAACGGAACATTTGCGACAGGCATTTTCTTATGACATTCAAAACAGAGAGCCGATTCAAATACCAATTGTCAATCACATTGTCAGACAATCTAATGGTACAGGCGGATTGACAACTCAGGAGCTGGCAACAGCGATACAAGGCTTGAATGATTTTTATGCAGCTGTGGATATTCAATTTTTTGAATGTGAACCTGTAAAATTTATCAACAACAGTAATTGGTATAACTTTAACAGCGCGGATGATTTTGCGGTGTATAGTACCAATAATGTACAGGGCGCACTCAATATTTATTATTTTAATAGTATCTCAAGTAGCTTTGGTCCGCTTTGTGGTTATGCCAATTTTCCGAGTGCTAATCCCAGAGACAGGATAATGATGGCAAACGACTGTACGACAAGCGGTACTACATTAATTCACGAACTCGGTCATTATTTTTCGGTTTTTCATACACATGGTACATCCAATTGTGGCACTACTGATGAACTCGTTAATGGCTCTAATTGCACTTTTGCGGGAGATAGAGTATGCGATACACCTGCCGACCCTAATCTGTTTGCTAATTGTCAAACTTCCTTAGTTTCAAACTGTCAATATATAGGCACTGCCACCGATGCAAACGGGCAATCTTACAATCCGCAAGTCAATAATATTATGTCTTACGGACCTGACGGATGTGGAGCCATATTTACGCAGGGACAGTTTGATCGCGTAGTATTCAGTGCAATGAATGATAGGAATTACCTCTCTTGTTCAAATGTTGGCTGCACCGACAACGACAATGACGGCGTATGTCAGGCAGATGACTGTAATGATAATAACGCTTCCATAGGCGCGAGACAAACACCCGGCACTGCTTGTGATGACGGCAATCCGAATACTCAAAATGATGTCATCCAAGCTAACGGCTGTACTTGTGCAGGAACACCCGGTGGTGGAGGTGGCAATCCCTGTCAAGTCGTACAAGTCAGTACATCAGGTAGCAATGTAACGATTAGCAATATCACTTCGACGAATATGAGTCTGCGAATCATCGGACCGGGAACAGGTTGGAGTGACCAAGTGATCTGTAATAGCAACTGTGGCAGCACACAAACAGTATCAGGTTTGACACCGGGCAATTATACGGTCAAAACCCTTAATTCGAATCCCGGATGTTATGACCAGTTCTCAGTTACCGTTACAGGCGGTGGCGGTGGTTGTACGGACAACGACAACGACGGTGTATGCCAAGCAGATGATTGTAATGATAATAATGCATCCGTAGGTGCGAGACAAACACCCGGCACTGCTTGTGACGATGGTAATCCGAATACTCAAAACGATGTCATTCAAGCTAACGGCTGTACTTGTGCAGGAACACCCGGTGGTGGAGGTGGCAATCCCTGTCAAGTTGTACAAGTCAGTACATCAGGTAGCAATGTAACGATTAGCAATATCACTTCGACGAATATGAGTCTGCGAATCATCGGACCGGGAACGGGTTGGAGTGACCAAGTGATCTGTAGTAGCAACTGTGGCAGCACACAAACGGTATCAGGTTTGACACCGGGCAATTATACGGTCAAAGCCCTCAATTCTAATCCCGGATGTTATGACCAGTTCTCAGTCGCTCTTGGAGGTGGAGCTGATGTCATTCAGACCAATACCGACATCTCAATATACCCCAATCCAGCCGAAAATGAAGTCTTCCTCCAACTGGAAGCCTTTGCCGGAAATCAGGGAACAATATCCATTTTTAACAGCATCGGACAAACGGTAAAAACCTTTGCATTTGAAGAAATCCCTTATGCACCCATACAATGGGATACCAACGAAGCGACTAATGGCATTTACCTCATTTCTATTCAGACCAATGACCAACGTATCGTTAAAAAAGTAATTATTAACAAAACATATTAAGTAAAAATAAACGCAACATAGGCTTTGCCTGTGTTGCGTTTTAATTGGTCATATCTGTAAATACATAATTTGGACTTTGGGTATTAGTTATACTGCTTTATGGTTAGATTGTTACATTGTTTTATTGTTGTATATAGCCACAATTAAATCATAAATAACTGTTTATCAACAATATAGCAATATAACAATGAAACATTTTGTAAAATAAAAAGTATAATTTTAAACCTAA
>CALIZI010000035.1 GCA_938028705.1 uncultured Saprospiraceae bacterium | reverse complement strand
AAAACGCAAAGTATTGTTGTTGTCTTTCACGCAGAGGGCGCAGAGAACGCAGAGTATTGATTATCAGCCCTCTGCGTTCTCTGCGAACTCTGCGTGAAACAATTAATAAAAATAAAAATGCGACAATTTGAGATACACCCCATCAATACTGTCTATCCAAAACATACCAACTGAACGCCCGCAGATTCAATTTGACCATAGAATCGCGTATCATCGGGTCAAGAATTTTCCAGCCTTTATCCATGATTTCGTAAGCCTCATCTACACATTTATCTATCGCATTTACTTTGTCCAACAGGTCAACAGCTTCTTTGATAAGCACCAAATCATCTGTTTTCATACTGACGATTTCCCACAGACGCGCCCGATTTTTTTGGTCGAGATGCGCCATCGCTTTACCAACAGGATAAGTGATTTTACCTGCGGTAATGTCTTCACCTTTTGTTTTTAGACCGTCTTTGAAACCACGTAGATTCAGCGTGTCATCTATGATTTGAAAAGAAATGCCAAGTGCTTCATAGTAATCCGCCAAACCTTCTATCTGTTCCTCTGTACCGCCACCTAAAATACCACCAATTTTTGCCAAATAACTTGCGGGTGCAGCCGATTTCAGACGGTGAATGGCAAGTATTCGTTTTTCCAGCAAATCGCCACCACCGTTTTGTACCACATCATCCATCATATAATCCAGACCATGAATGTCTAATGCCTGACCGCTATGTGCCGCACGCAGGGCTTCAAAGTATAAATTATAGATTTTCACCCTTTTTTCGGCACTCAATTTTTTGGTTTTGTACACACAAATCTGTCCGATAAAATAACATGCCGAACCCGCATTAATCGCAGTCGGTTCGCCATACATGACGTGGCAGGCAGGTCCGCCTCGGCGCACGTCCGATTTGTCTTCCACATCATCTACAATCAATGACCCGACGTGCATCAGTTCCGGCAAAGCCAACCACAATTTAGCCACCTGCGAATCGCCCCCTACAATATCGCAGCAAGCTAAGGCGGCGTAGCTTCTCCACGATTTTCCACCCCGATCTATAATGGCGCGAATTGGCTCTATCAGTGCTTTTGAGTATTGTTCCGCATCAATATTTTCAGCAAAATGCCCAAGCTCTTTTCGTGATACCAATTCATTGAGTTTCTCCTGATTCGGATTTTTTGGTAGGATGTATTTTATGGATTTTATCGTTTCGCGACTGACGGCTTTGAAGAAATCTTCCAGCGTTTCTTTTTCGTCAAAACCACTCCTTTCCACAAAGCCCGGACCGGATATTTCCCTGCCTTCAAAGGTGCCTTCTAGCTCAATTCTGCCTTCCCAAAATGCAGGTTTTGAAATAACAGTGGCAAATTCCTGTTCCGGAAAAGGAGCTTTCACTTCTATGTGCAAACCGACACTCGGCGCATCAATCATCCACTCTACGGGATATGCTTGAAAGGTCTTGGTACTTGTCCAAAGCTCGCCCCCGCTTTTTAAGTCAAAATCATCGGTTGCCAGACGATTGCCTTCCGGGTCAATCATAATCAACTGTGCGTCAGCGACTTCTTGTGTATGATTATCAATCAGGTGATAGGCGGTGAGTTCGTAACCATTATTGAGTTGAGCGCAAAGCCAGTTCCATGAGACATCCTTTGTCAGGTCAAGGCTTTCCTCTTCTTTGCTCTTTTCTCTGTGTCTGCCAAATTCGTGGTCGTACCAGCCCGTACCTTTTACATCTTCCTTTACATACACTTTATCCTCGCCTTTTTCGATTTCCGCTTCTTCTATTTCGATAAATCCTGTTACTGTATTTTGAGGAATAAAATAATAAAACATATCCTCCGAAGATGTACCGGACACCAGACCATTTTGCCCATGCCGTACCGGAGGTTTTTGAGGGTTGAAGTGCAACTCACAAGTCAATTTGTGTTCCGTATCATGTAGTTTCAACACATAATCTCCGTTGGCATCCTTTTTAAATGAATTGGTATCAAAAACCAAGTCCAATTTATCCGTTGCTACCGTCACATCGCCTTCAAACATTCTGTCAGGATAAGGAATTGAGCCTTTTTCCAACATTTCTATAGCCGCCTTACGGATGCGCTCGTCTTTTACGCCTTCTTTTTTCCTCAATTTTTTCAAACCAATTTCGGGTGCGCGTTTGTCAATCCTTGAATTTTGATAGTATTTTTTGTGTTCCACATCTACAATTGCCCATGTGAGTGAATGTCCGTATTCGGCAATTTTTGTAGCTTCATTATAACCAATTATTTTTCTAAAAAAAGAAGCAAATACAGCGTATTTCTTGCCGTCTTTATCTTCAAGGTGAGCATTGACGTACCACCATTCGGTACTTGAACTGTGATGGGGCAAATCGTGGATAGACAAATCAATATCTCCAAATTCCGCAGGCCAGTCCTGCGGTCTGACAAATCCGCTTATTGTGTCATTCATTCTTTAGTATTTGATAAATTTTTAGTGTACAATAAATAGGGCGATTTTTACAAGGTAACATCATGTAAAATAAATTTCATACGGCAACAAAGGTACTGAAAATAAATTAGCTTATATGTCATTTTTTGTATTTGAAATTTACTTGTGTAGAGATTTTTAAATATACAATTTTTTTTAATTAAAAAAGTCAGCCTAAAAGGAATGAGTTTTCAATATCTCTATAATTTTGAGAGAATGTTTGGAGAGAATGTTAATTTTGTGAAAGCACCACCTTTATGATTATGAAAAGCCACATACTATATATATGTATTTTAATCTTCCTCACTGCCTGCCAAGCGGACACCGACCTTGCGCCACCACTTTTCACTTCCCTTTCACCACAACAAACGGGCATCAATTTCGCCAATCGCTTACGTGAATCCCCACAGCAAAATGTATTGACTTACGAATATTTTTATAATGGTGCGGGTGTCGCAGTCGCGGATTTTAATAATGACGAATATCCTGATATATATTTTGTTTCTAATCTGGAAACCAATGACTTATACCTCAATCAAGGCGATTTTACTTTCCAAGAAACAGCAGCAAAAAGTGGCGTACAAGGCAAACGAGGTTTCGATACAGGCGTGACCGTAGCGGATGTCAATGCAGACGGGCGACCCGATATTTACCTTTGCAAATCAGGGCGATTTGAGGATACTGATTTACGACGAAATGAATTGTATATTAATAATGGTATAGATGAAAACGGTATTCCGAACTTCAAAGAAGCGGCTGCCGAATATGGCTTGGATATTCCTGCCTACTCTACCCAAGCTACATTTTTTGATTATGACCGCGATGGTGATTTGGATATGTTTCTGATAAATCACGACATTGATACCTACTCGGATGATGAAATTGTGGCGCGGCAGAATGCTTCATATAACTTGGTCGGTGAAATGCTTTTTCGGAATGATGCGGGGCAATTTACAGAGGTCACACAAGCGGCAGGAATTGTCAATAATCGCTTGGGTTACGGCTTGGGCATTGGTGTTGGCGATTTGAATAATGATGCTTGGGCAGATGTGTATGTGAGCAATGATTATTCGGGAAAAGACCATTTATATATCAATCAAAAAGACGGTACGTTTAAGGAAAAAATACGAGAATTGACTGCACACACCTCATTTTATTCGATGGGCAATGATATTGGTGACATCAATAATGACGGCTGGCAAGACATTGTAAATCTTGATATGGTTGCACAGGATAATTACGGTATCAAAACCAGTATGAGTGCCATGAATCCCGACCAATTTGCACAACTCATAGAGCAAGGACAACACCATCAATATATGTTCAATACGCTCTTGCTGAACAACGGTAGGGTAGGAGAGAGTGACCCGTATTTTTCGGATATTGGACAAATGACAGGTATCTCAAATACAGATTGGAGTTGGTCGCCTTTATTGTTTGATATGGACAATGACGGTTGGCAGGATTTATTCGTTACCAATGGTATCAAACGAAATATCCGTAATAATGACGCGATGAAAACCGTCCGCGAACTCAATGCCCGTATGCAAGCCGATCCCACCAATCGTGCGCGATATATGCAGGAGATGTTGCGCCAATTTCCTTATCATCGTAAAGCCAATTATTTTTACAAAAATCGCGGTAATTTGACCTTTGAAAATATCACAAAACAACTTGCTATGGATAGCCTCGTCACCGCATCCAATGGTGCCGCTTATGCTGATTTTGACCTTGACGGCGACCTCGATTTGGTGGTCAATAATGTAGATGCTCCCGCACTGATTCTTCAAAATAACTCATTCAATACCAATTATTTACAAATAAAATTAAACGGTTCACGCACCAATTCTTCGGGCGTGGGTGCGCGTGTATATGTGCGTTGTGCGGATACGTGGCAAAGTCGGGAAATATATACCACTCGCGGCTACCTCTCGGCAATAGAACCGATGCTGCATTTTGGATTGGGCGAGTGTGCGAAGGTGGATGAATTACGGATACATTGGCACGATGGTCAGGCGCAAATTCTAACAGATATTAAGGCGAATCAGCGTGTTATTTTGGATTATAAAAATGCTAAGGAACAAGCTGATTTTAATTTTTTATATAAAAATAATTTTAAATTTATAAATAAAAAAATAATCGAATACAGACACCGCGAAAATGATTTTAATGATTTTAAAAGAGAAAGTTTATTGCCGCATAAAATGTCGCAAACGGGTCCAGCAATGGCTGTTGGTGATGTAAATGGTGATGGACACGATGATGTTTTTGTGGGTGGTGCGAAGGGTTTTTCGAGTGCTTTATATCTACAAAAATCGGATGGTCAAATGTCGCGTTCAAATGAAGGACTTTGGGCATCGGAAAAGGAGTTTGAAGATGTTGCTGCGGTGTTTTTAGATGCAGATTCGGATGGTGATTTGGACTTGCTCGTTGGTGGCGGGAGTAATGAATGGGCAGCAGGTCACGAAGCCTACCTTTTGCGATTTTATGAGAATGATGGACAAGGTATTTTTCGGAAAAATGAAGCGATTTTTCCGCACATTTCAGTGAGTACGGGAGTATTGTCTGTTACAGATTTTGACTTGGATGGTGATGTGGACGTCTTTGTCGGTGGTCGGCAAGTTCCGGGTGCTTATCCTTATCCTGCGGATAGTTATTTATTGAAAAATGATAATGGAAAATTTACGAATATTACGGATGAAATCGCTCCGTTTTTACGTGAATATGGTATGGTTACGGATGCCCTCTGGACAGATTTGAACGGTGATAATCGCCCCGACCTCATCACAGCAGGCGAATGGATGTCACCAAGAATTTTAATGAATTATTCCGATGGATTTAAGGATGAAACACCTGCGGAAATGACCCAACAGACGGGTTGGTGGAATAGTCTCGTAGCGGCAGATTTTGATGGTGATGGCGATACGGATTTGCTTGGCGGCAATTTGGGTTTGAATTATAAATACAAAGCCTTGCCTGATGCACCTTTTGAGATTTATACCAATGATTTTGACGAGAGTGGTACACAGGATATTGTCTTGGGCTATCATGCTGATAATCAGGTATTTCCTTTACGCGGACGCGAGTGTTCATCGGCTCAAATGCCTTTTATCAAAACACAATTTCCGACTTACGATGCCTTCGGAAAAGCGACTTTGAGTGAGGTGTATTCCGCACCAAAATTGGAGCAATCAACGCATTATACAGCGCGAAATTTTGCAAATTCGTATTTTGAAAATGACGGTAAAGGTGGCTTTCGCGTAAAGAATTTGCCACAACTCGCACAAGTCTCATCCATAAATGATATTTTCGTAAAAGATTTTGATTCGGATGGACATCTTGACCTCCTCGTAGCCGGAAATCTCTACGGTTCGGAAGTTGAAACACCGCGTAATGATGCAAGTATCGGCTTGCTGCTTCGTGGTGATGGAAAAGGGAATTTTGAAGCTGTTCCTGCTAATGAGAGTGGAGTACGAATTATCGGAGAAGTGCGGCATTTGTTACCGTTTGAAGATGGAGTTTTGGTAGGTCGAAATGATGATGTGCTTTTGTATCTTTCACAATGAAAATAAATTATCGATTGTACAATTTTTTGTACTTTTGCCAAAATATGACAACTCAAACAGATTACACCCCATTACAAGATTTGGTCGCCATAGATTCCCCTTCCGGCTTCACCCAAAAAGCAGCTCAATTCATTTTCGATTACCTCTCAAAATTGGGCTATGCACCCGAATATACCAACAAAGGTGCGGTCAGGTGTGCTTTGGGAAAATCGCCGTATTTGAGCATTGCTTCCCATGCCGACACACTTGGTGCGGTGGTGGCTTCGGTCAGTAAAAAGGGCGAATTACGCATCTCGAAAGTCGGCGGACCTTCGCTCAACAGCTACGAGGGCGGCTACTGCCGAATCTATACACTGGATGACCGCATTTACACAGGTACGCTCCTGCTCAACAACCCTTCCGTACACACCAATGCACAGGAAAAAACCACGCTGCGTACTACCGACAACATGCACGTCCGCATAGACGAACTCGTTGCAAACCGGAAAGATGTACGGGCATTGGGCATCCAAAACGGTGATTTTATTTGCTTCGAGACCTATTATCAAGACTTGCCTTCGGGCTTTATCAAATCACGTTTTATGGACAATAAAGCGGGCTGTTTTGTGATGCTCGAATTGGCACGACGACTCAAAGCCGAAGGACGCGAAGCACCCGTAGAATTGCACTTCACCACCTACGAAGAAGTAGGGCATGGCGGCTCAGGCGGACAGTCGAAAACCATCAAAGAATTGCTCGTCATTGACATGGGGGTGGTCGGAACCGACCGCGAAGGGCGAGAAACAGCTTGCTCTATTTGTGCCAAAGATGCTTCCGGTCCTTATGATTATAACTTCCGAAAAAAACTGGTCCAACTCGCTCAACAACACAAGATTCCTTACGTCTTGGATGTCTATCCTTTTTATCGTTCCGACGGCTCGGCTGCCTTGCGTGCAGGTCACGATTTTCGTGTAGCGGTTATCGGTCCCGGCGTGTCGGCTTCGCATGGTATGGAGCGTACCCACAAACAAGGTATCGAGGCTACGATTGACCTTTGTATGGCTTATATTGAGTCTATCGGTTAATTGGGAAATCGGGCAATCAAGTATCCAATTCCCAAATTCCCCTAAAAAATAGCTACATTTGCCACTGGAATGAAAAGCATAATTAAACGTATATTACACACGCTGTTGGGTTTTGAACGGTATTTATATACCTTTGCTGTTTTTAAAATCAAGACCTTTAAATGGGATAAAAAAGAGAACGATTTTTTTCAATTTCTTGACCTCTTGGATGAGGACGACCACGTACTTGATATTGGCAGCAATATCGGTATTACGACCGTACTCATGGCACAAAAAGTGCCTAAAGGAAAGGTTTATTCCTTCGAACCCGTACCAATTAATTATACGACTTTGGTAAAAATCGTTGACCGTTATCGGTGTACTAATGTCAGCTTTCACCCTTACGCACTTGGCGATGAGACGGGAACAATTGACATGGTATTGCCCGAAGTCAATAAGGTTCGGATGCAGGGATTGAGCCATGTAGTACACGAAGAACTGACTGAATTTAACGAGGGAAAACGCTATAAATCAGCGATTTACAAATTAGATGATGTGGAGGATTTGAAAGACATCGCAGTGTCAGGCATTAAGATAGATGTTGAAAATTTTGAATATTTTGCACTCAAAGGAGGACGTGGTCTGATTGAACGTTGCCAACCCATTATCTATGCCGAGCTATGGGATAATGAAAACCGACAGCGTTGTTTTGAACTCATGAAATCAATGGGATATAAGATTTTTATTTATCACGAACAAAAATTTCAAAATTACAATTCCGAAAAACACGACACCCAAAATTTCTTTTTTTTAAAATAAATGTAGCAATTTATTCACTCATTTAATCATTCACTCATTATTGATTCACTCATTCACTCATTGTATTTTATGTCAGAAAAAATAAAAGTCATACAAGGAGATATTACCAAAATCGAAGTAGATGCGGTGGTCAATGCAGCGAACAGTTCTTTGCTTGGTGGTGGTGGTGTGGACGGTGCGATTCATAGGGCGGGTGGTCCGGCGATTTTGGAAGAATGTCGTGCTATACGTGCACGACAAGGCGGCTGCGATACAGGCGAGGCGGTCATCACAACGGCTGGCAATTTACCTGCAAAGTACGTCATCCACACCGTAGGTCCGGTATGGACGGGCGACGCAGAAAACGAACATACTCAACTCCTCTATAATTGCTATCATCACAGCTTGGAACTCGCCATTCAGCATGACATCAAGACGATAGCTTTTCCGAATATCAGTACAGGAATTTATCGTTTTCCCAAGCCGCTTGCCGCAGAGACCGCTATACAATCGGTACGTGATTTTTTAATTCATAACGATGGTATAGAGCAAGTCGTTTTTGTTTGTTTTGATGAAGAAAATTATAGTTTGTATAAGGGTTTTATTAAATAATTCTTATTTCATTAAAAACAAACATTTGATAAAATATAAATTATTTAATGTTTCTACTAAAATAGGTGTTTTTTATTACTTTAACATAAATTATATTTATAAATGATTTATTTTTAACATAAAAAATATTATAAAATAATTTTAATTAATTAAAAAACGGCTATATTTCAATGCGACCTTTAATAAAAGACTTCGCCCAACAGATGTCGGACGAAGTCTTTTTTCTTATAATTTTTCAAGGACCATCTCGCCTTGTAATTCAACATCACTAGTCACTCCGGGTGAGGGTTCAAGAACCATATTTGAGTTGAATGTGATACGTAAGGAAGAGTCTGATAATTCTTCTATTTCATAGCTACTATTGGCATCCATTCCCTGTCCGTTGTCAAATACGAGTCCCTCGATAGTATTTCCGTCACTAGACCAGCTACCGGTCTGGGCAGCACCCTCAATCGGAACATCATTAACGAATGTATAGCCAGGAACAACTACCTCACCGTCAATAAGAACATCTTCTATTGTACTTGTCAATTCAACGGTGTACCCACCTGATGTTTCGTAAGTTTTTGGGTTTTCCGAAAACTCAATTTCGTAAGTCATATCCTTAGTTACTCCCGAAAAATCGGTAACGGTAGTAAAACCTTGTGAGGTGGATGCATTTGTACCAGTATAAGTCATGGCAGTCAGTTCCCATGTACCTAAAAGGATAGTTTCGGAAGAATTAAGTGATTCACTGTCTTTTTTACAAGAAGACAAAATGGTGATGGCGATCAGGGCTAAAAAGATAACTTTCGTTTTCATAAGTTTAGATATTTTGGACTTTGTTTTTCCGTAAGAACGTTTAAAAGTGGTTGACTTTGATTTGTTTTTTAGCAAACACTGTTTGAAGATTAACAGAAGTCCGATTAATGAATAATTTTATTCTGTGCAAAGATACTATCTGTATAGCCTTTTTCCAAAAAAACTATACAGAAATTATTTCCTTATTTGTCAAACCATTATACAGAAATCTTAATATAATGGTTCTATATTTCGCATTTAAATTAAAATATTATTCAAAAAGTATTAACTTAACGACCTTAAATTTGCGTTCTATCATATTTTAAAAATATAAAAACGAAAAAGTCGAATAAAACAAGATGAAAAGAGAACAATCCGCACAATTATTTGAAGAAGCGAAGCAATACTTTCCGGGTGGAGTCAACTCTCCGGTACGGGCATTTAAGTCGGTATCGGGTCCGCCTTTATTCATCAAACGTGGTGAAGGCTGCCGGATGTACGACGAAGATGACAACGAATTAATTGATTTTTGTTGCTCTTGGGGTCCTTTGATTTTGGGGCATAATAATCAGAAAGTCAGGGAGTTAGTAACGGAGACCGTAGCGCGAGGCACGTCATTTGGCACACCTACGCGGCTTGGCAACGAACTTGGCAAATTGATTTTAGAGAACAATCGCTTTGTCGAAAAAATCCGTTTTGTGAGTTCGGGTACGGAAGCGGTCATGTCGGCAATACGCTTGGCACGCGGTGCGACGGGCAAGCAAAAAATCATCAAATTTGAAGGTTGCTATCATGGTCATGTGGATTCGCTGTTGGTCAAGGCAGGGTCGGGTTTGGCGACTTTCGGAGAGAGTACCTCAGCGGGTATTCCTGATGTTTTTGCCAAAGAAACGCTCGTACTGCCTTTGAACAATCCCGAAGCATTGGACAAAGTTTTGCAGACGCACGCCGATGATATTGCTTGTATCATTATTGAGCCGATTCCTGCCAATAATGGCTTACTCTTGCAAGACAAATCCTTCCTCGAATGTCTGCGATTGAAATGTTATAAATATGGTATTTTATTGATTTTTGATGAAGTGATTTCCGGTTTTCGGATAGGCTTTGAAGGTGCATCGGGGCATTACGGTATTCAGCCGGATATACTGACTTATGGTAAAATCATTGGTGGCGGAATGCCCGTAGGTATGTATGGTGCAAGCCGCGAATTGATGTCGCACATTGCGCCCGAAGGTGCTGTATATCAAGCGGGTACGCTTTCAGCTAATCCCGTAGCTATGGCTGCCGGATATGCCGCTATTCAACAATTACTGGAAGATAATTTTTACGAAAAACTCACCAACAAAACCAATTATTTCACCCAACAAATACAAAGCTACGCCGACTCAAAAGGTTACGAAATGACCTTGCCACATATCGGCTCTATTTTCTGGGTAGCATTCACCAAAGAACGCATCACCCGTGCCGACCAAATCGAAACGGCAAGTATGGAAAAATTCAAAGTTTTGCATCACGAATTGCTCCAACGTGGGGTCTATCTTGGTCCTTCGGGTTATGAGGTGGGCTTTGTTTCGGCGGCACATACGGAGGCTGACCTTGACGAAGCTGTGCAGAAAATTTGTGAGAGTTTGGATGTGGTGTTTGGTGGATAATTTAATTTATGTTTTGGAATAAAAAAAAAATAATTTTGGCATGTTCAGAAATGTAGTTGACGCTTTATTGTTGGTAAAAATGATGTATCTGTTTACTAAACTTCAAAGAGTTTGGTAAACATAAATATAGTACTAACATTAGTAATTATCTGAATGTCAGTACCTTATGTACGTTTACTAAACTCTTGAAGTTTAATAAATGGAGTTCTTAAATATTTTTTTATTTTAAAATGAAGTCGAAAAAATGTAAATTACTCTTCTACAAAATTTAAATATGCCGAAAAAAGCAGTGAATCTTCACACTTTGTTGATTACAACTTCTCCTCCTCCTCATACTCAATCGTCGGACGATAGGGCAAAAAAGGTATTTTAAGTAAATAGCCGATATTATTTGCTTCATGTTTATCCATGTGTGTATCTACGCCATAGATGAGTTTTTTATTATCTACGACTACATAAGTTCCGAAAATTCTATCCCAGAAAGAGAAGATATTACCATAATTGGTGTCGCTGTATGGCTGACGATAATGGTGGTGTACGCGGTGCATATTGGGTGTACACAATACTAATACAAGTGCATCATCCAACCACTTAGGCATAGCAACATTGGAATGGTTAAATTGGGTCATCACCAGCGATAAGGATTGATACAAAAATATCATCCAAACAGGCGCACCTGCCACCATGATAGCCACTAAAGTAAAGACAAATCGAATGACACTTTCGCCCGGATGATGGCGGTTGGCAGAGGTGGTATCAACGTGTTGGTCGGTATGATGAATGAGGTGAAATTTCCACATCCATGTAACATGGTGTTCGATATAATGTACGAGCCATGCACCCACAAGATCCATAAGCATCAAACCCACCAATGCCGTCAATACGACAGGCGCACCGGACATCCAATTCATCACACCGAAACCGCTTGTAGCTACCCATTGTGCTGTCATCACCAACAAAAATGCCATAGAGAGATTGACCAAAATAGTCGTAAAAGTGAAGAAAATATTGAGTCCGGTATGCTTTACGCGATTGTATTTTTTAATAGAAAATAAGGGTGCAGCATTTTCTATCAATAAGAAAATAGCCAAGCCACCAATCAACAAAGCGGAGCGGTGTGTGGTTGGCATTGCTGAAAAATAAGTGATGATAGTGTCCATGAATAACGGTTAATGGTAAACGATTAATGATTAATGTTGACCGTTTTTATTAACTTAAATTATTTTATAATATTTTTTATATTTAAAAATAATAATTTACAAAATTAATTTATTTTAAAATGAAAAAAATACGTCTATTTAAATATAATGACAAACGCAAAATTAACGCTTTTTTTGATAATATGTTTAAATTTTAAGTCTCAAAGAACTACAACACCACAACACTAATACACCCATTCGTCAAAGTATTTTCCAAAGACCTTTGCGAGGTTGTGTGCATCATCAATACCACGATGATGTGTGCCGGTAAATTCAAAGCCTTCTTTTTCGACGGCGCGTTTGAGACCAATGGCGCGGGAGAGTTTTTTGACATCTTTGTATTGATGTTTGACGCTGATATGAGGGTCGAGCCATTCGTCGTCAAGTTGGTGGAGTTCGCAATTGTTGATGAGTATTTTTTTATCGAAAAAGCCCCAGGAACAGAGCAGGTATTCTTCATCGTCGAAGTAACCAATCCACTCTTGAAATGCCTCAATAACTTCGGGAAATAGCTTGGCTTGTGCCACATCTTCTTGCCGGATAGAGGTCAATTCTTTGCAAAAAGGCGAAAGGGTAGGATGATAAATGGGTTGTATAAATTCATTAAAAATAGCGGTAGCATGAGCGTATTCGTCCACCAATACTGCACCTATTTCAATCACTTCCTGCTTGTGCGTAGGACGCGGATGTTTCCAGCAAGTTGCCTCCAAATCGAATATTATGTAGTTCATAGTTGATAGTTCATGGTTCATAGTTCGTGGCGTAATTCGTCAAATTATGTGCTGTCGAACTAATCACTAATTACTAATCACGAGTTTCTTTAATAACGCCAATCATCACGCCAAAGTTGCCACCTGTATCGTTTCGTTGGAGTTGAGGCAGATAGCATTTGGACACAAATCCGTCGAGGTAAAGTGCGTTTTGACAACCATACTGTTCTTTAAATAGCATAGCAAAATCGTAGAAGTTGACAGGTTCGTTAGAAATCGCAAAAATCGCAGTACCGTCAGTGTCAATGCCTACACCATTTCTGATGTGCAGATTCTTAGAGCCTTCATTAAAAGCGGGATGTATGTTGCCGTCAATGATTAGCATTGGGCCGGATTGGGTGGCGAATAGGGTAGGAGAGGAGTGCTTGGTGTATTTCGTAGTTTCTATAACTTTCGCACCTTCTGTATCAATGAGAAAAATGCCATTGGGTTTGAGGTAAAAATTGCCATGTCCTGTATTCGTATTTAAGGGTTGGATAGTTTTGCCGTTTTCAATATATAAGCCTTGTGGTGTGTGATTTTTGGTGTACATCCCGCCATTGACAGCGAAGCGGAGCGAATCGCCTTTTGTGTTAAGTTGTTGTCGTAATTTATCGAAATTGTTATAGTGTTTACCTGATTCGTTTTTCCAATACATACGAATCTTGTCATGGGTATGGACCTTATATACATCGAAAGTAGTATCACGAAATTTGATGTGTTCCGCAATATTAACCGATACATTGGAAGTGGGAGTAGTACCTGCACATGAGAGATAAATAGCCGCCCACGAAGCAATTAAGATACGTGACATGAATTGAGTAGTTGAATCGTTTACTAACAAACGGATTGATAAACAGCAATTTATTCACTCATTCACTCATTATATTTAATCTCTCCAGATAACGGTCTTTTTGATACCACTCAATTCGCGGATACAATCTTCTCTGACGCGCCATATTTTATCAACGTTCCAACGACCTCTCAGCTTGGTAGCTTTGAGCCATCCAGCGATATAATTTCTATGGTACTCTTGTTTGAAATCTGCAATTTGCGCGGCTTGTATAGGCTGTTCTTCTACCAGTTCATCAAAAGGAGAGAGGTCAGAATTGATACTTCTCGTAAAGTCGTAACGCTCGTCTTGATAGCAAATATAATTATGTGCTTCTGGCAGATTTTCGAGTCCATATTCATCCAAAATTTTACCTACGCCAAAGGTATTTTGTCCGTTCATATTATAAATACCCAGCATTAGCTGAACGTCAGGATGCCCGTTTTCTTTAGCAAGTTCTGCCAAGATAGCATGTTTAGTGCTACATGTACCTTTATCTTCGATAAGTACAAGTTCTAAGCGTTTTTTATTGCTTGTCCGTCCGTAAGGAATATCCTGTACGTATTGGATGGCACCGTGGAAATCTCTTAAACCTTTGTTTAAAAATTCAAACGAGATTCTTCCGCGATTGAGGATGGAAAAATTCGGTAGTTTGTTCACAGTGAAATTAGTATTTGAATTGAAAATGACATGGGAATTTTGTTAATATTGTTGTAATAATTCATGTCAGTTTATTAGTAATAATAGTTTGGAAGTGCGAATATATCAAAAAATTGTGTCTTTACCTAAAAAAACATCAGTCAAAGTAGATTCCATAAAAAAAGGAAGTACCAAGTACTTCCCTTAAGTAGAGTTTCATCTGGCGTGAAAGTGACAATACTTCCACACCTATTTTCGTGATGAATTTATTGTAGAGTACCAAAGTATTCGCACAAAATCACATGTAAATGTAGGAATTATTTTGAATATCCAAAACTTTTTTAAAAATAAAATTAGGAATCGGGTGAAAATAAACTTATAAAATTTTGAATTTTTGGACTATATTTATTTTTATTACGCAAATTCATTATTTGTTATAATCTCACACATAGTACATAAAACACTTATGTTGCCTTTAACATATAAAAAAAATAGCTGATAATTTTATTTTTGTGACAAGGTATTTTTCGGTAAAATGTTTGTTTTATACTTAACGATTTTGTTTAACAAATTACAAATATTTTAAATGTATTTATTTTCTTTTTTCTATGAAAATCATTTAACTTTGTTGACTTTTACGTGGGAAATTTTCCCTACAGACACTGCAAGTAAATTCTTGACTTGAGTAAAATCTGAGTTTCAAATATGACCGAATTGGTCTCGGCTAAACCGAGAGGAATTTGTTTTTTTGAATTTTTCAAATGAAGGAAAAATTTTTTACAAATCTGTTGTTTTTATTGTTCGTCAACTTGTTGGTGAAGCCGTTTTATATATTCGGTATTGATCGGACGGTGCAGGTGACGGTGGGCGATGAAGTCTATGGTTTGTATTTTGCTTTGTATAATGTGTCGGTGCTGTTTTATATCCTTCTCGACTTGGGGATGACTAATTATAACAACCGAACTATCGCACAAGATACATCTCTGTTGCGTGATTATGTACCCAATTTTTTGTTGGTCAAATGTGTCTTGTCCATCGTGTATTTGTCTTTACTTTTCATCTTGGCGAAGGCTTGGCAATACGAACAATTAGAACTCCGCCTGCTCTTACCACTCGCACTCAATCAGGTACTCATATCATTGGTGTTTTATTTTCGTTCCAATATTTCGGCTTTGCATTATTTCAAAATAGACGGGTTACTTTCTGTCTTGGACAGGGTCTTGGTGATTGTGGTCTGTGGAATCTTGCTATGGGGCGGAGTGGTCAGCGTTTTTCGGATTGAATATTTTATTTATGCTCAAACTTTTGCTTATGGTGTGGCGGCTTTGGTGAGTTTTGCAGTGGTGGCGAAGTACGCTGCGTTTAGAAATTTTGAAGTGAAATGGACGACGATGAAGCGCATTATTCGGGAGAGTTTGCCTTTCGCTTTGCTTGTCTTGCTGATGACGATTTATAACCGCGTGGACAGTATTATGCTAGAACGAATGCTGCCCGAAGGCGCAATACATGCAGGCATATATGCGAAGGCGTATCGCTTGTTGGATGCTGTGAATGTCTTTGGTTTGTTATTTGGCGGATTGCTGATGCCGATATTTGCGCGGATGCTAAAAGAGGGGCAAGCCGTAGAAGGTTTGAGTCGCTTGAGTTTGGGTTTGATTACCGCGATGTCTATGACGGTTGGTGTCTGTTGCTATTTTTTTAGGGTCGAACTCATGGACTTTATTTATGGTGACACGACGGTTTATACCGCTACGGTTTTTGGTTGGCTGATGTGTAGTTTTATGTTCATCGCTTGTGTGTATATTTATGGTACGCTGATGATAGCCGGTGCCAAATTGCGCCCCTTGAATATTATCGCACTTAGTGGATTAATTTTAAATATTATTTTAAATATTATTTTAATTCCTAAATATCAAGCTATTGGCGCAACTGCTGCTACACTCACCACACAGTTTTTAGTTGCTGCCGGACATATCATCGTCGCCATGCAGGTATTCAAATTGACTTTTCCTATCGCATTTATCACTCGCTTAATTGCGTTTTTTATCTCATTAATTATTTTAAATATTTTTCTTCACGACCTTACCAATTATTGGCTGATGAACTTTACGCTTGTTGTCACTTTAGCGATTGGTGCTGCTTTTTTGACGCAGCTTTTGAGGTTGAAGGAGCTGATGAGTTTGTTGAAGCCAGTAATGCCGTCAGACTGACGGCATACGATTTTAAGTAATTTTCTCATTGCATAATGTCCTACATTTCAGTATCTTTACAATATGAAAATCGCCAGTTTAGATAATGAAGTACATTTTAAAAATGTATTTACGGATGTAGAAATTTTTACTGCATTTGTAAAAGACGTATTGGGGATTGAGATTGAGATTGACAAAGTAGAAACCGAAAAAATACTGCCCAGCAAGGTGAGTGCCATCAAATTCAGAATGGATTTATATGCCGAAGATAAAACTAATCGTACGGCTGTCGAAATCCAGAAAGTAGATTATGACTACGCTTACGACCGTTTTTCCCATTATTTTCATGCAAATTTAGTGGATTTACAAAAAAGTAGTCAGGATTATTCGTATGCCAAAGATGTATATGTCATTGTGGTGGTGACTTCTGCCTACAAAATCAAAAATAAAAACGGCGAACTCCTCCGCGACGATGTCCTGATTACCGATACCAACCCAAGAACCCTCAAAGGTGACAAACGCTACATGCAGGACCATAAACTAGTGATGCTCAATGCTATACATGCCAATGACAATACCCCAAAAGCCATAAAAGATTGGCTCGACCTCATCGTGGAATCCATGAAAGAAGAACAAGACCTCAACAATATCAATACCGATAACCCCGCTATCAACAAAGCCGTCAACCGTGCCGCCCTCGACGACCTCACACCCGAAGAACGCGCCGAATCCAAAATCCAATATATGAGAAAACGGATGATAGCCTTGAGGGAATACGAGGCTGTGCAAGACACAAAAGTTGCCGCAGCCCTTGCTTTAAATAAAAATCGAGTAGCCATTCCTATTATTGCAAATTCTTTGGAGATGAAGGAAGCAGAAGTGGAAGCGATTATCAAAGAAGCAGGCAATGAACACTAACTCGTCTTTTATAGATTTATTAAATTTACTGTCAGCCTGACGGCAAATTTCTTTACACTATCAGGCTGACAACTCTACTATTTTGCCACTACAATTTTCCGAGTCGTATATTTTCCCGAATAAATATTTTTTAAATACAATAAATACACACCATTTGGAGCATTCTGAAGGTCAATTTCGTGTGTAGTTGTTGTCAATTTATCCTGTTCAATCATTCTACCAAACAAATCAAATACAGCGTATTCAAGTGTGTTATGTTCTTCATGTTGAATCGTAAAAATACCTGTATTCGGATTCGGATAAACATCAATTCCGGTCAGTGTCTCGGTATCTTCAATCCCGACAGGACAACCCGAATCCGCCATACCCGGATTGGCAAACATTTCGAGCGTATCACCAATGATGATATTGGTCGTTGTGGTAGCGATAGACCAATTAAGTGTATCAGTATTATCGGAATTTGGATCACAAAGCACCAAGGAATAACCCTCGCCATCAGCCAGTGGATTCCAACCGTTATTATCATTATAATCTACCAAATCAATCGTATCACCATCAATAAAATTAAGGATAATTTTTTCGCTGTTATTATCCAGCTCGCCACTCCATTTGAAGGGTGTAATGCCGTAAGTCAGTTCAAAATTAACAGAATCTTCGGCAAGTATCAGGTAGTCGCCGGGCTGCATAGTATAGTTCGGAAAAGTAAAGTCAATCCCCTTATCAAAAAAGCATCCCCATAGGTTGCGCGGCACACCGGCGTTATTATAAAGTTCAATAAAATCAAGGCTGTCATTGCCCGGTGCATTGTACATAATTTCGGTGATGACGATGTCGCGCACCTCGCCTGTACTGTGCCATATCACGTCAAAATCATAAACCAAAGTCATTTGATTGCCCGGAAAATCCTGTGTGCCTGTTACTGTAAATGTCGTTAGAACACCATCAGAAAGCGGCGTATCTAAGGTCAAAGTTACGATTTGTGAAGTCGCGTCGCGGTCTGCGGTCAGGTTGCCAAGTCCGCTATAATTTGTACTCAATTCGGCGGTTGCATTGACAGCTTCATTGAATTCTACAATGATTTGTGTTGCCGAAATCGCCTCCGCATGAATCGCAATTGGTGGAATCAAATCCGTCCCCGCACAAGTCGCACCCGGATGCCCGTATATCTCCTCATTATTAATAAAAATACCCGTTGGCACATCACCACTTATCCAATTTGTACCCTCATTATTATCCGCTTCCGGATCACACAAAACGATAGACGCACCGTCGCCGTCGGGGTCAATCGGTCCGGTAGGCCAAGGGTCGGAATCCCTATATCTCACTGTATCCATAACCATATCTTGTCCATTTCGCAGGACAAGAGCCTCGCCGCCGTTGTTCAGTCCACCAGCCTCCCACTGTAGCACATTTATACCAAATACACCCTCAAAAGCATCCTCGTCATTGGTCATAACAAGGTAGCTCCCCGGAGACATAAATACTCCACTAAATGAATGGGTAATCCCATTCGTAAAACTCCATCCGGTGAGGTTGATACCGGCATTACTTTTATTGAAAAGTTCAATGTATTCGAGCGTATCGCTGCCCGGCGGATTATACATGATTTCGGTAATGACCACATCGGATTCAGCTTGTGCGTGTAACGTGTATGTGCAGACATATATACACGTAAGTAATAATAAAATTCTTTTCATAGTTACTTGATTTAGGTAAATAAAAATGGTTTGGATTTTGGAGAAAAGCTATGATTAATGCTAATGTAAAATGGTGTGCATGTGAAGCGTTCGAAGCGAAGGTCGGAGTGTTTATAACAGGATGTTGAAACTCCGTGTTAATTTTTTCACAATATCCTGATAATAGTCGAAAAATGAAAGAATATCATGTTAAATTTTTATTTCATTTGTATTTTGAGACGGGTTTACGGGTTACGGAGTGGAACTGCTCAATATTCGGTGTCACGCAGAGAACGTAGAGTTCGCAGAGAGTTGATTATCATACTTTTACGAATTTCGCATCTTTCATTTAATCGAATAACTTGACAATGAAATTAGATTTTTGTTTACTATAAATTAGGTGCTTCTATCTGAATTTGACCTAAAACTCGCCAGACATTTTCAAAATGTCTGGCGAGTTTTAGGTCAAATTCGGGGCAGATTTCCAATTTTAAGAATAAACATACTTTTATTTTTTTTTAATTTAACGTTGTCAAGATAAGACACAGTTGAGTGAACATTCCCTTACGAGTTTTCGAGTTTTCGGTTTGCGAATTATCAACACATCAGCACTTCGTAGCTCTCGTCATTTCCCTTTTGCCGGGTGGTCCGGGTATGGCTTCTATGGTGAAACCAACTGATTTGAGGGTGCGCTTGACCACGCCTTTAGCACAATAGGTCGTCATTACGCCGCCTGTGCGTAGCGCATCATACATGCGTGTGAGGAGCGGTGCTTCCCACAATTCGGGTTGTGCATTGGGCGCAAAAGCATCGAAGTATATCACATCAAAGGCATTTTCTATATTGATTTCTTCAAACTTTTTTTTATTTTTTAAAATAGAAAAATGTGGATGAATGACGATATTTTTTTCCCATTCACATTCATGTATTGTATTGAAAAAAATATTATTTGAATCAAGTTTTAGTGCAGACGTGTAATTTAATTGTCGGATAAAATCAAGCGAAAGTGGGTAGGCTTCTATGGCGGTATAATGGATGGATAAACTGCGTTTTTCAGCTTCAAGGCAAGTGAGCAGGGCGTTGAGTCCGGTGCCGAATCCGATACCTAAGACCGAAAGTGGCGTTGAGTCCACAGCACGGTGACGCAACCCGGCTTCAATGAAGACGTGCATAGATTCCTGTATTGCTCCATATTTGGAATGGTAGCTGACTCCAAATTCTTCGGCAAGTACAGAATGCGAACCATCCTGAGTATCAATGATTTGGCGAGACATAGTTACGGTAAACGGTGGACGGCAAACGGTGAACGATAGACAGTTGGATAGAAAACCGCGCATTATTATCGCGTAGTTTCTATCGTTAGTCGTTCACCGTCTGCCCCTAGCCGTCTATTCTATTGTATCGTCAGAAGCGACATCTTGTGTGAGGGTCATATTATCAATGGATAAGGATAAATTGGTGGGGCAGCCCATTTTGCGACTACAAGAGGAAATTGCCAATACAAAGGCAAATAACATGACGACAGCCGACAGTTTTTTTATTTTATTCGTTTTCATATTTTTAAAAATTATAATTTTAAATGAAAAATGAGCGATTGGAATGTATTAAAAACGCTCAACTCATTTGTCTTATTTTAATAATGTCAAATGAAATCCAAGTTTAATGTTTTCTTAACGATTTACCACGAAGTTCACTAAGCACACTAAATCGAATTGACGCAGAAGAACACAAAGATTTATAAGAGATTTTGACAAGTTCATCCATGTAGCTGACACTTTATACGATATTAATTTTACATAAAGTATCATAAACCCGTTTGGTAAACTTTTCAAGTTTGCTAAACGTGGGCAAGGCACTAAAGTTTGTAACTAGCTAAATATCAGTACATTGCTTCTCCGGTAGCTATCGGAGACCAAACTTTTTGAAGTTTAGCAAACGGAGTATTTAAATTTTGTTTTGATTTTTAAAATCAGATTCCAAAAGTATCAAAACTTTTATTATTTAGATGAACTTGTCGAGATTTTTAAAAATTAGTTTCCTTTTACGTGAGTTCGATTTAGTGTCTTTAGTGTGCTTTGTGGTTCATATTATTTAGACCGCTCTCCTACGAAATTGTTACTTTTTAATTTGAACAATACATTAAAAGTGGTCAGGCTACCATATATACGGGTAATGTATTGTTGAAGGTTCACTTTTTCTTCATCATCAAGATTTTTGCTGCTGTTGATGCGCTGCTCCATGACCCGAAGGCGGTCACGCAACATAACGATTTTATGGAAAAAGGTTTCGATAGGGATTTCTTTGGATTTGAGGTCGGGGTCGGCGGGTTGGAGAATCATCGTTCCTTTTTTCCAGTTGTCGCCTAGCGGTACGATTTCGGTGATGTCCGACCATTTTTTGAGAATCGAAATCAAGGACTTTTCTGCCTCCGAAAACGTGACTGTTTCTTCCGGTTCTATACGTTCTATGATTTCAGACCAAGCATCGTAATCTTTGCTCACCTCTCTGATTCCATACAACATAAAACAAACATCGTAACTGGCAAAGCTCAATTTCATGACTACACCTTTGCCGTATTGTGGGTGGTTGACGCGAGAACCTACGCCGAGTAATTCCGTGTTTTCCATTTTGAATGAATGAATTTTAATGAGTGAATGAGTGAATTTTGAATGTGTGAATGTTTCTAATGCGATAATGTTGAAATGCGATAATGCTAAAATGAGTTAATGCGATAATGTTTGACGTATTAACGCATTTCAACATTATCGCATTAACTTGACAATGTTAAATTAAATTTTTATTAAATATAAATAAGGTGCTTCGTTCTGAATTTGACCTAAAACTTGTCAGACATTTTGAAAATGTCAGACAAGTTTTAGGTCAAATTCAGCGCAGATTTCCTATTTCAAAC
>CALIZI010000034.1 GCA_938028705.1 uncultured Saprospiraceae bacterium | reverse complement strand
AATTAGGGAACTCGCAATAAATAACCTACCCAAGATGCGAAGTTATTTTTTGCTCAATCAAGGCGCAGAAATGTGAGTTTATCGAGATAAATGACCATTTCCGTAACGCAGAGTGAGCGAAAAAGAACGAGTAGGTTGGGTAGGGTATTTGTTGCGAGTTCCCTTAGTGTGTGAATAAACTTATTACCATTTAAAATCAAAGAAAATTATTATGCCAAAACATTTTTAAGATAAAATAATTTAATTGTTATTTGTATGAATTTGTTTTTGCATTTATTGATATAATAAATTTATTGTTTTATTATAATTTGCAAAAAATGAAAACCAATAGAGTGTGTAAAACATTAGGGGCATTTTAATTTGTTCGAATGTAAAAGCGCATAGCGTCGTCTCTCTTTGTAACACATGACTCGCCCCACTTTCAAGGCGCATAGCGTTGGCACCCTTAAATTTCTCCCAGACTAAGCGTGCCGACACTACGCGCCTTTTTCGCAGTAAGATATACTTTTTTACAAAGGGGGATGACGCTATGCGCCTTGTGATTTCACATATAACTGTCCCTAATATTTTACACACTCAAATCAATATATTGTTATCGTAAAAAGTCTATAGTGATTTAGCCCATAGCTGACAAAAAATAAAAAAATCATAACTTTCTTCTCTTTTTATTGCAACTTTCAAAAATATAGAATACTTTTGTTGTGTAATTATAAAAATGAACGCATCATACAGCACATATTATCCTTCAATTTCTACTATGTCACCTCGACGTAATAGTGCTGTTGTGGTTCGCCGTCGCCGCCTCGGGCGTATATTATAATTTCTTCCCGTTTGGGGGCGTATTGCCCTATTCCAATTCTTATTATTCGTAATTTTTTCGGTAAAAATGGTTCGTGTACAAATACGTCCACTGTTTACCGTCCACCATCTACCGTCCGATGAATATTCATATCACAACTGCCGGTGCAGAGCATGTTAAATATGCCACTTCTATCTGCAACCTCATCGAAGAAGCCGCCAAAAAACGCGGTACAGGCATCGCCAAGCGCAAGCCCGAATACATTGCCGAAAAACTCGCACAAGGCAAAGTCGTCATCGCCCTTTGCGGCGAAGAAGTTGCGGGATTCAGCTACATCGAAACTTGGGAACATGGCAAGTACGTTGCCAATTCAGGCTTGATAGTCGCGCCTCAATTTCGCGGTCAGGGGCTTGCCAAGCAAATCAAAAAAGCCATCTTCGACCTCTCGCGCGACAAATATCCGACAGCAAAAGTATTTGGTATCACGACAAGTGCGGCAGTCTTAAAAATCAATTCAGACTTGGGCTACAAACCCGTCACTTTCAACGATTTGACCCAAGATGAAGCCTTCTGGAAAGGCTGCGCCACCTGCCCGAATTACGATATTCTCCAACGCACTCAACGCAAACTTTGCCTTTGCACAGGTATGCTCGCGCCTTCAAAAGAAGAAAGCAAAATGGCAGTTGATTTAACTGATAAAATCATTAAGCCCACAACGTAAAACGATTTTGTAAATCGTCGCGTTCGCTCTGAAATTGTGCTAAAACTTGTCAGACATTTTGAAAATGTCTGACAAGTTTTAGCACAATTTCAGAGGTAAATTTCCCATTTAAAACACAAATACATTTTTATTTTTTAACATAAATTAAATTATTACTTTATTTAAAATAAAATTTATAATTAATAATAAAAAAATCCATTCAATCAGGAAGATATAAAATTATGAAAACAACAACAATACCATCAGCAACAGAACAAGAATCACCATCCACCATCCACCATCAACCGTCCACCGTAGTGCTTGCATATAGTGGCGGATTAGATACTTCATTCTGTATCAAGCACTTAACTATTGATAAAGGACTCGAAGTACACGCCGTCATGGTCGATACAGGCGGCTTCACAGAAGAAGAAGCCAAAGCCGCCGAAACCAAAGCCTACCAACTCGGTGCCACCAAATTCACCCGAGTAGATGCGGTAAAAGATTACTACCTAAAAGTAATTAAATATTTAATTTTCGGGAATGTATTACGCAATAATACCTATCCATTATCCGTCAGTGCAGAGCGAATCGTACAAGCGATGGCAGTTGTCGAATACGCCAATGAAGTCGGCGCAAAATATGTCGCACATGGCAGCACGGGCGCAGGCAACGACCAAGTGCGCTTTGATTTGATGATACAAATTTTGGGGCAAAACCTCGACATCATCACCCCCATCCGCGACCTCCAACTCTCCCGACAAGCCGAAATCGAATACCTCAAAAAACATGGCATCGAAATGAACTGGGAAAAGGCACAATACTCCATCAACAAAGGCATCTGGGGAACGAGTGTAGGCGGTGCCGAGACCCTCACCTCCGACCAAGCCCTGCCCGATACTGCCTACCCAACGCCCTGCACCAAGACCGAACCTTCCACCCATTCGCTCCATTTTTTGCGCGGCGAATTGGCAGGAATTGATGACCAAACCTTCCCACATCCCGTTGATGCTATCCGCGCTCTGCAAGACCTCGCTGCCCCCTTTGCCATCGGGCGCGATATACACGTAGGCGACACGATTATCGGCATCAAAGGGCGTGTCGGATTTGAGGCGGCTGCCCCGATGCTCATCCTCAAAGCCCATCATTTGCTCGAAAAACACACCCTCACCAAATGGCAACAATATTGGAAAGAACAACTCGCCAACTGGTACGGCATGTTGCTCCACGAAGGGCAATACCTCGACCCTGTCATGCGAAATATCGAAACTTTCCTTACTGATACCCAACAAAATGTTACCGGAAAAGTCATCGTAAAGCTACATCCATATCGCTTTGAATTACAAGGGATTGAATCCAAACATGACCTCAAAAACCCGGACTACGGCGACTATGGCGAAATGAATAAAGGCTGGACTGCCGAAGAAGCCAAAGGCTTCATCAAACTACTCGGACAACAAAGTAAAATACACCGATTGGTCAACACGTAGAACGATGCTTCCAGCTCGTTCCGCACTAACTTTGCACACGCGAGGCGCGAACTGGAAGTATCGCGCTACATTTGAAATTAAAATAATGAAAAAAATAAAAACAGGAATAGTAGGAGGTGCAGGATACACTGGAGGCGAATTGCTGCGTATCCTTTTGCACCACCCGAATGTTGACCTAAAAACCGTCAGTAGCCGCAGCAATGCCGGCAAAGCTGTCAGCGATGTACACCGCGATTTATTAGGCGAAACGGATATTATTTTTTCCGAAAAATACCCGACAGATGAGGATGTAATTTTTTTGTGTATGGGACATGGCAAATCAAAAGAATTTTTGGAAAAAACGACGCTCGCACCGCACACCAAAGTCATTGATTTGAGCCGGGATTTCCGATTGAAAGCCGACACACACGATTACATCTATGGTCTGCCTGAACTCAATAAATCGCACATTCGTACTGCCAATCACATTGCCAATTGTGGCTGTTTTGCTACGGCGATTCAGTTGGCATTACTGCCACTTGCGAAGGCGCAACAACTCAAGGATGAGGTACACGTACACGCCATCACAGGCTCTACGGGCGCAGGTCAGCAACCGCGTGATACGACACATTTTAGTTGGCGAAATAATAATATTTCTATCTATAAAGCCTTCAATCACCAACATTTAGATGAAATAAAACAAAGCCTGCGCCAACTCCAACCGGATTTTGATAAGGCGATAAATTTCCTGCCTGTACGCGGCGATTTTCCAAGAGGCATTTATGCGAGTGCTTACATTAATTCGGAACTAAGTATCGAAGAAGCCACACAATTATACAAGCAATATTATCGAGACCAACCCTTCGTTACCGTTTCCGATACCAACCCACATCTCAAGCAAGTGGTCAATACGAATAAGTGTATTTTACATATCGAAAAACATGATAATAAATTACTCATTATCAGTATGATAGACAATTTAATCAAAGGTGCATCCGGTCAAGCTGTACAAAATATGAACCTAATGTTCGGATTGGAAGAAAGCACCGGACTCCACCTCAAAGCCCTTGCATTTTGACCACCCCGTACCGACGACTTTAGCCGTCGAGTATGTCAAAAAAATATTTATAAGTAATTGTTATTGAGTAAATTAAAAACTCACTTGACGGCTAAAGTCGTCAGTACAGTATCACAAATATGAACAATACCGTCCACCGTCCACCGTCCACCATTAATCGCCTTTTCGACGTATATCCTTTGTTTGATATAGAGCCGATTCGGGGCGAAGCTTGCTACGTATATGATGCCGAAGGCACACGCTACCTCGACCTTTACGGCGGTCATGCCGTCATTTCGGTGGGGCATAGTCATCCGCATTATGTAGCGAAAATCAGTGAGCAATTGCAGCAACTCGGCTTCTATTCCAACTCCGTTCAAAACAAGCTCCAAGTCGAACTCGCGCACAAACTCACCGAACTTTCCGGCTGTCAAGATTACCGTTTATTTCTCTGTAATTCGGGGGCAGAAGCAAATGAAAATGCTTTAAAATTAGCCTCATTTGTGACAGGAAAAACAAAAGTCATTTCCTTCAAAAAAGGCTTTCACGGACGCACCTCTGCCGCCGTCAACGTCACCGACAGCAATAAAATCAAAGCACCGATTAACACCACTTTTCAAGCTGAAATTCACGAATGGAATAATATTGAAACCGTAAAAAATAGCCTTGCACAAGGCGATGTTTGCGCCATTATTATTGAGGGGATTCAGGGAATTGGTGGTATTCATATACCCGAAAAAGCATTTTTAGAACAAATAGAAAAATTGTGTACACAACATGGCGCAATACTGATTTTGGATGAAGTACAATCGGGTTACGGACGAAGCGGTCATTTTTTCGGCTTTCAACATGCTGATATTCAGCCGGATATAATTTCAATGGCGAAAGGTATGGGCAATGGCTTTCCGATTGGCGGGGTTTTGATTTACCAAAAACACGAAGCGAAATACGGCATCTTAGGTTCTACTTTCGGTGGGAATCACTTGGCGTGTGCGGCGGGTATTGCGGTATTAGATATTCTCAAAAATGAAAATCTCCTCGAACATTCGGCAACACTTGGTGCGTATTTTATCGAACAATTAAAAAATATTCCGCAGATAAAAGAAGTACGCGGACGAGGTTTGATGATTGGTATTGACATGGGCGAAGCGATTAAACCTTTGCGTGAAAAACTCTTATATCGTGACAAGATATTTACGGGTTCTTCTTCCGACCCAAATACGATTCGTTTGTTACCGCCTTTAAATATTACAAAAAATGAGGTGGATTATTTTATTGAAACCGTAACACAGACATTCCTGTCTGTCGCTTCATAGTAGCACAGACAGGAATGTCTGTGTTACGTAAATTCACAAAAATGAAAAATTTTACTTCTGTAAACGATGTTCCCAATATAGAAAAACTGGTACAAGACGCACTCAATGCAAAGGCTAATCCATTAAAAATGAACGACTTAGGAAAAGGAAAAACAATGGGTTTACTCTTTTTCAATCCGAGCCTACGCACGCGCCTGAGTACACACAAAGCCGCTTTGAATCTCGGCATGTCGGTCATGACAATGGATATGGACAAGCATGGCTGGAAACTCGAATTTGAGGACGGCGCAGTGATGAACGCCAATACTGCCGAACATATCCGTGAAGGGGCGGCGGTCATCAGTCAATATTGCGACATCATCGGCATCCGTACTTTTCCAACCTTGACCGACCGCAAACAGGATTATAGCGAACATATTTTGAATCAATTTATGCAATATGCGACTGTACCGATAGTGAGTTTGGAGTCGGCTACACGCCATCCTTTGCAGTCGCTGACCGACCTTATCACGATTCGTGAGCATCAAAAAACCGAGCGTCCAAAGGTCGTTTTATCATGGGCACCACATCCGAAAGCCTTACCCCAAGCCGTTGCCAACTCCTTTTTAGAATGGATGATTGCAGCGAATATGGAGGTGAGTGTTACGCATCCCGAAGGCTACGAATTATCGCCCGAATTTGCTCAAAATGTGCCAATTGAGTATAATCAAAAAAAAGCATTTGAAGGCGCAGATTTTATTTACACGAAGAATTGGTCATCGTATAATGATTACGGAAAAATATTAGCACAAAATTCAAATTGGATGATTACGCCGGATAAAATGGCGGTGACGAATGAGGCGTATTTTATGCACTGCCTACCCGTCCGCCGGAATGTGGTGGTGGCAGATGCGGTCATTGATAGCAAGCAATCTTTGGTTATTCAGCAAGCGAATAATCGTACTTATGCAGCGCAAGCTGTCTTAAAAAATATACTAACATGAATCACAAACCGTCCACCGTCCACCGTCCACCGTTAACCGTCATTAAAATTGGCGGAAATATCCTCACGAATGATGCTATTTTAGATGAAGTGTTAAGTGATTTTTCGGAAATAGAAGGTGCAAAAATCCTCGTACACGGAGGCGGACGCAAGGCAAGCGAAGTCCTCAAAATAATGGGCATCGAACCCAAAATGATTAATGGCAGACGTGTGACGGATGCACCTACTATGGAAGTCGTAACGATGGTCTATGCAGGTTTAATCAATAAAAACCTTGTCACAAAATTGCAAACTAAAAATTGTAAATCAATCGGACTGACGGGCGCAGATTTGAATAGCATACAAGCGCATAAACGCATTGTGGAAGATGTAGATTATGGTTTTGCAGGTGATATTGACGTGATAAATTCGGGTGAAATCAAGGCTTTATTGGATGTTGGATTTACGCCCGTTTTTTGTTCGATTACACATGACAATAAAGGACAATTACTCAATACCAATGCAGATACGATTGCATCGGCTTTGGCAGTGGCTTTGTCGGAAAATTATGAGGTGACTTTGCGATTTTGTTTTGAAAAAGATGGCGTGTTATTAGATGTGAATGATGACGATTCTGTTGTCGAGATGCTATCGAAAACAGACTATGAAAATTATAAATCTACGGGGCAAATTTACGCCGGAATGATTCCGAAAATTGATAATGCATACAACGCACTCGAAGGTGGCGTACACGAGGTTTTTATTTGTCATGCAAAATCATTAAACGCTGATTATTTTGACGGAACTAAGTTGAAAATTTGACATTAGAAAAGAACGAAATGACGAATAAAGTATTATTTGAAAATTCATTAGAATTACTTAAAAACCTGATAGTTACGCCATCTTTTTCAAAGGAAGAAGATAAAACAGCGGATATTATTGAAGCGTTTTTTACACAAAAAAATATTCCCACAAAAAGAAAAAATAATAACGTTTGGGCGCACTCCAAATACCATAATGATGCCCTCCCGACTATCTTACTCAACTCCCACCACGACACCGTAAAACCAGCAAAAGGCTATACCCGCGACCCTTTCAAAGCGGATATAGAAAACGGTAAATTATACGGTTTGGGCAGCAATGACGCAGGGGCTTCTTTGGTAGCTTTGATAGCGGTATTTTTGCATTTTTATGAGCAAAAAAACTTACCCTTCAACTTGCTATTGGCAGCTACGGCAGAGGAAGAAATTTCAGGAAAAAACGGCATCGCAAGCATCTTGCCCGAACTTGGAAAATTGGATTTAGGCATCATCGGTGAACCCACTCAAATGCGAATGGCAATCGCCGAAAAGGGTTTGATGGTCGTGGACGGCTACGCAAAAGGCAAGTCGGGACACGCTGCAAGAGACGAGGGCGTAAATGCGCTTTACATTGCCTTGAAAGATATTGATTGGATTAAAAATTATGTGCCAGAAAAGGTGTCAAACCTGTTGGGAAAGACAAAAATCAGTGTCACACAAATCAATGCCGGAACGCAGCATAATGTCGTACCGGATAATTGTCATTTTGTAATAGATGTGCGGACGAATGAGCATTACACGAATAAAGAGATATTTGATATTTTACAAAAAAATACGGAATCAGATTTGAAGGCGCGGTCATTTCGTTTGAGTTCGTCGGGGATTGCCTTGACGCATCCGATTGTGCAGCGTGGTTTGGGCTTAGGATTACCGTATTTTGGCTCGCCGACACTCTCTGACCAAGCCTTGATACAGGATTTTCCGACCTTAAAAATTGGTTGTGGCAAATCGGCTCGCTCGCATACGGCAGATGAGTTTGTGGAATTGGCAGAGATAGCGCGAGGGATTGAGATTTATATTAAATTATTGGAAAATTTATTAATGTAAAATGTAAAATAATAAATGTAAAATGTAAAAGTTGTAGGACGTGAAACCAATATTTTTTCTTCATAATTAATTGATTTTAAGTTGTTTAAAAAATATTTTGTACAGGTACTACATTATTCCGATAGCTATCGGAATTTACATTTTACATTTATTATTTTACATTTTACATTTTACATTTCAAAAAATACACTATGAAATTATGGCAAAAAGACGCTAAAATCGAACAACAAATTGAAGATTTTACCGTCGGAAAAGACCGCAAATTAGACCTTTGGTTGGCGAAATACGACATTCAGGGGGCATTGGCGCATATCAAGATGTTGGCGCATATCGGGCTATTGACGGCAGATGAGTTGACGGTCTTGGAAGCGGCATTGAAGCGCATTTATAAGACTGCCGAAGCGGGTGATTTTGTGATTGAAAATGGCGTGGAAGACGTACATTCACAAGTAGAAATGATGCTCACTCGCGAACTCGGCGACATTGGTAAAAAGATACATAGCGGACGCTCGCGTAATGACCAAGTATTAGTTGATTTACGCTTGTTTATTCGTCAGGAAATCAAAGAATTAGTTGAATTAATTGAGCAACTTTTCAATACACTTACCCGACTAAGCGAAGAGCATAAAAACACACTGATGCCCGGCTACACGCATACGCAAATTGCGATGGTATCGTCTTTCGGTTTGTGGTTTGGTGCGTATGCGGAGAGTTTGGTGGATGACTTGTTGCTCATGCAATCGGTATATAAAATCAACAACCAAAACCCACTGGGTTCGGCGGCAGGTTTTGGGAGTTCCTTTCCCTTAAATCGGCAGATGACAACGGAATTATTGGGTTTTGAGGATTTGAATTATAATGTGATTCATGCACAATTGGGGCGTGGTAAGACGGAGCGTTTTTTGAGCTATGCGATGGCGGGTGTGGCGGCTACTTTGGGTAAATTTGCTACGGATATTTGCTTGTATATCAATCAAAATTTTGGCTTTATTGCTTTTCCTGACGAATTGACAACGGGTTCGAGCATTATGCCGCATAAAAAAAATCCTGATGTATTTGAATTAGTAAGGGCAAGATGCAATCAAATTCAAGCCCTGCCCAACGAAATTTCTCTACTCACGACCAATCTAATTTCGGGCTATCATCGCGATTTTCAATTGACGAAAGAGACCCTTTTCCCTGCCATCGAAAACCTAAAATCTTGCCTACGAATTACAGATTTTGCATTGCAACACATTATTATCAAAAAAAATATTTTAGAAGATGAAAAGTATCAATATTTGTACAGCGTAGAGGAAGTGAATCGCTTGGTATTGGAAGGTGTGCCCTTTCGGGATGCGTATAAAATCATTGGCGAAGCCATTGAAAATGAAACATTTACACCAAATAGAAACATCGCACATACACATGAAGGGAGTTTGGGCAATTTGTGTAATGAAGAAATTGAGGCGAAGATGCAGGGAGTGTTGAAGGGTTTTGGATTTGAGAAAGTGGAACGGGCGATTTCGGATCTGGTGGGGTGACGTAAAACGATTTTGCAAATCGTCTTGCGTATGAAGAGAACGATTTACAAAATCGTTTTACGTTATTTTACCTCCATCTCAATCACCAAATCCTCCTGCTCCACAAAATCAATCATTAGCTTCATCCTTCTTCATTCAAAAAAAAGTTGTAAATTGTATTCGTTTTAAAATTTAAAATTATGATGACCGAGTTACGAGTTATCTTTCTTAATTATTTTTGACAACTCGTAACCCGCAACTCGCTAACTCGCAACTTGAATTATGTTAGTAGAAACAACAATAAGACTCAAAGATGTTGATATTGAATTTTTAAAGCGTCATGCTGATTTCGGATTCAGTGATGCAGGCGAATTACTATCAAAGGCAATTCATTTACTTAAAAACGAGGTGGAACAAGAACAGAAATTAGAGGAATCCGCTGTGCTGTATGCTGAAATTTACGAAGAGGACAGCGAAGCACAAGAGTGGGTAGAGGCATCCATAAAAGACTGGGAATAGTTATGACTAAGTTGAAACGAGGTATGGTTATTCTTGTCGACTTGAATCCGACAAAAGGGTCTGAAACGGGAAAAGTACGTCCGTGTGTAGTTGTTACCAATGATACTTATAATGCAAAAGTTCCTGTCATTCAGGTAGTTCCGATTACGATGTGGAACAACAAAAAAGCCAAAATATTGACTAATATTACGGTAGAACCCACCGCGACCAACGGACTCTCAAAGAAATCCGTCATCGACTGCCTACAAACTCGCCCGATTGACTACAAACAAAGATTAGTTAAAATACTTGGCACACTTTCAACGCTGAAGCTACTTGAGGTAGATGATGCGCTGAAAATTGTTTTTGATTTATAGAAAATCTTTTTACATCACTCCATTTCAATCACCAAATCATCCTGCTCCACCATAGTCTTTTCCGTCAAATGAATAGCCTTAACTGTACCCGACTTCGGTGCAGTAATCGTACTTTCCATTTTCATGGCTTCGATGATAAATAGCGGGTCATTTTGCTTGACGGTATCACCTGCCTTGACGAGTATTTTTGATAAACTACCTTGAAGTGGCGCACCAATATCACCGTCTTTTTCTGCTTTTTTGTGAATGACTTTATTGGTTTCAATCGAAAAATCGCGGACTTGTATCGCGCGAGTTTGTCCATTTAAATTAAAAAATAACGTACGATAACCCTCTTCATTCGGTTTACCTCTATCAAGGTATTGTATCAAAATACGCTTGCCGGATTCTATTTCTACAATGATTTCCTCATTCGGCTGCAAGCCATAAAAGAAAGCCAAAGTCGGTATGCTTCGCACCGAACCATACTCTGCGTAATGCTCGTAATAGTTTTCAAAAACCTTTGGATATAATTTATAAGATAAAAAATCTTCAAAATTTGCGTATGGAAATTTTTTATTAAAATCAGTAAATTCTTTATCAAAATCAATGGGTGATAAATGAGCATTTGGTCTATCGGTATAAGGTTGTTCGCCTTTCAATATTTTGGCTTGTAAATCCTTTGGAAAGCCACCATGAGCCTGTCCCAAATCGCCCCTAAAAAGTGCTTTCACGCTATCGGGAAATGCCAGCGAATCACCTTTTTCTATCACATCATCTTTAGATAAACCATTGGCAGTCATAAACATAGCCATATCGCCTACTACTTTCGACGAAGGCGTAACTTTCACAAGGTCGCCAAATAAATCATTGACCTGACGGTAGTTTTCTTTTATCGTTTCAAACTTATCTTCAAGCCCCAAACCTCGCGCCTGAGGACGCAAATTGGAGTATTGACCACCCGGGATTTCGTGCTTATAGACCTCTGCCGTTCCCGCTTTGAGTTCACTCTCAAAAGGGTAATAATATTCGCGGACTGCTTCCCAATAATTGGAATATTCATTGAGCGATTGGATGTTCATTTTATTTTCGCGTTCATGTCCTTGCAACATACCGACGACTGAATTGAAATTGGGCTGCGAAGTCAAACCCGACACCGAACTCAATGCTACATCCACCACATCTACTCCCGCTTCTACGGCTTTCAAATAGGTAGCCGACTGAATCGAAGAGGTATCGTGCGTGTGTAAGTGAATCGGCAAATCCACTGCCTTTTTCAATTCACGAATCAGTAGCTCGGCGGCATAAGGTTTGAGCAAACCCGCCATATCTTTTATCGCCAAAATATGCGCTCCGGCATCTTCCAACTGACGTGCCAAATCAAGGTAGTATTGTAAGGTATATTTCGTCTTTTTTTCATCCAAAATATCGCCCGAATAACATAAACAAACCTCAGCCAAACCACCCGTCCGCTCGCGTACTGCATTGATGCTGACACGCATAGCTTCCACCCAATTCAGTGAGTCAAATATGCGAAAAACATCAACGCCCTTTTCACCTGCCTTTTCTATAAATTTTTCGACCAAATTATCAGGATACGCTGCATAACCTACTGCATTTGAGCCTCTTAACAACATTTGCAATAAAATATTCGGCATGGCTTTTCTCAATAATTTAAGCCGTCTCCACGGACATTCTTTCAAAAAACGCAGACAAACATCAAAGGTCGCACCGCCCCAAACTTCCATTGAAAATACATTGGGATTGCTGCGGGCAAAGCCTTCCGCTACACGCATCATATCATAAGTTCGCACTCGTGTAGCGAGCAAGGATTGGTGAGCATCGCGGAATGTAGTATCGGTATATTGAATCTCTTTTTGCGCCTTTAGCCATTGCGAAAATTTCTCCGGTCCGAGTTCTGTCAGGAGGTCTTTTGTACCTTTCGGATAGGCAGCATCGCTATCGCATTTTGGAACTATGGCTTTGCGGAAAACTTTTGTTTTATCGACATATTTTACATCCGAATTACCATTGACGATGACGTGACCGAGATAGCGCAAAGTTTTTGTTCCTCTATCCAAAGCTCGACGCGAGACGAGCAAGTCGGGATTGTCACCAATAAAGCTAACCGTAGCCTTACCCGACTTAAATAGGTCATTTTTTAATACGTTATTTAAAAAACCAATATTCGATTTTACACCTCGAATCCTAAATTCGCGTAAGGCGCGGTGCAAGCGATCTGCAGCACCTTCCATCGTCCGTCCTGATGCTGTTACCTTCACCAACATACTATCAAAAAAGGGCGAAATTTTTGCCCCGGCATAAGCACTACCTGCATCCAATCGAATCCCAAAACCGGCGGCACTCCGGTATGCAACAAGTGTACCATAATCGGGCTTAAAGTTATTGGCGGGGTCTTCGGTAGTAATGCGGCATTGTATGGCACAACCGTTGTATGTGATGTCTTTTTGCTCACTGATATTGATGGTCGGATGCGAGAGTTCGTAGTTCATCGCAATCAGGATTTGGGAGCGCACAATGTCAATTCCGGTGATTTCTTCCGTAATCGTATGCTCTACTTGTATGCGCGGATTGACTTCTATGAAATAGATGTTTTCGGCTTGGTCAACAAGAAATTCTACCGTACCTGCATGGCTGTATTTGACATGCTCGGCAAGGCGAAGTGCGTACTCGTAGAGCTTGTCTTTAGTGTTTTGTTGGATAGAAACAGCGGGCGCAACTTCGACTACTTTTTGGAAGCGACGCTGTACAGAACAATCGCGTTCAAAGAGGTGTACGATATTGCCATGCTTGTCTCCAAGTATCTGAATTTCAATATGTTTTGGGTTTTCGATAAATTTTTCTATAAAAATTTCATCATCACCAAAAGCGGTCAATGCTTCGCCTTTTGCTTCACTATACGCCTTTTGTAATTCCGATTTTGCACGCACTACACGCATCCCGCGACCACCACCTCCGGCTGCCGCTTTGACCATTACAGGATAGGTAATTCTGTCGGCTTCCACTTCAGCAATTTCGTAGGAAGTAATTGCTTGTTCATTGTCAAGAATGAGCGGTACGTCCAGCTTTTTGGCAATTTCTTTTGCTTTAATTTTATCGCCCAGCATATCCATCACTTCGGGGTCAGGTCCGATAAAACGGATACCTTCCTCCCGACACTTTCGCGCAAAATCAACATTCTCGGATAAAAAACCATAGCCGGGATGTATGGCTTCTACACCGTTTTTTTTCGCCGTTTTTATAATTTCCTCAATATCCAAATAAGGCTTTAAAGGCGCATCGTCATCACCAATCTGATAGGCTTCGTCTGCCTTATAACGGTGGAGTGAGTACCTATCTTCGTGAGTATAAATTGCTACGGTTCTCAATCCTAATTCGGAGGCAGCGCGAAGTACACGAATGGCTATTTCACCACGATTCGCAACCATGATTTTCTGGAAGCGATGATGTTCTAATTTTTTCATTTATATATTTTTATAATAAAAATATTTAAAATAATACGAATTAATAAAATACTATTACGCACTAATTATAGAGGTCGAATAGGTTCAAATATTTTAAGAAAATGAATACTTAGGTAGGCGAATATTCGCAAATATACGGGAAAGGATAAAAGAAAGGGAACGAATCAGGGAATGTTTATTGGAAAAGGTCTAAGTCAAGTATAATGGCAAGATTTTCAATTACGACAGGTCTTAGATTTTGAGGTAATTCTCCGATTTTTCGGGTAAATCTGCTAACCAAATTTCAAATTGCCGATAGTCCATCGTCTAATTTTTCAAATTCTTTACAAACGTCTAAGGACTCCTCTCTGACAAGCATAGATTCATAAGCAGTTTGTGCTTTTAATAATTCACGCTTTTTATGCTTGTTGTAAAAAGCTACTGCTTCATTGATATACTTATTCCGACTTGTTTTGAGTTGGCTGCTTACCAAATCTGCCTCAGTCAAAATAGGTTCTTGAATTTTTAATGATATACTTTTCATGTATCAAATTTTGATATAAAAATACAGAAAAAAATAGCATTTTATCAAGTGTTTTCTTGAAATAGCCTGTATTTGCAGCTATGACTCAAACAAATCATTCAAAGTCAACACATGCTGAAATGCTCTAAATCCATATTTTAAAAGAAAAACACACCTCTCACGAACTTATTTACCCGTATATTTGTACTCAATTTACAAACTAATCTATCGCGTTCCGAACTTGATTCGGAATGAGGAAAGTCCGAACAACACAGAGCAACCACACCACCTAACGGGTGGGTGTCAATTTCGATTGGCAACAGCAAGTGTCGCAGAAAATAACCGTCCCGAATTTACTTCGGGATAAGGGTGAAAATGTGCGGTAAGAGCGCACGTCGCGGAGAGGTAACTTTTCGGGAGGATAAACCTTGTGGGTTGAAATGCCACGTATATCGGTGTGTCGGTTTTGCCGACTAAGGGCTGCTCGCTCAATGCCGAGGGGTAGGCAGATAGAGCCTGTACCGTGAGGTCGGGTCGAGATAAATGATAGATACCGGACGATGTGGAAAATGTAGGGACAGGGCATGCCCTGTCCCTACATTTTCCACATC
>CALIZI010000033.1 GCA_938028705.1 uncultured Saprospiraceae bacterium | reverse complement strand
TTCTTTGGTTTGCGGTGGATTTTTGAGAGATTCGAGTTGCTTTTTGAGGGCATCTTCAGCGGCTTTTCTATCCATTTTAATTAAATCACAAATAAAATCGTCGGGATGTTGAGGGGTAATATTGAATTTTGCTAATTCTTCTGCCGGAAAGTCTTTTAAATTTTTGGTGACGATGATTTCAGCTTCACATTGAATGGCACAGGCTACTACGTGTCTGTCATCAGGGTCAGGGAGTTGAATGGAGGAGATGTGGTGGTCGAAGTCGGTAACGTTGGCATCGTCGAAGTAAGTGTTCATTCTATCAACAGTTTTCAATAACCTTTCCTCTTTCAAATCAGGTCTGTTTTTCAGTAAATTACCTAGCCATTTGTCTGTGATGATGTGCGACCATTGTGGTAGATAAAGCCCTTGTTGAGCAAGACATAAGAGCGTATCGCGCATAGGCGCAGAGTAAAGTACACAAGCATCTAAAACGGCAATGGGTATCATGGCTTCACTCATAGGTCAATATCCGAGTTTCAACTCTTGCGCTTCTTCAATCAATAATTTTACGCCTTCGGCTTGCCTTTTTTTGCGCTCCTCAACATACATCAAGGCATCACCTAAAAGTACGCATTTTTCCTCACCGGATGTATGATAAGGTATCTTTCCGGCATCCAATAATCTATTAATATGAGCAACGGGAAAGCGCAAAATTTGAGAGATTTGTTGCACATTCATTTCTATATCATGTGTTACAAATTTAGGTCTTTTGCCTTCTGCCATATCGCCCAAAATTGATTTGAGTAAATCAAAGGCTTTGACAGGAATGTGCATTTTTTCACCCGAATCTCCTAAAGAAATTTCTATACTGTCAGCACCATTTCCATTCCATTCATCAGCATGCTTTGCCAATAATTCAATGGAAGATTGCGCCATTTTGCGTTCTGCCGTTGTGATATTTTCGATATTTGAAACCATAATTTTTTCTTTTATTTCTTGTAAAAATACAAACGAAATCCACCAATAGCAAATTTCGCCCTCAAAAGGGGAACTTGCCCAAGATGTCAAAGAACGTGTGTTTTAATGGATGAGTGAACAAATTTTGAATGAATGAATTATTTTTGATTGAGTGATTTTAGGTTTTTGATTGTAAAAATATCGTTTGATTCATTCATTCACTCAGTTAAAATTTATTCATTAATATGTAAATATATAGATAATTAGATTTATTTCAAAAAAAATATAGGTTATTTCATTTTAAAAAAATAAAACAACCCTTCATGTACGTACAAGTATAACTTAGCGAAGCTAAATAAAAATTTAAACTTAAACTTAATTAGCCATAAGCTAAAGTCTCACTTACAGCCTGTATAAGTTCTTCATTATCAAATGGTTTGGTAATGTAAATATCACCACCAAGACTATAGCCTTGCATTTTGTCGCGAGTCGTTCCTTTTGCCGTCAAAAAGATAATCAGCACATCCGCATTAGCCGGATTCGCTCGGATTTGTCGGGCAACTTGAAAGCCGTCCATTTCAGGCATCATCACATCCAACACGACCAAATCCGGCTGAAATGCACCTATTTTTTGCAGGGCTTGCAAACCGTCATACGCCTTCGCAGTGGTGAACCCACGTTGTGTCAACAGAAAATCAACCGCTTTCACAATATTAGGCTCATCATCGACGATAAGTACGCGCTTATTTGATGAGTAGGACATAAGGAACTTTTATTTTGTGTAATTCGCATTAAATTTTGATAAAATTACGACTTTTTCTATGATACAAAAATATTATTCCGCATTTTTTTCTCAAAAAACACATTGAAATATATAGATGTTTATATTTTTGCATCGTACAGGCGAATTTATTCGCCATGTCACAGAATTATGAAATATATTATATTTTTTAAAATAATAATAATAGAATAACACATGGCGATTAAAATCGCCTGTACGAAATAGACACTATGAAATACCAAGACTTTTATAATGACAGCCTCAGTGACCGTGAATTTTTTTGGCGCAAACAAGCGTGGTCAGTTCGTTGGTTTGATTTTCCCGATAAAATATTGACACAAAACGCGCAGGGATTTTATCGTTGGTACGAAGGCGGTAAGTTGAATACCTCCTACCTCGCGCTCGATTATCACATCGAAAACGGACGCGGCGAACAAACCGCAATCATCTATGATTCGCCTGTAACCGATACGAAATTAAAGCTGACATACAGCGAGTTACGCGATAAAGTAGCGAAATTTGCAGGTGTGCTGAAAGGACTTGGTGTAGAAAAAGGTGACAGGGTCATTATCTATATGCCGATGATACCGGAGACGGCGGTGGCAATGCTCGCCTGTGCGCGATTGGGGGCAGTTCATTCGGTGGTTTTTGGTGGATTTGCGGCGCATGAATTGGCGATTCGGATTGATGATGCGACACCGAAAGTGCTGTTGACAGCAAGCGGTGGCAAAGAAATTGAACGCATCGTACCTTACAAACCTATCGTAGATGCCGCACTCGAAGAAGCTAGGCATCAACCAGATGCTTGTGTGCTGTTTCAGCGCGATTTTGTGACATCAGATTTGAAGGAAGGGCGCGACTACGATTGGAATGAATTGCTGGCAAAAGCGACACCCGCAGACTACGTACCTGTGGACGCACACGACCCGCTATACATCCTCTACACTTCCGGCACAACGGGCAAGCCAAAAGGAATAGTACGCGATAATGGCGGTCATGCCGTAGCCATGAAATATAGTATGGAATATGTGTATGGTGTGCAGCCCGGTGATGTGTATTGGGCAGCTTCGGATGTGGGTTGGGTCGTTGGTCATTCGTATATTGTTTATGCGCCTTTGATTCATGGTTGTACGACGATTTTATTTGAAGGAAAACCTATCAAAACGCCTGACGCTGGTACGTTTTGGCGGATTATTGAAGATTATAAAGTGAAATTATTATTTACTGCACCAACGGCTTTTCGTGCCATTAAAAAGGAAGATAGTGAGGGTATTTTTCATAAAAAATATGATACTTCTTCGCTCGAATCGCTCTTCCTTGCGGGTGAGCGTTGCGATGTAGCTACACTGGAATGGTTGAAGGGTTTATTGGGTGTTCCAATCATTGACCATTGGTGGCAAACGGAGTCGGGTTATCCCATGATTTCCAATATGATGGGTGTCGAAATGTTGCCTGTAAAACCGGGGTCGGCGTGTAAGGCGGTGCCGGGTTTTGACATTCAAATACTTGACCCGGAAGGTAAAAATTGTGACACCAATATTGAAGGTGCTGTAGCGATAAAATTACCGCTTGCACCGGGCAGTTTACCTACACTTTGGAATAATGATAAGCGTTTTCGGGAGTCGTATTTGAGTCGGTATGAAGGCTACTATCTCGCAGGTGATGGTGGTTATAAGGATGAGGACGGTTACATCTTCATCACCGGACGTATTGATGATGTGATTAATGTGGCTGGGCATCGACTTTCGACGGCAGAAATTGAGGAGGTCTTGGCTTCGCATCCTGCCGTTGCAGAGTGTGCTGTCATGGGAATTAAGGATGATTTGAAGGGGCAAATTCCGGTGGGTTTGGTGGTCGTGAAATCAAATGTTCGGGTATCCCCTCCGCAACTTGAAAAAGATTTGATTCAAATGGTGCGGGATAAAGTCGGTCCGGTCGCGAGTTTCAAACGCGCGGTGATTGCGGCACGATTGCCTAAGACCCGTTCGGGTAAGATATTGCGTAAAGCGATGCGATATATCGCTGATGGTCAAGAGTTTGCGATGCCTTCTACGATTGAAGACCCGATGGTGCTGGATGAAATTCGGCACTTGATGGAGAAGAGTAAGATTGGGGTGGCGTTTGGGTGAGTGCGCGATATTTTTCGTAAATTAACTCCTCGCAAAATCAACCAAAGTCTCCATATCTCCCTTATCCGCAGCACGAAGGGCGAGGATATATTTTTGGCGGGTTTCGTTGGGTGCGGTCATATTGACGTAGCCCCACGAAAATACATTTTCACCAAAAACAGATTCAATTAAAATATCCGCCATTAGGCGCGAGTGTCGCCCGTTGCCATTCGGAAAACAGTGGATGCTGACGAGTTGATGTTTGAAACGGATAGCGATTTCGTCAGGTGGGAAAGTGTCGTTTTCAATCCAAAATTGAGTGTTGTCGAGCAAGTATTTCAGTTCAATTGCAATTTTATACCACGACACACCAATGTTCTTTTCCGACTTGCGAAATTGCCCTGCCCAAGCCCATACATCACCAAACATTTTTTGATGTACGCGTTTTATAAATTGCTCTGTAAGAATGGTTTGTGTATTAAAATTGCGTTCTAAAGTCCATGCTACGGCTTTTTGGATATTGAGTTGTTCCAACTCATTGAGTTCGCCATGCGTACTGATACTTTTGATAAGTAAACCGTGTTTTTCTTCTTCTTCAAGTGGCGTTTGTCCGTCTTTATAGTCTAATTCCATAAGGACTTTTTGAGTTCGGTTTTGAGTTCTTGCGTGAGTTCTTCGATGGCTTCGCGTATGCGTGTGTCACTGTTGGCTTGGTCTTCGAGTTGCATGTTGTGATGTGTTCGTAAGACGATTTTTTTGGCTAAATCCCGTGCTTTTCGCTCCACCAATTTTTCTATCGAACTATCTTTCGGCACAAAACCATAGACCAACTGCATATCCAAAACTCTTCCGACCTCGCGCAAGGATTTGATAGAAATAGCCTCCGATACTTCGCGTTCTTCTATACCTTTTGCAGCTTGTGGAGTAATGCCAAGTTTGCTGCCCAATTGTTGAAGGGTCATATTTAAGGTTTTTCTTATGGCATAAATCCAACCGCGTTGAGGTACTTTTACATCCTTAGCATCTGCAAATGCTTTGAGTTTTTCGTCTAATCGTTCTATTAATATTTTGTTTTTATTTCGCATAATTAACGTAACACAGAGATTCTTGTCTCTCATGATGAAGAAGAGGCAAGAATGTCTGTGTTACGTACAAATTTAAAGGTATTTATTTAAAAAAGCAAATTATTTTAAGGTTATAAATTTAAAATTATTTTCATTTTTAAATTTATTTATTAAAAAAAATACAAAAATCAATCCATATATTTATAAAACCTCAAACCACACCTCATCAAAATTCTTGTCAGCACCCTGATAATCAATAAAAATTTCTCCTCCTGCGAGAATATTTTTTGTGGCGTGAATTTCAAGTTGCTCGTTGTCAATACGAGCTTCGGCATTGGGCGTTTTGCTATGATTATATAAGCAACCGTAGCCCAAGGGAATACATGCCGCGCCTTCAGAATCAGGCAATAGAAAATAGTAGTCGTGAATGACGGTTTGGTGAATGGTTGAGACCTCTTTGGAAGGAAAAATTAGTAGTGGACAAATTTCTATAAGGCTTTTATTATCAAGGGCTTCGGCGATAAAAACGCCACGCCCGCGCAAAGGAGATTTGGCAATATATAAGGAGGGAACATGTAGCATATAATTGTTTTGATACAAAAAAAGTGCTTACCGCAAAGGGTAAGCACTTTTTATTATATTTTTCAATAATATTTTGACAGATTATTTGCGGATAGCTTTCATTCCTTTTTTGTTGGGTACCATAGCTATCCACTTTTCAAACTGCTCTGCTGTCAATAATTTTTTGACTGCGGCTTTGTGCTTTTTATAAGCTCTCTTAATTTTTCCTTTTCTCGCTCCACTTGTTTTCAACTCTTTCATTTTTGCCAAATGCGAACTGGTAAGCTCTTTCATTTTAGCAGCTTGGCTATCAGACAAACCTAATTCCTGCTTCAATTTATTGACTTTGCTGCGTGGTTTTTCTTTACCTTTTACCGCAGGACGCTTCATATCTTGTTTGCCTTTTGGACGAACTGTTCCATTCGGACGCTCCATTTTGTCAGGGCGTACTCCTTTCGGATTCATGCCACCCGGACGTGGGCGTTTACCACTTCTTTCAGCTCTCAATGATTCCCATTTAGTAATTTGCTCCTCGTTCAATACACTTTTTATTGCGGTCTCTTGTTCGCCACTTAATTTTTGCATCTCCGCTCTGATGGCTTCTCTGTCACCATTGGACGAAGTACGCAAAGCACGCATTTTTTCTCTAAATTCTTGCTGAATAGTCGTAATCTGCTCTACTTGTGCATCAGTCAAATCTAACTCTTCAGCCATCACTGCGATCATTCTGTTAGCTCTCTCATTACCTTTCTGGGGGGCTTGTGCAAAAACGGTAGCACTTGTCAGCAATATCGCTGCAAAAGCCATCAACATTAATTTAATGTTTTTCATGTCTTCTAATTTGTTGTAAATTTTATTTAAGAAATAAGTATTGTTTCGGTGGTACTCCATTAGATACAAAATTATGCCAAAGATTTAAATACTAATTTTAAATATTTGTTTTTCAACCTCTATTTTGCTTTTTGATAAGCTTCTTCCAGCCACTTTTCAATACGCTAAGATGCCTTACTAAACTTGATGGCATTTGTGACCATAGCTGCTTCCTTTTTTCTTGTTTTTGTATCTTGTGAAATAGAAAATTCTTGTTTTTTAGTAATCAGTTTCCACCACACTAAGGCAGGAATCAAATTGGCAGAATGTTTCTCTAAACGATAAGTGAGTTCTACATTCGGTTCTTCTCTGTCATTAATAATACGACTTAACCTTGTGCTATGAATATTCAAATCTTCGGATAACTTTTTCTTTGTTCGCTTCAAAATTCTGGCATATTCTTCCAATTGTTTACCAAAACTTTTTTCCTGTGTAAATTTTTCTTGTTTGATATAGCTTTCCATTTGGTATCTAAATCGTAGCAAATCAGAATATATACGTTGTTCCTCTGTCATTTCATGCAATAATTTGAAACGAAAAGCGCGGAGTTCTTCATCGGCTTTTTTCTTTTCTTTTGCTGTCAAATCTGCAGGAATCAACATAGCATCAGCTATTTCTTCGTCCGTATATTTTTTCTGGAGTTCTTGATATATTTTTTCATACTTTTTCATTTTTCAAATATTTAGCAAACAAGAAAAGCTATTTTTAATAAAAAATCAATAAATCATCTATATTATTTTTAGTAAAAACACTTCATGAAATTTCGTTATTTTTTAACTGCACCAAAAATTTCGTTCCCTCCCCACGCTCACTTTTTACTGAAATTTTCCCTCCATGCCGTTCAATAATTTCTTTGGTGATATACAGCCCTAAGCCGCTTCCGGCAGGTTTGGAAAGTGTGGCATCTTGTGTAAATCTATCGAATACATAAGGTAGAAATTCGAGTGAAATACCCTGCCCATTATCCCAAATAGAGAGTTCGATATTGCCGTTTTTCGGAGCAAGTTGAATATCAATCAAACCGTTTTTTTCAGGGCAAAATTTGACAGCATTCGACAGCAAATTCAACGTGGCTTGCACCAAACGGTCTCTGTCTCCAATGACTTTACACGATTCATCAGATACATTATAATTCAATCGAATGTTTTTATCCTGACAAAGCGACTTCACACTACTCACCGAATCGACAAGTACATCGCGAAGGTCAAGCGGCTCAAATTCCCATTTGATTTGATTGGTTTGCAATTTTTCAATATCTAATACCTGATTAATTAATCGCGCTATCCGGTTGCTTTCACTGACTATGATACCCAGAAATTCTTCGCGTTGTTCGCTATCTAAGTCCTTGTTTTTGAATAATATACCCGAAAAAGATTTTATTGATGTGATAGGTGTCCGCAGTTCGTGGGTTACATTGGTAATGAAATTATTTTTAAGGCTATCCAGCTCTTTCAAGGATTCGTTGGCTACTTTCAGTTGCTTGGTCGTCTCTTCTAATTCTTGCGATTTTTGTTCCAATTCCTGACTGTACTGTACGATTTCCTGAGTTTGGTCGAGTACACGCATGAGTTCTTCAAGGCTTACGGGCTGCTCTTTCGCAACAGATGTAATAATGACCCTTGCAGAAGCCGCACCAATCGCTCCGGCAAGATTTTTTTCGGTATAACTTACCAAGTCGGCATTGGCTGTCGTGAGTTTTTCCAAGTCAATATTTTCCGAAATAGAGTATTCATTTAATAATTGTTCGGCGCGTTCTTTTCCTAAAAAACGATTCAGAATCATTTTAATATCATGCAAAGGAGCTTCCCGTTTTGCAATGTCAATATCACCACCGCTATCCGTATATTTATAAATATCTACAAACAAAGCCGCTTGTGTTCGTTCAATCGCTGAAGGATTGGTAAATAAAGACAAGCCTACATAAAAAGTCATATTAAAAAATAAACTCCAAAACAAAGCCAATGGAATCGGGTCAGGATTGTTGATACCCAAAAAGGCTTCGGGACGCAACCACGATATACCCCACATACCATTTTCGAGAATATAGGCTACCCAATTTACACTGCCCATAGTGGGAAAAGGCAGTAAAAATGCCCATATCAAAAATCCGGCAATCAACCCGCACATAGCACCTGTTTTCGTACCGCCTTTCCAGTATATGCCACCCAATAATGAGGGTGCAAATTGGGCTACTGCCGTAAAAGAAATCAATCCGATAGACACCAAAGTATAACCTGTACCAATAGCATTAAAATAGCCGTAAGCAAGGAACAAAACCAAGCAAATACACAAGCGTCGGGTAGCCAACAGGCGCGAGGCAATTTCCTCATTATCTTGTTTACCAATAATTTTTGTGCGAATCAGAAGCGGTACAATCAAATTATTGCTCAACATAATACTTAAAGCAATCGTAGAGACAATCACCATACTCGTAGCTGCCGATAATCCGCCTAAAAAGACGACCAATGCAAGAATATTTTGCTCATACAAAAGCGGCAAATTCAAAACAAAAGTATCGGCTTCTACCGTTCCGTCGGGGAATTGCATCAAGCCACCAAAGGCGATAGGAAGCACAAAAATATTGATAATAAATAAGTATAAAGGAAATAACCACAATGCTTTATAGACATAATTCGAGTGATTATTTTCAACTACGGCTACATGAAATTGACGCGGCAACAGAAATATTGCCAACATGGATAAGAGTAATAAAGCCAACCAAGAGCCACCACCAAGGCTGGCAGTATCTAAAGTCATCAATCCGGCAGTTGAAGGATTATTGATAGCTTGACTAAACAAGTCACCAAAGCCATCATAAATGCCAAAAGTTACGAAAATACCTACGGCAAGGAAGGCTATCAGTTTGAAAATAGATTCAAAAGCGATCGCACCAATTAAGCCTTCATGTTTTTCATTGGGGTCGAGGTGGCGCGTACCGAAAAATATAGTAAAAATTGCTAATACCATAGCCATATAAAATGCCAAATCCCGAATCATCGTACTACCGTCAAGTATATTTGTAAAAGAACGATTGCCCTCACTCAATAAAATATTAAAACTAAAGGTCATCGCCTTCAATTGAATCGAAATATATGGCACTACACCAAACAAAGCAACGAGTGTTGCCAACATACCCAAGCCCGAACTTTTACCATAGCGCGACGAAATAAAATCTGCTACAGAAGTGATTTTTTGAAATTTACTAATGATAATGATTTTTCGGAGAATCAAGACCCACAAAGGCGCGGTGAGCGTAGGACCAAGATAGACTGTCAGAAAACTCAAACCGCCTGTCGCAGCACGTCCGACACTGCCATAAAAGGTCCATGCCGTACAAAAAACAGCTAAAGACAAAGCATAAATATAAGGATTTGCCGTTAGGTTGCGTCCCTTTGCCGATTGCCTGTCGATGAAGTAAGCAATCCCAAAAAGTAACAGCAAATATGCTATCGAAAATGATATGACAGTGGCAATGTTCATTTTTAGTTGAACAGTGAATCGGTTGAACAGGTAATTAGTTGAGCGGGAGTAATCAGGCGAATGAGGATAATTTTGCTTTGCAAAATATTTGATTTCTATATTGCCTGATTACCCATTCATCTGTTTAACTGATTCATTAAACCTCGCAAGCAATCAAATCTCCGATTTCTAAAGACAGACTGCGAAGGTGTGTAATTTTCTGATAATCAGGATTTTTTATCATCTCAAAAAACGCATCTATCGAAGGATATTGTACAATAAATACTACATCGGGTTGGGTATCGTCATTCCCAATGACCATTCCCACAGGTTTACCGCGCCATATCAGCTTACCACCAACACCCTCTACAAAAGGCATTGCCGCAGCAATATAACGTTTATAGACTTCCTTGCCTTCCTCTGTTCCGTCAGGCGTTTTGTCTCTGAATTTGATGACATTCAGCATGGCTACAGGCTGGTCTTTAGGGTAAGATTTGAGGGCGGAGAGTTGCGCTCTGGTTGGTTCTACACTCATGTTATTAGATTGATTTTATTTTCTAACAATTAAAAACATTAAGATAATAAAAACCAACCATATCGAAAAAAGATAGGCATATAAAAGTGGAATCCCTACGATGATTTTTTCTTGATTAAAAAAACCAATGACCGGAAAATTGAGCAAGGCAAAAAAGAATAGGAATGTACCGATAAGTTTGGGAGAGCGGGATGTGGTCATTGGATAAATAATTTATCAGTTAATCGGGAGTGAATTAAGTAATCAGGCTAATTTGTCTTGATATTTAGGTAATTGTAGAATAGCTTGATTAAAATTATATAAAAATTGTCCTCGCAAACAATCCTAAACTAACAAATGAATTTTGAATGAAAGAATGAATGAATCCGTAATTAACAGTATTCATTCATTCAAAATTCATTCACTCCTTCATTCCTGTAAAGCATTGTTCAACGAGGACTTTCTAACCAATTTATTATGAGTAAAAAACCTATAAAATACTCAAATTGTTCATTTGAGCAAACAAAAATAAATCTAACAAACAGATTATCAATGAATTAAATATTTTTTTGAATAAAAATAAATAAAACATTCAATCATTCACTCATTTCATTATCGCATTTCAGCATTAACGCATTTCAGCATTAATCATGGTCAGCAGGTGCGCCCGCACCGCGTGGGATACGAATTTCCTCCACCAAGTTTTGTATATTCTCCGGTGGTGGAGGTGTGAAACTCGACACCGCAAGTGCTACAATAAAGTTAAAAATCATACCCAATGTACCGATACCTTCGGGCGAAATACCAAACCACCATTGGTCGGCTGTACCGCCACCATATTTAAAGTAAATAATATACGTACCTGTAAATAACAAGCCGACAATCATACCGGCTACTGCCCCTTGCATATTCATACGTTTGTAGAAAATACCGAGCAAAATAGCGGGGAAGAAGGAAGCTGCTGCCAGACCAAATGCCCAGGCGACCACCTGCGCCACGAAGCCGGGCGGATTGATTCCGAAGTAAGCCGCAATGACTACCGCAACACCAATTGTGATACGTGCATAAGTCAATTCTTGCTTCTCAGTAATGCCGGGCATCAAGAAATTTTTCAACAAATCGTGCGAAATCGACGAAGAAATGACCAGCAATAAACCTGCTGCCGTAGAAAGTGCCGCAGCCAAACCACCCGCCACTACGAGTGCAATCACCCATGCAGGTAAATTCGCAATCTCAGGATTGGCAAGTACCATAATATCTCTATCCACTGTCAACTCATTGCCTTTCCAACCTTTAGAAGTAGCAGCTTGGACGTAAGTAGCATTTTTATCATTATAATATTGAATTTTGCCATCACCGTTTTTGTCCTCAAATTTGAGTAATCCTGTCTTTTCCCAATTACCAAACCATGCAGGCATACTCGCATAAGATTTATCATTGACCGTATTCAACAAATTGGTACGTGCAAATGCAGCTACCGCAGGTGCAGTCGTATAAAGCAAGGCAATAAATACCAATGCCCAACCCGCCGATTTACGTGCATCGCGTACTTTGGGAACGGTGAAAAAGCGCACAATAACGTGAGGCAAACCAGCCGTACCGAGCATCAAGGCAGCCGTTACGAAGAACAGATTGACCTTTCCGGTATGCGAAGTGGTGTATTCTTTAAATCCTAAATCGGTGTGTAATAAATCCAATTTGGCTAGCAGTGGTCCACTACCGTCCACGAGATTGCCACCAAAGCCGAGTTGAGGAATTGGATTGCCTACCATTTGAATAGAAATAAAAATCGCAGGAACGAGATAGGCAAAAATCAAAACACAATATTGCGCTACTTGTGTATATGTAATTCCCTTCATACCACCAAGTACCGCATAGAAAAAGACGATACCTGTACCAATCATTACGCCGTAAGCAAAATCAACCTCAAGGAAGCGAGAGAAGGCAATACCTACCCCTTTCATCTGCCCTACGATGTAGGTAAACGATACGAAAATCGCACAAATCACCGCCACCAAACGTGCCGTTTGGGAGTAATATCTGTCACCGATAAAATCCGGCACTGTAAATTTACCAAACTTACGCAAGTAAGGCGCGAGCAAGAGCGCGAGCAACACGTAGCCGCCCGTCCAGCCCATCAGGTATTGTGCGCCCTGATAGCCCATAAACGAAATCAAACCCGCCATCGAAATAAAGGATGCGGCAGACATCCAATCGGCAGCCGTAGCCATACCGTTCAATAAAGGCGGTACACCACCACCCGCTACATAAAATTCACTAGTAGAACCGGCACGCGCCCATATCGCCACGCCGATGTATAACAGAAAGGTCAATCCCACGATAATCGCCGTCCACGTCTGCACACCCATGGCACCTAATATAATATCATTTAAAATCATGATTATTTTATTTTTAATTTTAAAAAATGTACGCGGTAGAGACGCGATTAATCGCGTCTCTACGGGGTTAATCTTCGTCCACGCCGTACTCTTTGTCCAGCTTATTCATCCAACGAACATAAACGAAAATCAAGACGACAAATACATAGATTGCCCCTTGTTGTGCAAACCAAAAACCGAGTTTGAAGCCCCCGATTTGAATGTTATTTAAGGCATCGGCAAAAAGTATCCCGCAACCATAAGAAACAGCAAACCAAACGACCAGCAGAATCGCCAGATAGCGTAGGTTTTTGCTCCAATATTCTTGCATTCTATTATCTGACATAATTGTATTTTTTTTAATTTAAAAAATTTATAATTATAATCATAAAAAAGTATTTTTTATGATTAAAAATATTTTATATTATATTTTTTATTGAAAATAAATTAATTATAAATTTTATTTATTTTAAAATAATTTTATTTAAGGTCAAGTACAATGTACGGTTAGAGGAAGATGTGCATCTGAAGGCGAATTTGAGATATAGCATCAGCTTGTGTTGCTATGGCACCTTCTCTTACATCACCGGCTATTCTATGATATTCTAAAGTCACTTTTGCAAAATGCCCATTGACAAAGTAATTCATTCCAACATTCAAGGCAGTAACCGGGTCATCATAGCCCTGATAGTTACCATAATTGAAGCCGATATAAGGCATTATTTTAGCGGAATTTAGGTAGTAGCCTGTTTGTGCGATGATAGCGGTTCCGGTACCTGCCCAGCGACTGACATAATTTTCGCCATAATTAAAATTCATTACAGCTAAATAAGCATTTGCAGCATCGCCATTAGCTCCCACAGGCATATCCATAAAGGCATCCAAGGCAAAATGACCGACACCACTATGCGTCAAGGTACTGTCATTATACATTCCATTTGGGTGAGCAAAAAAACCGGCACCAAACGCCAATACTTTTTTCTTACCCAAGTAAGTACCTACGGCAAAAGGCAGTTTAGTAGATTCTTTGTCGAAAACGTTGTAACGGAAGTAACCTTCTACTACTGTATTTCCGGTTGGATCGCCGCCTTCTGTTGGCGTAGAAACACCGGTGTAGGTCAATCCACTTCCAGATGTTCCATAGTCTTTACCTGCACCAATGGTATTGCGAAGCGGAGAATTAATAGCCAGACGATAGTCAAACTTTTCAATTTGACCCTTCGCATAAACACCCAAATGACGAGCAAATTGGTCGGTAATTCCCAGCGAATGCCAGGCTACGAAAGGACGCGATTGGTCAAGTGTCATCAGGTTCAGGGTACTTTGGTTGGATAGGCGAGATAGCCCTTTCCAATAGTGCAGACCGGCTCCTATATATACTGCATCGTGTACTTTGAACTCTCCCCAAGCATCGTGAAGAAACATTTGTGGTGAATCTCCATTACTTCCGAGAGAGGTGAGATTGCCCGGTGTAAGGCTATTCAATCCGAAGTGAGTCAGCAGCATAAATCTCGGCGACACCTGAGCAAATGCCAGAAAACGGGAACGCCTGATGCTTGGCGTAATCTGAAGTTTTGCCCCGTCCGCTTCCAGATTGTTGGTAGTTGCCCAGAGTTGGTGCCACATGATAAAGCGGACATACTTTTTGCCGTCCTCGCTGAGTTTGAGGGTCAGTGGTTTATACGAGTGATCTACTTCTGATTTTTCCTGTGCTGTCATAGTGTGGACCGCGAAGAAATATACCAGAAGCAGAGTCACCGTTTTCATAATAGTTCGTGTTCTCATAAGCTTTTATTTAGTGATTCTTTAATATGTGTAAGTATCGGTCAGGAGAAAGAGTCCGATAGGTGCTTAATCATTCAAAAGTATATAGATAACTATATATGTCCAAATGTTTTTAGCATTTTCTTCATATTTTTTTAAAATATAATTATGAAAAAAGAAGAAATTAAGAAAGGAAAATTAAGGAAAGTGGGTATTCTGAGGTGTAAAATTGGGTGAGTTGATTCATCGTAAAAACGAGATTTTCACGAATCTAAAAATAAAGCCTCTAAATCCAATATCTTCTCTACCAAACCCAAACTGTGCTGATTATGCGCCAATCCGAAAGGTGCGATAAATGTCCAAAACAATAATTTATTCGTCTTGGTGGTCTCCTCGAAAATAAAGCCTTTATCGCGCAGAGCTTCTGCGTAGGTTTTGGTCATGACATAGGGTTTTTCGTGAAATTTTATCTCAAACAAATTAATCACTTTATCTTTTCTGTCCAGTAATAAATCAATTTGTGCGCCCTTTTCAGTAGCCGTTCCTTTTTTGTAAAATGAAGACGAAATCGCATACACACCCGCTATGCTCAACGCCCTTTTGATTTGTGGTAAATGCTTGATACACAGGCTTTCAAAGGTGTAGCCGCTCCATGTTTTGTAAGCCTGTGTTTGGCTCAAATGCTGCCAGGTATCATCACCTTCATAAAGGTTATTTTCAATAAATTGAAGATAAAAAAGTGAATATTCATCGGTCAGGCGGTGAAGTTTGCCTTTCTTTTTTTTGCCATAAGCATGGTAAATTGAAATAAAGCCTGATTGCTGCAATTCATCCAAGACCTTAGTAAGTGTACCACCGTTTCCTATGCCCGATGCAGCGATAATTTCGTCGCGGGTCATACCTTGCCGCTTGGTAGCCAATGCGCGTACTACCGCTATGTGATTATCCGAATTATCGAATAATGCAGGGTATAATTTCCCAAATTCATCGCGCAACAAACCCGTCTCCGAAAAACAAATATCATTGATACTCTGAACGGCACTATTTCCTGCTTCCACTTCCTTCAAGTAATGCGGAATCCCGCCCATTGCCATATAAATTTCTACGATATGATAACGGTTCAGCCCGATATTTCTGCTCCGAAAATAATGTTCCGTCTCACCTAAAGTAAAAGGTTTGAGGTGAATACGTCGCGTGATGCGATTGTGCAGACCGCCGGTGTGATTGACTACTTTTTGTACCATCCATGAAGTTACCGAGCCACAAATCACCACCACAATATCTTCCCTCACTGCCCAACTATTCCAAAAGAAACTCAAGCCCCTCAAAAATCCGGCAGCCTTGTCCGCAGCCAACCAAGGCAACTCATCAAAAAATACAACTTGCCGATACTCTGTTTTGATTGTTTTTAAATAAAATATCAGTGTCATAAAAGCCCTCAGCCAATTGTCAGGCACTTTGGAAGGAACAGGGGCATTCGCGGCTTTATCTATCTGATAAACAAAGTTTTGTAATTGCTCTTCAGCGGGTGCATCCTGAACGCCCGATATTTTAAATGTGATATATTTTTCGTAAACAGATTCAATCAAAAAGGTCTTACCTACCCTTCTGCGACCAATGACTGCCACCATTTCCGCCTCCCGCGAGTGTAAGGCTTTCATCAGTATTTCCTGCTCTTTTTTTCGACCAATTAATATCGTATTGTCCATAGATTTGAATTTATTGTCAGCTGAATCTATGTAAATATATACACTTTAAGCCGGGAACAAAAATATTTACAACTTAATCTATAAATTTTAACCCACTTTAAGCTGACTAATGTTTTAGTTCACAGCTTAATCTATACTTTTAAATCGACTTTGAGCTAATTTTAATCCAAATTCAAGAGTAGATGCTGTTTTTTGACAAGTTCATCTACATCATAAAAGTTTTGACACTTTTGGAATCTGATTTTAAAAATCAAAACAAAATTTAAATCCATTCCGCCCCCTGACCAACTATATCTGTGATATACTTTCCGTCCTCACAAAGTGCTTGCAGTTCCTGTTGAATAAAATTCTGAACTTCCTTTTTATTCGCGTCCGGATAGAGTAAATGCAAATTAGGTCCGGCATCCAAACTGAAATAAAGCGGTACATTCGTAGCTGCCCGAAATGCACGAATTTTGTGTATCGCTGCCAGCGAATTAGCCTCCATCAAAAGGTACGAAGGATGCGAAGTCATCATTAAAGCATGTAGCGTAAGTGCTTCATTTTCAGTGATTTCACCAAAGGTCGTCAAGTTGCCTTCGCGCAATGCAGGTAGGAGTGCATTCAGGCGTGTGCGTGCTTGTGCGTAGCGAATATCCGCATAAGGATTGCCCTCCATCAAGGCATGTCCGGCACGGCTTGATACGCTTTTTTCGCTTTTACTGATAATCAAAATATCATCGTGAAAAGTATGGAAAATATCGTGTACCTCGTGTGCGTGAGGAGTCGCGTAAAGGTTGGAACTGCCCGACACACCTTTACCCCAAACCGCCATCACAGGATACACCGACCTGCAAGCACTTCCCGAGCCCAATCGTGCCACAAAACTTGCTTTTTGCATGAAATCAGCCTGCAATTCGAGCGTACCAAATAGCTCGTGTTCGATACTGCACAGACACAGAGCGAAAGCACTCATACTTGAAGCCGAAGATGCAATACCCGCCGAATGTGGAAAGGAATTGTGTGAGCGAACGGTCAATTTGATTTGAGTTAAAAAAGGGAAAATATCAATAATAGATTCGAGGAATTTTAATTGCTTGGCGCGAAAAGGTTCATTGGGTTTTCCTTCAAAATAAAACTCTAAATCAATGCCTTGCTCCCCTGTCGAATCAGGTTCGTAATCCACCTTCGTTTCTGTATAGGCATGATTCAAAGTGAAGCTAATGGATGGATTTTGAGGTAATTGTCGCCCATACTTGCCCCAGTATTTAATCAGTGCCAAATTGGACGGACTGCGCCATATCACACTCCCCGAATGACTATGATTATTCGTAAGAGTAAGTTTTGAATTAGTATATGTTAGCATGTTTTGCATTCGCTCGCCTCGTGTTATTTAAATGTAAAATGTAAAATAATAAATGTAAAATGTAAAAGGGTATAGCGTGAATATTTTTTAGTAATAATTAAATTTTAAATAAAAAATATTATTATTTTAATAAAATAAAAACATAAATTATTTATTTTCAATATGAAAAAATATAAATATTTTTTTTATTTATTAAAAAAAGTAAAATTATATTAAAATTTTCATACTAAAAAAACACGAAAGTTCGATAAATTCATTTCGTCCACATTACACCCGTAAAAGACAAAACTAAACATTTTTTGTTCAGCATCACCACATTGAAGCATTATCGCATCATCACATTCAAGCATTATCGCATCATCACATTGAAGCATTATCGCATCACCACATTCAAGTATTTTAATCCATAAACGCCCAAGTGAGACCAAAACGGAAAAATATATCTCGTGTCGGATAATTGGGGGCTATCAGGCGTGTATTAAAGGCGAATGGTTGAAAGACATTACCTACTTTGGCAAAGGCACGAAAACGATTGACTTTGACAGACACAAAAACATCTGTAATGGGCTGAGAAATAAATCTATCATCTTGCAGGTGAAATTGTCCGGTCAATGCCCACCAATTATCCGTTTGAAAACTACTGTAATAACGTAGGTCTGCACCTATGCGAACAATCCCATCACTCTTAAACAAAGGACCTTGATAAAACAGACTATGCTGCGACCAAAAACGCGGCAATCGCAAATACATCATATCGGTTTGTTGAACGACCAATTTATTTTCGGCATGTAGTCTGCCCCAACGAAAATTGCCATTTACAAAAACCTGAGCGATATTTTTCAATTCATTCTCCGCTTGTATCGGCACTGCTGAAGTATCGTAATATATCAGGTTGCTCAACAAATGATTTTGAATACCACCGCTAATATCTGCGGTCAATTTTTTACCCACATTCAATTTCGGCAAACGATATTTGACCATAAAATTGGTTTCATTTGTTTTCTTAAAATCATTTTCCCAAATCAATTGCTGCGATATAAAAACGCGATATTGGATGAGGTCAGGCGCATACTGATGTTGTAGCAAAGCACCTTCGAGCGTACCCAAAGACCCCAATTTCAGTTTTGCCTCACCTTTCAACAAATAATCACCAAGATTTGCACCGAGTTCATAATGTGCATAAGCATTGAGGTCAAAAATATTGGCAATAGACGTAGATAATTTGCCGGATACCCTCAACTCCTGCAACAGCGAATCATGCGGTTCTTGATTGATTTGGACAAAGGCGTGGGTCAATGCAGGTTCAAATCGAAAGGCATCATTTTTTCCCAAATACAAAAATGCGCCAAAACGATTTTCAAATTTATTGATGCGTACAAAATGGCGAAGCCCACGTTCATTCGTTCTGAAAATACCGTAAAAATCGGGGTTCGCAAAAGGGGAGGGCTGTGTATCAAAACTTTTCAACAATTCCCGTTTGTACCGAAAACGGTGCGACAAACCCGTTCCTAAAGACAGACGGCGGACTGAATCACGACCAACGCTTGACGGCGGACGGTTGACGGCTAACGAATCACGAGCTATGGCTAGCGAATCACTATCGACTGTGGACTGTGGACTGCGGACTAAAGATGAATCACGACCAACTACGGACGGCGGACTATTCCGCTTGCGGAATATATTAAAATACTGTGTATAAGTGAGTTCGTCGTGGTTATATTCGCTTTGTGCCGTTTCGATATTGACCGGAATAAGGCTGCGTCTGCCGATATAAAGTGTATCAACGAGGTGAGCTACGCTTTGTATGCCGCCGTTGTTTTGCTGCTTGATGCTGTTGCCTGCCCAAGTGAAAAAACCATAATAACGGTCATTGCTGCTACGATACCATGCAGAAAGACCTAAATTGGTGTGGCGTACCCGTTGGCTATCGTAGCCGCCCCGATGTATGATGCGCGAAAAGTCAATGGCAGCACTGATATTATTGTTGATATTTTGAGCAAACAGACCATTGACATAACCTTCATCCTGCGTAGTTCCGGCAGTATATGAAAACTGCGAATAAGGGTGATTGGTGTTAAAAAAACGAATATCGCGGGCAGTTTTCAGGTAAAGGTCATAATGATGAAAGCCTAAATCTATGCCCTCTCTTTCAAGCGGCTGATAGACCGACTGACGGTGCGGTGAGCCTATATCTGCTTGATAATAACCATATTCCTGCCGATAAACGGGGTTATAAATTTGTATCGCTTCAAGGGTATCTGTGATTCGGCGATGCTTCAAATCATCATTATAAAAATACAAAACTGCCGAAGTATCAGGTGTTTCGTATATGCTCGTATCTCGCTGCGATGATGTATTTCTGTTGCCCGGTTGTCCGAATACATCCGGTACTTGTGTGTATGTATTTTTCGTAAGAAAAAAGAAAATACACAACAAGAATATTTTACAAAATAATTTATATGTCATTCGATGTTTTTTGCTGTTTAAAAGGTGTTTTCTGCACTCACTCTAATGCCCCGATTAACTGTTTAATTGATATTGGACTGGACAGAGGGAATTTGGGAATTTGGTAAAACCTTCTGTTCTAATTATTTATGAAAACTAATTATATTACATGTTTTATTTGAATAATAAAATAAAAATAATTGATAATCAATAGATTACGAATTTAAACCTAATTTCCCAGTTCCCTAATTCCCATTCTGTCCAAAGTCTAAAACTGATAAACTATTCCCTAAAGTCTATATGCATCGCAAAAAAAACATTTTTTATACAATTGTGATATGATTTTCACTACAAAGTTTACTTTTTTAATAAAAAGTCAATATCTTTGCACTCGCTTTTCAAAAAGGGCGTATTCATTTAGTAATTTTAGCTTAGTTAATCATTAATTCCAAAATTTCGTAAAGCGAAACACTATAATGGATTAACTAAAACAACTGCGGGTGTGGTGAAATTGGTAGACACGCTAGACTTAGGATCTAGTGCTTCACGGCGTGGGGGTTCGAGTCCCTCCACCCGCACAGTTTATAAAGTTCAAGTTCAAGTTTCAAGAGCAAGTTCAAGTTTTATTTTTTTATTAAAAAAATAGAAATAAGAATTTGGCATAGCCAAATTAAATTTTTGAACTTGAATTTGAAAGTTGAACTTGAACTTTTTTTATTCGATGCCATTCAATGTTTGATACATCCGCTGATATGTCTTAAAAAATGTAAAAATACCTTTAGAAGATTATACTGAAATTAGGTGTATTTTTTTATTATTTTAAATAAATTAAATTCATAAATAATTCATTTTAAATATAAAAATATTATAAAGTAATATTTAATTAATAAAAAAAATATCTGTATTTTAGTGTAATTTTTAGTATGTAAAATTACTCATTTATCAATAATTATATTTTTAAATTATTGTCAATTTTTTTATAAAAAAATATTCACGTTATACACTTTTACATTTATTATTTTACATTTTACATTCATTCATCGGTTCATTCATTATACTTAAAATCACTAAATTATGCCAACCATAACGAGAGAAGATACCGATGTTTTAACGGCGATTTTCACGGTCAAGATAGCTAAAGAAGATTACCAAAAACAGGTGAATAAAAAACTCAACGATTTCAGAAAAAAAGCGCACCTTAAAGGTTTTCGTAAAGGGCAAGTGCCGATGTCTTACGTCAAAAAATTGTATGGTAAAGCCGTTATTGCCGATGAATTGAACGAATTGTCTTACAAATCCTTAATGGAATATATTGCCGAACATAAAATCACGACTTTTGGTCAGCCCTTGCCTGTGGAAGATCAAATTGCTCCTGATTTGGAAGCACGCAACTATATTGATTATGAGTTTCAGTATGAAGTGGGTTTGAATCTTTCGTTTGAAGTCAAAGGTTTGGATAAAAGTACGGAAGTGGATAATTATGAGGTTGAGGTAACTGATGTAGATATACAAAAAGAAATTGACAGATTTCGTAAAGAGCGCGGCACACAAGAAGTTGTTGACGAGGTAAAGTTAGAGACTGACCTGTTGTCTGTCAATCTCATTGAGCTTGAAAACGATGAACCCAAAGAAGAGGGGATAAATAAATTTTCGATGGTTGCTATTGAGGATATTGAAGATGAAGAACTAAAAAAACATATCCTCACGCTCAAAAAATCAGATACTTTTGATACCGATGTACATAAATTAGTTTCGAAAGAGCAAGCTAAAAATATCAGAAAACAATTCTTGTATGTCAGTGAAGAAACGGAATTTAATGATACCTTCAGAGTAGAAATTCAAGGCATTACATCAATGATTCCTGCCGACCTCAACGCTCAACTTCTGATTGATGCAATTGGCATGGAAAAAGCTGAAAAATATATTGCAGATTTTCTGCCAGAAGAAGAAATAGAAGAGGTGACAGAGGATAGCGATTTGGATATTCTTGAAGTCGTTGATTTGGACTTGGGGATGGATGAGGAAGGCGAAGATGCCGATAATGAGGAAAAAAAGGCGGTACAATTCGGTTTTATGGAGGAGTTGAGAATTATGTTGGAAGAGCAATATAAGCAAACTTCACAAACCTTTACCTTTACAAAAATATTCGACAAACTAAAAGACCTCAACAAAGTTGAATTGCCCGATGCTTATCTCAGGCGTTGGTTAGAATTTGCGAGTGAAAGCAAAGTCGGCGACATAGAATTTGAAGCATCTATCGCTTATCTTAGGGATACCATGCTCATAGAACAAATCGCAAAGGATATGGATGTCTATGTATCAGAAGCTGATATAGAGGCTGAAATGCGACAAGATTATTACGAGCGTGCTAATGTGAATCCAGACGACCCAAAGGCTGAAAAACAATTTCAGGAGTTCTATAAAATGATGCTCCAATACGATGAGGCATTCATGTCCAAACGCCAATCGACAATGAATCGGGTCAAGATAGAAGAAAAAATTGGAGAGGTTGTGACATTCCACCCGAAAAAGGTCAGCACCAATGAATTTAATGACATCGTTGAGGCTGAAAGAGAAGCCAGAAGAAAAAAAGCGGAGGAAGAGAAGGTGGAGGAGACCGAAAAAGATAATGCAGAAGCAGCAGAAAATACCATTATAGAAACTGAATTGACATAAAAACTGAACACCGTATATTTGCCAAATTCGCCAAAAAAATGTAATTTTAGATATCCATCAAATGTTATCCAAAAAGAGATTTGTATCTATACTATCCGATTTTGGCTTCAAAAGAGCCTTCGGTAATAAAATCAATACCGTTTTTTTGAAACATGCCTTGCAGATACTCATTGGGGCAAACGTACCCATAACCGAAATACATTTTGAAGATAGAGTATTTGAAGGCACTGTAAAAAAACGACGGGGCGGCTCCTTTGATGTTACCTGTACTGACGAAAACGGACGGGTGTTCATTGTAGAAATGCAAAGAAGGAACATCAACAGATTCATCCATCGCGGCAAGTTTTATGCCTTTAAGCGGCTTGACCGTATGGTGAAAAAAGGTGAATATAAATTTGATGACCTCAAATCCATTTACCTGATTTCATTTTTGGAAGGCAAAGTTTATGCTTCAGATGAGTTTCGCCACTTTGGTTGCATCAGAAACCAACATGGCGAATTGATGGACGACCAAATCACGCACATAGTCGTCGAACTCGGCAAATGGAACAAAACCGAAGATGAACTCGAAACGGATTTAGATAAATTATTATTTCTTATGAAATACACCGATACAGCTACCGTAAATGACCCCATACCCGAAGTCATCACCAATACCGAGTGGATGCAACACCTCCTACGTACATTGGAACTAGAAAACCTGACAGACGACGAGCGCGATGCTTACGAGAAAGATGCGATTAATACGGCTCTTGTCATTGCCATAGAAGAGCATGATGAAAAAGAAAGACAAAAAACTGCTCAAATGAAGCAAGAAGCCAGACAAAAAGAGCAAGAAGCCAGACAAAAAATAACGTCAGCCATAACTAACCTACTAAACGAAGGCATCTTCAACGACGAGAAAATTGCTCAAATATTAAGCATTACCGTTCAACAAGTAAAAGAGGTCAGAGAACAATCCAAAAAGTAAATAAGCGGATTGAATCAGCCAAGATCAAAGTGTTATCAGTCTGTTAAAACATAGCGATTTGTTTAAGTCATTAAACCTTCAATGCCCAATTCTTATTTATATACCGTATTAATACACAATTTTAATTTTTATTAAAAAAAACGAGAAAGGATAACTTGAACTACTCTTTTCTCGCATCTAACTCATTTCAATCAATCACAAAATATGTTTGACAATAAGGAATTTAAAAAATACGCCACCAAACATGCCGGTATTAGTACATCGGTATTTGAGGACTACGAAAAAGCCATCAACACCACAGTACCCAACATATATGGTATGACCCCCAATGTCATCGAAGAACGTCGTATGAATGCCGTAGCGATGGACGTATTCTCCCGATTGATGATGGATAGAATCATCTACTTCGGTTTGCCCGTAAGAGCAGATGTAGCCAATGTTGTCAATGCTCAACTCCTCTTTCTACAATCTACCGACCCCAAGCGTGACATCCAGATGTTCATCAACAGTCCGGGCGGTAGCGTCATCGACGGATTAAGTATATATGACACCATGCAATATGTATCTCCCGATGTAGCAACGATATGTACAGGACTTGCAGCATCTATGGGGGCAGTCTTACTCACTGCAGGTGAAAAAAGCAAACGCTCTTGTCTCAAGCATAGCCGTATCATGATTCACCAACCTTCGGGCGGCATGCAAGGTCAGGCAAGCGACATGGAGATTAATTACAAATTCATGAAAACGCTGCAAAAAGACCTCTACGACATCATCGCACACCATACCGGACAGCCTTACGATAAAGTAGCCGAAGACTGTGACCGCGACAATTGGATGCGAGGTGCAGAAGCCCTCGAATATGGTCTGATTGACGAGGTACTTGGTATAGATACAGAGACTAAATAGATTGGAGTGATTAGTTTAGGATTTTGCTGCGCGAAATATTTTATTTAAATATAAATTTAACAAAAATGTGAGTTTAATATAATAAAAATAGTTTTGCGAAACAAAATCCCAACTAATCACCGGTTACTCATCACTAATAAACCCAAAATTGCGTGTCAGGATTAAAAAACCTATCTTTGCACACTCAAAACCACCCATCACATACAAATTATTACATCATGAATCACATGAAGCGTCAGAGTTACAGATGTTCGTTTTGCGGAAGGGGCAAAGAGGAAGCCTTAATACTAGTAGCCGGTATAGACGGACATATTTGCGATACTTGTGTAGAGCAAGCCCAGCAAATCATTGAAGAAGAACTCAATGCCGGACAAAAAGAAGAGGAATTTCACCTGCCACTTACCATAGTTCCCAGAGACATCAAAAATCACCTTGACCGCTATGTGATCGGACAAAACGAAGCCAAAAAATTTCTCTCCGTAGCCGTTTACAACCACTACAAACGCCTTCGCCAAAAACCGGAAGAAGACGATATAGAAATCGAAAAATCAAATATCTTACTCGTCGGGCGTACAGGTACGGGTAAGACCCTTTTGGCAAAAACCATCGCCAAATTCCTGCAAGTACCTTTTGCCATTGTAGATGCCACCGTATTTACCGAAGCGGGTTATGTGGGCGAAGATGTGGAAAGTATATTGAGTCGTTTGTTACAAGTTTGTGATTATAATGTCTCTGCTGCCGAGCGGGGTATTATTTATGTGGATGAAATTGATAAAATAGCGCGTAAAAGCGATAATCCTTCCATCACACGCGATGTATCGGGCGAAGGTGTGCAACAGGCACTACTCAAAATGTTTGAAGGTACAGATGTTAATGTACCTCCACAAGGTGGACGCAAGCACCCGGAGCAAAAACTCGTCAAAATCAATACAGAAAATATCTTATTTATCTGCGGAGGTGCTTTTGACGGCATCGAAAAACACATTGCACGTCGGCTCAACACGCAAGTTATCGGTTTCAACAAAGAAGAAATTGAGCGTATTGACCGCGAAAATTTACTGCAATATGTCAGTCAGCAAGACACCAAATCCTTCGGACTTATTCCAGAACTCATTGGTCGCTTGCCTGTACTCACCTACCTCGAACCACTCAACAAAAAAACCTTACGCCGCATACTTACCGAACCGCATAATGCACTCGTCAAGCAATATCAAAAATTACTCAAATTAGAAAATATTAACTTGACCTTCAGTGAAGATGCCCTCGATTTTATTGTAGAAAAAGCCTATGATTTCAATCTTGGCGCAAGGGGTTTACGCTCTATCTGTGAGGCGATTATGACCGATGCCATGTTTGAATTACCCTCTCAAAAAGGTATCAACGAGTACCGCGTTACCCGCGAATATGCAGAGCAAAAAATCAGTAAATCGAAAATGAGCAAACTCAAAGTGGCTTCTTGATGATTGATTGTTGTTAATTGCTAAATTATTGTAAAGGACTTTCTTATCATTTTTTTGTATTTAAAATTTAAAATATTTATAAAATATTGATTAATAATTTTTTAATAAAATAAATTAAAATTAAAAATATTTTTTTAATACAAATAAGCTCACCATAAAAGTTCAATAAACGATTTTAAAAAACGCTAATAAGTTCTATATTTTTAGCTTAAACTAGTGTAAAAAACATAGTTTAAGCTAAAAATTAATTATTTTTGGCTTTTACTATGTAAAAAAATATAGTTTAAGCTAAAAATAATGATATGCAACAGTTTATTGGTCGGAAAAGAGAGCAGCAGATTTTCAAAAGATTATTGAAGAGCGGTCAATCGGAATTTGTGGCGGTTTATGGTAGAAGACGGGTAGGAAAAACGGAATTGGTCAGACAAGTTTTTGACAATCAATTTACTTTCCAAATTACCGCTATTGCTAATGTGACTAAAGCACAACAACTCCTCAATTTCTACACCACACTGCAAGAATATCAAAAGGAAAAACCACTTAAAAGCATTCCTAAAAACTGGTTTCTGGCTTTCCGTCAATTAATTGATTTTCTGGAGGCATCAAAGGATAAACAAAAAGTCATTTTTTTGGACGAGTTGCCTTGGTTTGACAACCAAAAATCCGATTTTATTCCCTCTTTAGAGCATTTTTGGAACAGTTGGGCTGCGGCAAGGGATGATGTCATTCTGGTGGTTTGCGGTTCGGCGGCTTCATGGATAATCAATAAACTGATCAACCACAAAGGCGGCTTGCACAACCGGATAACGGAACGCATCAAGCTAGAACCATTTACACTATATGAAGCGGAGCAATTGCTGAAACTCAAAAATCCTGCCCTTACTCGCTACCAAATCATACAACTATATATGGTCATGGGCGGCATACCGTTTTATCTGAACAGGATTTCGCCGGATTACAGTGCCATGCAAAATATTGAACAAATTGCCTTTGCTGCCGACGGCTTACTTCGTTTGGAATTTGACAATCTTTTTCGCGCCTTATTTTCAAAGGCGGAAAGGCACATTGCGGTAGTTCGTGCCATCGCTCAAAAAACAAAGGGCTTAACCCGCACCGAGATCATCCGGCATTCAAAAATTCCAAACAACGGTACACTCACCGGCATTTTAGACGAGTTGGAAAAAAGTGGATTTATTCGGCGTTATAATCCTTTTAACAAAAAAAAGCAAAATAGTTTATATCAATTAATTGATTTTTATACCCTATTCTATTTACGGTTTATCGAACATTCAGATCCCGGCGATTTGTACAATTGGAGCAATGCCACTGATACACCTGCCTATCGTGCATGGAGTGGGTATGCCTTTGAGCAAATCTGTTTGTATCATGTTCAACAAATCAAAAATGCCTTGGGTATCAGAGGTGTCATCAGCCGTACTTTTTCGTGGAAAAGCGGACAATCGGAAAAAGGAGCGCAGATTGATTTAATCATTGACCGAAGAGACCAAGTCATTAACCTGTGTGAAATAAAATTTTCAATCGAGCCTTATACCATCACCAAATCTTATGCACAACAATTGAGACAGAAAATAGCCGTTTTTCGGGTAGAAACAGGCACGAAAAAAGCGATTTTTATGACCATGATTACTACTTACGGATTGAATCAAAATATGCACTCAAAGGGTTTAATCCAAAATGATTTGAATATGGAAATTTTATTTGAAATGGAATAAGGGCTGTTGGTTCATGATGCCCCCCGAAGTTTTGCCAATACCAGACACATCGCCAATTGTTCCTCCTGATTTAAATGAGAATTATCAATCACTATGGCATCTTCGGCTTGCTTGAGCGGACTATCGGCACGAGTAGAGTCGATGTGGTCGCGGTGTTGGAGATTTTGAGCGATTTCTTCGGAACTGACCGTCTGTCCTTTGGCTTGCAATTCCAACAGGCGACGTTGCGTCCGCACTTCAATACTTGCTGTCATAAACAATTTCAATTCTGCATCAGGAAATACCACTGTGCCAATATCACGCCCGTCGAGGACTACGCCTTTTTCACGTCCCATTTCCTGTTGTTGGCGTACTAATGTGCATCGTACTGCTGATACAGCCGCTACTTCACTCACTCGATTATTGACCTGCATTTTTCGGATATTCTCCTCTACATTTCTGCCATTCAGAAAAGTCGTATTCTTCCCCGCTATGGTCTTGAATCGAATATCCAAAGCATTCAATGCTTGTTCTATGGCTTCTGCATTTTCTATATCTACCTCTTGTTCAATACAATACAAAGTCACTGCTCTATACATTGCACCGGTATCAATATAGACATAATTCAAGGCTTGAGCAACACCTTTGGCAAGTGTACTTTTTCCGCAGGAAGCAAAACCATCTACCGCAATTGTAATTTTATGTTCCATTTCAGGCAAAGATAATACATTCATTGGAGTGTAAGCATAGCACGATTAATTTATCAAAAAACATAAGCCTTCATTTTCAACTACTTTAAATATTTTATCAAAAACATTTTGTCACAAAAACGACTTTACTTCAGACAAAAATAATATTTATTAAAAATAATAAATATTATTACAAAAAGATAATTAAGTATTAATATAGTTAATAATTAACATATAGGGCATTTGTTATCAGTCATTAAAAATATTTATTATTTTTTGATGATAATTATAGTCACATTTATTATGCTTTATGTCTTTTATTTTCGGAAAATAATTGTATGAAAATTTCTATTATTGTCAAATAAAAATTAACTTTACTCAAAATTCAAATTAAGCCTCAATTCTCACTATCAAAAAACAAAAACTTCCGTTTATCCGACTCTCGGCTATTCTGCATTAGTTTACACCATATATTTTATAAATATTTAGTGGTGATAAACATTTAATTTATTGTATAATTATTTCCCTCTTAATCAAAACCTTTCAGATGATGCGATTAATCAAAAAAATCATGCACCGTTTTTTATTTGTTAGCCTAATGATGGTATGTGGCATACAGTCTCATGCACAATCGGGTTGTAACAATCAACAAGTGCTCAACTTTACAGATGCCAATAGTGATTGGGCGCACAATGCTCAATCCGGCACTTATACAGTTGGCACACAAACCTTCGATATTTCTATTGATGACTCTGACCATATTTTTAAAGGGTCTGGCGAGTCGGACGAAGGACTTGAAATTTACATTGATCCCAACGATAAACACGATGTACTCACGATTACCTACGACCTTGCGGAAACTGCCAACCAAGTTTCTTTTTCGATACGGGATTTAGACAAAAAATCGGGTGGTTCCAACCAGCAAGAACAAGTTTGTGTATATGGGTTTTTGGGTACTAGCCCTATACCTGTTATGCCCATGATTACTTCACTTGAAGGTAGCGTAAACATTGACGGCAATTGTGCCATTGCTACGACAAACTCCACTACATCAGGAGAAGATGAAAGCGTATTTGTCCAATTTGACGAGTGTATAGATAGAATTGTAATAGAATATGGCAGTGGACCTATGGCACCCGACCATCCTAGTGGCTCCAGAATATTTATTGGCGAAGGTACAGGTTTTTCTTCCAATGTATGCAACTGTGGCGAGACATGTACTAGCGAAAACACACTGGATTTTTCCGATTCGGGCATTGATTGGGTCGATGAATCTTTGACAGGTACTTATGATGTAGGTTCGCAGACTTATACTATTGACATTGCCGACCCCGACGGCATTCTCGAAAGCACACAAGCGGGCGGTCCTTACTCTACCGAATACGATGAAGGACTGAAAATCGGTATTGATCCCCACAGTCAGGATGATGTGCTTACTTTATCCTATTGTTTATCGGAAGTATCTAATCGGGTTTATTTCCAAATCAGAGACTTAGATAAAAAATCAAGTGCTTCCAACCAGCAAGAACAGGTCTGTGTATATGGTTTGCTAGGTGATGATGCAACACGCATATTACCTATGATGACTTCTCTGGAGGGTAGCGTATCTATCTCGCAGAATGCCGATGGTGTTTGTGGAACAGCGACAGCTAATTCATCTATATCCGGTCAGGATGAAAGTGTACTTGTTCAATTTGATGAATGTATAGACAAAGTCATTATTGAATACGGTAGCGGACCTATGGCTCCCCACGACCCCTCGTATTCTACTATCTATATTGGTGAAGAATATGGATTCTATACAGGTGTTTGTGGTACTGGATGTGCACCTATTTGCGAAGCTGCTTCCGGCTCACTTTCGGGCGGCGGTGGAGTATGTTTATTTGCCAATTCGGGTGTAGCTACTGCCGAGCTTTCAGCCACAGCAAATAATGATGCAGTCGTTCCTGCCGGATACCAAGTTGCTTATGTATTGACTTCCGGTAGTGATCTGGTGATTGAAGCCACTAATTCAACACCTGACTTTACCATAGATGCCACAGGGCTTTATACCATACATACTTTGGTATATGATCCGGCTACTTTGGACTTAGGTATTATTCAACTTGGTACAACAACCGGCGGTGAAGTCAATGGCTTATTAATTCAAGGCGGTGGAACTATTTGCGCTGCACTCGACCTTACAGGTGCTTCTTTTGATGCAGTCACGCCCGAAGCAGGTACATTGACCGCTAATGGTGAAACATCAATTTGCCTTCAGGGAGGCAGTATCAATATCAGTGCTACACCTGATAATAATGCGGTTGTTCCTGCTGGTTATGAAGTGGCTTACGTCCTTACATCAGGCAATAATTTGGTCGTACAAGAAGTCAACGATACACCCGGATTCAGTGTAGATGGTTCAGGGCGTTATACCATACATACCTTAGTTTACGATCCGACTACATTAGATTTAAATAGTGTTCAAATAGGTGTGACTACCGGTGCCGAAGTCAACAGCTCACTCGTTAGCGGTGGTGGTGATATTTGTGGTGATTTGGATGTTACGGGAGCAGTATTTTTATTAGCTGCCCCGGCTACAGGTGGCTTGACCCCTGATGCAGTACCATCTTGCTTCCTATCGGGAGGAGATGTCGAGATTTCCGCTACGCCTGACGGCAATGCCCTAGTCCCACAAGGCTATCAAACCACTTATGTACTTACTTCCGGAGCAGGGCTTGTCATTCAGCAAACTAATCCAACAGCACCCCGATTTACTGTAAATACACAGGACAGTTATACCATACACACGCTGGTATATGACCCGACAACTTTGGATTTAAGTGCTATTCAATTTGGTGTAACCACAGGTGTTGAAATCAATAATTTACTCGTTCAAGGTGGTGTAGGTGGTACTATATGTGCTGCCCTTGATGTGACGGGAGCAGCTTTTCCCGATCTGGTGGAAATAAGTGCCGGTAATCTCACTGCCACCGTTGCAGATACCTGCATCACACCATCAGTCGGAAATGTTGATATTTCCGCTATACCCGACGGCAGTGCCGTTGTACCTGTGGGCTATCAAACAGGCTACGTATTGACTTCGGGTGCAGGGCTTGTCATCCAACAAGTCAATTCAGACCCTGTTTTCAATGTAAATGCAGCAGGCAACTACACCATACACACTTTGATATATGACCCCACGACATTGGACTTGAATAGCATTATATTCGGAACAACTACCGGTTTTGATGTCAATAATTTACTCATTCAAGGCAACGGTAGTATCTGTGGCGCACTTGATGTCGGAGGGGCAGGTTTCACTGTAATTACCTGTGTACCTCGTATAGATAATGACTTGGACGACGACGGCATTTCTAATATACAAGAAGGCAATGGCGTAGATCCAAGTGCAGATGACGACAATGACGGTATTGCCAACTATGAAGATCCAGACTACCCCGGTTTTATAGATAGTAATAATGACGGTATTAATGACAGATTTGATAAAGACTTAGACGGTATTGCCGATATATTTGATTTGGATAGTGATAATGACGGTATTGCAGACATTATCGAAGCCGGTGGACCAAATGCCGACCAAAATGGTGACGGTGTAGTAGATGTTTTCATTGATGCTGATGGAGATGGCTGGACTGATACTTATGATAATGACGATGATACTACGCCACAGTTGAATGACGGTCCGGGAACACCACTTCCCAATGACGATGATGACAGAGACGGACTACCCAATTTCCTTGATTTGGATAGTGACAGCGATGGTCTATCTGACATCATTGAAGCAGGAGGTATCGACACTGACGGCGATGGTTATGTGGACAATCCTGCTGACATAGACGGTGACGGCTATGCAGATATTGTCGATACAGATAATAATAATATAGACGGACCCGATGACGGCGGTACAGCATTACCAAGTCCTGATTCGGACGGAGACGGTCGTGCAGACGCACTTGATTTGGATAGTGATAATGACGGTGTAACAGACCTCTCAGAAGCCGGTGGCGTTGACAATGACAGCGACGGACAGCTTGATGTCATCATAGACGCAGATGGCGATGGACTTGCCAATATTGTTGATACAGATAATAATAATATAGACGGACCCGGCGACGGCGGTACAGCATTACCAAGTCCTGACTCGGACGGTGATGGTCGTACAGATGCAACTGATTTGGATAGTGATAATGACGGTATTGCAGACATCATTGAAGCAGGTGGTGAAGATAGCAACCAAGACGGTTATATTGACAATCCAACCGACACCGACAATGACGGTCTTGCCGAAATCGTTGACCCCAACGATAATACCGTTCCCGGAAACAATGACGGTAGCGGCACAGCGTTAGCCAATCCTGACACCGATGGTGACGGGTTCAATGACCTTGTTGACCTCGATAGTGACCACGACGAATTGCCGGATATTATGGAAGCAGGCATACGTGACGAAAACGGTGATGGTATGATAGATAATACAACCGATACTGATGGTGACGGCTATGCAGACTTGGTTGATGCAGATAACAACAACATTGCAGGTAGCAACGACGGTGGACTCAACGGAGACGGTGTAGTAGCCATACAATTTATCATAGATACTGACGGCGATACTGTTCCAAACTACCTTGATTTGGATAGTGATAATGACGGTATGAGTGATGTCATGGAAGCAGGCGGACGCGATGCTGACAACAACGGTATCACAGATGCGCCCGACACCGACAAAGACGGACTGGCGGACAGTGTTGACCCCGACGACAATACCACGCCCGGACCCAATGACGGAGCAGGCATACCACTTTATGTCATCAATGGCAACTTCATTGGTTTCCCGAATAAAGACGAGGACGGACAACCCAATTTCCTTGATTTGGATAGTGATAATGACGGTATATCCGACCTTTGCGAAGCCACAGGCGATATGAGCATGGCAATTATCAGAGATGCCAACAATGACGGTATTGTAGATGGTATCGACGCTGATGGCGATGGTATGATAGACGGTGATGATTTTGATAATACCGTTGGACATGGCGGTGCATCACTCCTGCCTGTTGATTCCGATAATGACCTTCGCTTTGACCACCTCGATATTGATGCTGATGCAGACGGTATCGTTGATTTAGTAGAAATTCAACCTACAGTCAATTTCGTCCTATACCTCACGTCTGCCAATAATGATATAGACAATGACGGTATCAATGACGGACTCGATAGCGATAATACCGTATTCGGTGGCTTCATTATTAATACAATCGAAGATACAGACGGTGATGGAACACCCGATTATCTGGATATGAACTCTGATAACGATACCGAAGACGATAATATCGAAGGATTTGATTATGACGGTGACGGAATAGCAGAAGCAGGTTCTATCGTAGGTGCTGACATTGACAATGACGGACTTGACGACGGATACGACAAACAAACACTCTTCTTCGACTCTGCCAATGGTAGCTCTTATGCCGACACTTTACCCGATACCGACAATACCACAGATGACGAAAAAGACTGGCGTTCGCCATGCCTGTCCGTACAACTTTCCGTATTCATGGAAGGAGCGATGACCAAAGTGCTTGAAGACGGCTTCAATACCGAAATGCGGGCAAGTCTTGCTTTCAGAGGTGTATTACCCGGACAAATTCCGATTGACCTCACCCTTGATACCACTGCCGCCGGACAACCATACGACATTGCACCATGGAACTACAACGGCAGAGAAGGAGAAGATTGGGATGATAGCAACTACGACCAGATCTCTGCACAATTCGGGAAGGAAGTCGTAGATTGGATCCTCGTCTCTTTCCGAAGAACCACCGCAGCAGATAGTGAAGTTGCCAAAACCGCAGCACTCGCACTACAAGACGGTACAGTCGTTTTTGTCGAAGACTGTTTCTTATCTACCTTCGATACAGAGTTGTATATCGTTGTAGAACACAGAAACCACATGGGAGTCATGACCCAAAACCCTGTACCCATTGTCAGCGGACGTATGGTCTATGATTTCAGAACTGCTGATAGCTATGTAGGACCTAACCCCGACCAACCCCTCGGTTTCGGACAATTTGAGGTGCTTCCCGGCATATTTGCCATGTATGGCGCAGATGGTGAGCAAGTTGCCGATGCCAATGTCGAGGAAGGAGCAAGTTATGACATCAACGGTGCAGACAGAGAAGTATGGGCACAAAGTAACGGTAGATTTGCCGTTTATCTGCCCAGCGATTATGATATGAACGGAGATACCAATGGCGCAGATAAAATTATCTGGGACAGGCACAATGGTATAAGTTCTCGCGTGCCAAGATAAATAAATAGTCAGGGCTACCTTTACAAGGCGGACAGGAACCCTGTAATGACTGCTTTAGCTGTCAAGTAAAACGGGTGCGATTCGTTTTTGTACCCGCTAATATTCTTGATTATCAATATTTTATGAATTTTAAATTAACTTGGCGATAATATATTTTAAAAAAAATGATGTATTTGTGTTTAGGGTGGAATATTTTTTCCGAATTTGGGCTAAAACTCGTCAGACATTTAAACATTGCTGGAAAAATATGACATCATCGGTGAATTTTGAAAATGTCAGACGAGTTTTAGTCCAAATTCAAGAGCAAAATGCCAAATATATTAAATAAAAATTGAACATGATATTATCAAGTTAGGGAATGGGGAAATTCGGTTTAAATATGTAATTTATTGATAATCATATAGATAAATTTCATCATTAAAATACAACATATAAATAATTATTTTTATAAAGATATATAAAAGTCCCGATAGTTATCGGGATTACCTAATTTCCAAATTCCCCAGTTTCCTTTGTCCAATCCAAATTCAATACTGCCTTAATATTAGAGTAATATGAGCAAAAAGGACGAACCATATATCATACAGGATTACGAAAAATGGCCTATACACCAACTATACGCCAACCGCGAAGCCTTTGTACAAGAGGTCATTGAGTTTACGGTACAGCGTATCAAGGAGACCAATCGTGAGGAGACAAGTGAGGTCATTGCGCGGACGCTCTACCGCGAGCGGTTGCGTACCCGTGAGGAGCCGTGGAAGGTGGATCCGCCAAATGAAGTCAGCTTTTGGAACAGGCTGCGAAAAAAACTTATCAAACAATCCATGGATAAAGAAACGCCACAAGCCGAAGACATCAACGAAGAAATATTACACACTATCGTCTCGCGTTATGCCAACGAAATTGCAGGTGGTTTCAAAATCGAAACCTATCGTTTTGCCAAGCGTTTTCTCAATGCCTTTTTCAACCGCTTGCTCAATACTGCAGGCAACCGGAACTTCCAAAGAATTTACACCCGCCGCCAAAAACTCCTCCGCGACCGCTTCAAGCGACATGGCGAAACCGACATCCTCCGCAAACTCTCCACCAAAGGCACCATCGTACTCGTTCCCACACATTTTAGCAACCTTGATTCTATCATGTTGGGCTGGGCAGCAGACAGTCTCGGCATACCGCCCATGTCCTACGGCGCAGGACTTAACTTGTACAATAACAAGATTTTAGCTCGCTTTATGAACCGACTCGGTGCATATACACTCGACCGTCGAAAGAAGAACGATATTTATCTCGAAACCCTCAAATCCTTCTCCATGCTCTCCATAAAACAGGGTACACATACGCTGTTTTTTCCCGGTGGCACACGCGAGCGTTCCGGTACATTGGAGCGCAAACTCAAAGCCGGTTTGCTCGGCACCGTCACCGAAGCCCAACGCGCTCACTTTCAGGAAGGCAGCGATGAAAAGGTATTTGTCGTGCCACTCGTCATCTGTTACAGCTTCGTTTTGGAAGCCAAAAAACTCATCGGTGACCACCTCAAACGCACCGGAAAAGAACTCTATATTTCCAGCAAACACCAACTGACTTTCTGGCGCACCATCCGGTTTATGTGGAAGCTGTTTTCCGCAAGTTCAGAGATACATCTGTCCTTTGGTCGCCCTATGGATGTGATGGGCAATTTCGTAGATGAAAACGGTACAAGCCTTGACCAAAACGGCAAGGCTCTTGACCTCAAAGACTACTTTATGTCCAACGGAAAAGTCACCGCCGACCTCCAGCGTGAACGCGAATATACCCGCCGCCTTGCCAGTATTATCGTGGAGCGATACCACAAAGAAAACATCGCACTACCAAGTCATGTTGTCGCTTTTACGGCTTTTAATATACTCAAAAACCGTAATCCGAAACTCGACCTCTACGCCCTCCTGCGCCTGCCGCCAGAAGACCGCGAAATTGATTACGAAGAATTTTTAGAAAAGATAGCTCAGGTGAAATTTCAATTGGAGAAAATGTTGGCTGAGGAAAAGATAAAGCTGTCGGAAGTCATTAAAGGCGACATTAAACCCTTGATTAACAATGGTTTAAGAAATATCGGCGTATTTCATCCCGCCGCACCGCTCAAATTTGATGACCATAAAAATCTCATCAGTCAGGACATGGAATTGCTGTATTATTATCACAATCGGCTGACCGGATATGGCTTGGAGAAGTTGGTAAATTGGAAGGAGACGCTACATAAAAATGCAGGAGTGGTAGAAGTGGTTGAAGCGGTTTGATTTAACCGTCCTGTTATTTTTACTTTCTATTTTTGGGAGATTCTTGGAAGAGGTTTTAGAGATGTAAATTTTGCTACTTTCAGCATTATTTCGTAAATTAGCTGATAAATAAATTTATTATGGTCGATACGCAACAATTATATAATAAAATCGAAACTTTACCGGATTCGCTACTTTCACAAGTTGCTGATTATGTAGATTTTTTGATAGATAGGAATGATATACCCACAAATGATGTAATTCCCGATTGGCAAATAAAAGAAACAGAAAAACGCATTAAGCAAATTGAAAATGGTGAAATGGAACTTATTCCTTGGGATGAAGCAAAAACTGAAATTTTCAAAAAATGATTTATTCCCTTTCTGTTACAAAAGTCGCTAAACATGAGATTACCGAAGCCTTCTTGTGGTATGAAAAAAAGCAAGACAATCTTGGTTTCCGGTTTGAAGAACATATTTCGGACTTAATGGAAAATATCCGAAATAACCCTCACATATTTCAAATTCGCTATCGGGATGTGAGAATAGCTTTTTTAAAAAAATTCCCCTATAGTATTCATTTTAAAATTACCGGAAATAGTATTATTGTGATTGGAGTTTATCATACCAGTCAAAATCCAAAAAACTGGAATAGATGATATTATAACTGAATTTTTGCATTACAATTATTTTAATATTATTAATTCTTTGATTTTTATATAATTATAAATTAAAAAATAATTTATTGGAAGTCGATTTAATTTTATTATCAATTATTTATAATTTTTATTTTCTCCTTTAAAAAAACTCCAGAACGAATTCTTTTGAAATTTGGAATTTGTTTTTTGGAATTTGGAATTTCAAACCACAGCATCCACCACCACACAAAGCCCCAAAATCAAACTCGCTATGCCATTGGTGGTAAAAAAAGCAAGATTCACTTTAGTCAAATCGTCGGCTTTGACCAAGGTATGCTGATAAATCAACATCAACACAAAAACGCCCGTACCCAGCCAAGTCAGCGTATCAAAAACAGGTGTTTGTGTAAGCAAATATCCGGCTGCAATAATAAATCCGGCACAAAGAATATGCAAAAAAGAAGATAAACGCAGGGCATTGGTTTTGCCCATTCGGGTAGGTATAGATTTGAGGTTCAATGAATTATCAAAATCAACATCTTGCAATGCGTAAATAATATCAAAGCCCGACACCCAACACAGCACCGCAAAAGCATACAATAAAGGTATAGTATCAAAAGCACCCCCCGCCGCAATATAGGCTCCGATAGGCGCGAAAGACAAGCCCAAGCCCAACACAAAATGACACAAAGCTGTAAAGCGTTTGGTGTAGCTATAGCCCAAAATCACCAACAAAGCCACCGGAGAAAGATAAAAGCAAAGCGGATTGATCAACCACGTCGTCGCTACAAACAAGGCACTGTTCAAGATGACAAACCACAGCGCAGATTGCGCCGGAATCACCCCCGCCGGAATCTCACGCATCACGGTGCGCGGGTTTTTGCTGTCTATGTCGCGGTCGATATAGCGATTAAATGCCATAGCCGCACTACGTGCAAATACCATACACAAAATCACCAAACCAAACAAGGACCATTCAAAGGAAACTTCAAACTGTCGGAGTGCAATAAAAAAGCCCATTAGTGCAAAGGGTAATGCAAAAATGGTATGACTGAACTTGATAAGTGAGAGATAATTTTTCATCTGTACATTAAAGTAATTAAGCATGATTAATCGCCACCATAGTACATATCTTTTTCCGTTATACTTCGGCTATTTTTCGTCATGTAGCTCGGCTATAATCCTTAAAATGAGTCTCGTCTAACGAAAAAATATATTGTCCTAGTGATGTCGATTACTCATGCTTAACTACTTAAAGAATAATTCCGGCTTTTTGTTCACTTCATTTTTGTCAATTCCCCGATTTTATTTAAATTTACATCATCCAAAATCCACTCACCATAATACACTGCAATTTTATACTATTTATTTCAGCCCATTAATCAATAATTTTTCATTAAAAATGACCACTCATAAAAACCATTACATTTAATTATTTTTATAAATATAAATATTTAATTATCAATATTTTTATAAATTAATTTTTACATTATAAAATAATTATTTCAATAAAAATTCACGCTTTAGCCTTCATTTTTAATCAAAAAATAAAAATTTGTGACCTTTTATATTAAGGTGTATTATTATACCTTTGAGCATACTTACACGATTACCTTGACAATGTCATGTTCGATTTTTATTCAATATAGTTGGTGTCTGCTCTTGAATTTGGGCTAAAACTCGTCTGACATTTTCAAAATTCATCGACGATCTCATATTTTTCCGGCAAAGCTTAAATGTCTGACGAGTTTTAGCCCAAATTCGGAAAAAATATCCCAATAAACATATTTTCATTTTCAAAACATGATATTATCAAGTTACTATTTGAATACATACAATAACCATTTAGAGGAGAAGTTCTGCTCTGAATAAAAACATTCATTAATGAAAACTAAATACTTTTTACTACTTGTTATTACACTTTTTTTCCTCGCTCCTGCCTATGGGCAAAAACTCAAAGACAAAAGGGTCAATATCCAATATGTCTCTTTACCCGCCCAAAAATTGCCGGATGATTACAAGACCTATTCAGTCAGATTTAGTGGCGGCGGATTATCAGGTATTTTATCAAACAACAAACGTGCTGAATCCATTAAGTTGGATGGTTTTCGGAGAGTCAGCGGAATGGGTGATGATTTCGGACATTTAAGGGTTTATGTGGAGGTGGGAAGTGTGAGAATAAGCAAACCACAACTCCAAAATCATAAGAAAACCAAGAAGGATAAAGACGGTAAAGAAACCAAAACCATTACCTATTCTTATGACATCCCTTACAGTATCAGTTGTGCCTACGAGGTAATAGATGCAGACGGCAAACGACTGGCTTTTGGCAGCCCCGATATACATAATACTCAAAGCACCGGACAATATTCTTCGGCTTCGACGGCTTCAAAAAATGTAGGTAACGTAAAAGACAATATCAGAAGGCATGCGCCCGGAGAAGCCACTAAAAGGGTCATAACTGCGACCAACAAAACCTTGTCCACTCAGTTTGCTTTTCATCACGCCAAGGCACTCACTGAATTATATGTTATCAAAAAACATAAAACGGAGAAAGGTTTTATGCAAAGTTTTGAAACTGCCAAAACTGCCTACAAAAGTATGAGTCCGACGACACCGCCTGCCGAAGCAAAAAAGAAACTCCTGCCTGCCTTAGAATTTTGGACGGAGCAAGCCGGTATTGACCATAAAAACGACAAAAAACAGATGCGAATTTTTGAAGCTGCCAATTATAATCTGGCAGTGGCTTATTTTTACTTGGATGAATTGGACAAAGCAGAATCTTATTTATTGGAGATTACAGATTTGGACAGTAAAGACAAAAAAGCCAAAAAACTTTTGACAAAAATTGACCAAACAAAAAGGCTAATGGATATGCACCGCATCAATACTTTGCACCATGTAAGAGACCTCTCAAATGCCATGCCGCCTGCTCAGGTGGCAGCCTACGAAAAGCAACAAAAAGAAGAAGCTAAAGAAGCCGCTGCCCAAAAATCTATTGATGCGACACTCATGTTGAAAGGCGAACAAATCGCAGGTAAGGTCATCGTAGGCGGCGAAGATACCAATGAACTTGTTTTTGGTCAGGGCGGAAATGTCAGATTTGTCGCAGAGGTGGACGGCAAAGAACAGATGCACGATTTGACGGCAGCGGAAGTCTCCGCTTTTACACTCGGCAGTCGCTCCTTCCAAAAACGCAGTTTCAGCCCCTGCGCCAAAGGCAAAACAGACCCTCAACTGCACATATTAGAAGAAGTCTATGCTTCCGACAAAATCACCCTGTACCAATACTACCCCTCCACAGGCGCATTGGGCGGTGACAAAACCGAACTCGCCTACCAAAAAACAGGTGAACCCACGCCCGTTTCCCTAATGGATACTCAGTTTTTGGTACTCAATAAAGGCTTGTCCAAATATTTTGCAGACTGCCCCGACCTGACCAAAATGTGCAGCGAAGGACAAATCGAACTCTATAAAGAAGACCTGATTAAAGCCGCACGGATTTATACGGAATTGTGTGAGTGATATACTTGGAGATGTCAGACACTTTGAAGGTGTCTGGCATCTTGAGCTAGGAAAAGTTTTGGGATATGTAACAAGGAATAAATGCGAGAACACTTTACAGAAAAATGCAGCACAGAGTTTTGCTGTGCTGCATTTGGAGGATGATAAGGGGAAATGACTTAGTTGATTTTTTGTACTTGCTCGGTGGCTATGACTTCTCCGTTGCCAGAAAACCAGATGACCCAGTAGGTGCCTGCGGGGAGTTCGGAGATGTTTATAGTACTCCTGCGTGAGTTGGGGTCACTTATCTTCCTTTCTATTTGGAGACCACCCAGATTGTCATATATACCAATGTAGGTATTTTCTATACTTCTTTCTTCTTCAATCGAATTGAAAGCGATGTCTATTTGACCGCTTGTAGGATTAGGACTTACGATAAGATTGCCGTCTCTCCAGCCTCCTGTGGAAATACATCCTGGTAATTTAAATAATTGAGGAAGTGAATATAAAGATGATACACTACAACTTGGATTCTTGAGCCTTACCCAGTAATCTCTATTTGAGCATACCGATACATTATTCAACTGATCGGCAGTTTTGTTGCCGAGAGTTGTATTTTCCCACCACCAATAATAATCATAAGCAGGATTGAAGGGAAGTGGTTTTAGTGATATTTTCGGATTTCCATAAATTGGACCACCCACTGGAAATGCTTTGCTCATACTTATCTTGGGTGTGGGTTGAACCATAGAGTTGCTACCTGCCGGAGCCAGCTTTTCCACACCATAGAGTGTTTTAAAAGCAGGAGACCAATTATGATTTCTGCTTGCACTGACTATTAATTGGTTACCTATTACAGTTGTTGTATTATTATTGTAATTATTTAAAGTCATTCGACTGCCTTGTGGCAGACCTCCGGAAGGAGCAGGAGCATAAGCGTAAGACATTATGTTGTTGTAATCTATATCTTCTGTCGGATTTCCCATAGCGTCCTCCACAGGAACAATACTGTGGTCAACTCCCAGATAATGACCTATCTCGTGAAGCATAGCAGCATAGAAATCATACTGTCCGGCATTGAGACCTCCTGTTGATTTGTATTGCCAAGTTACATTTGGATTTACTTTAATGAAGCCTCCTGCGTGCCTGTATGCCTTGGGGGCTGCTGCCCACTGATCCCAGATATGACGATGCCGATTTCTCATGAGACTAACGCCACTATCAAAACTGATAATCATTCTAAAATTATTGGCATCCTCTTGAAAATCTACATACTGATAATTATTCTCTGATTCTTCTTCAAGCTCAAGGGTAATACCGAGTTTACTCCTCCATACTGACAAGGCAGCTTCTATTGAGTTTCTTGCATCCTGTAATTGTGCTGCCGATACCATAGGATGAGTCTTGAAACTTTTGTGTAATGTAAATACGTATCCACTCAAACAGTGTTCTTTACCTATATGCGGATGTTGTGGGGGATAATTGCCAATATCAGCTTCATCGCCAAGATTTATTAAAGCATATTCTATGTTTAAGACTTCGTCACTTGTAATAATAGTACCGTCAGCCCGTTGTACCTTTATCTTTCCCGAACCGGCACCGTCCTCTCCCGATGATGGTACCCATGATGGAACTATTACCCTTATTTCATCATCTTTCCAACCTGTTGGGTTATTACCGTTTGGATTACTGGTATCATAATAAAAGTCATCTATATTATTAAGATATACAGGTTCATAAACACCCGGAAACACCTCTTCTTCAGGGTCATCAGCGTTTCTGAACAGAACCTTCCCTCGCGTAGTTCCGAAGCCGCTCCCTGAAATGACCAAAACTTCTCCTGTACCCGCACGAATAACAGAAGGTGTAAAGTCATCAATCATCATCGGAGGACTTACGGAAGATTTTTGAGAACCAACATCTTTTTTTTTAACAGATGTTTTTATATCCTTACCTTTCGACAGAAAAGTATTGAGGTCTTGATATGATAAAAATCCAAGTCCATAAAATCCTCCCCAACGAGATTTATCATTAGACCTAATAATTGCTCTCTTTTCTTCTTCCAAAAATTCATACGTACCTTTTTTATCTCCCTCTTTCAATAATATAATATAAGTCATTATATCTCCAAGATTTAAGTAGGATTTATGATCGTCTATTTGATTGTCAAGCCCTATACGTCCACCTTCTCTTATAAGAGATATGGTCTTTTCTCCTTTTCCTTTGTACCAGTGAGAGACTTCAAAGGTATATTCGGTATAAATGGTTTTACCATCGTCTCCATAGAAATATCGAAAGTCTGTGCTTTTTCCTTCTACCACGTAGTCGGCTTGGTTAATCAACTCTAAAGATTTATTTTCCTTTTCTTCCTGTGATAAGTGGGCATACTTAAATGGTTGTGCATGAAGCGTTAAAGTCGTCAGACTTATAATCGCAAGGCATAATACCTTAAAAAAAACATTAATGATTGTGTTTTTCATAATTAAAAATTAATTTTGTGTACGTTTAAAAAGTAATTGCAGTTCCACTAAGCTGAACTGCGAAAGCTTTGCCGTGTGGCTTTCTAGCGAAGGCGGCACGGCTTTTTTGTTTTTGATTACATAGACTATATTTTATAGGTTTACAATAGACATGCCGAGTTCCTTAGCATTCAACGTGAGTTGACCTACTTACGGCTGTGGTGGAATCGGATATGTTGTTGATAGTAACTGAGAATGATAAGACCGTTTTTTCAAGTCATTTTATCGGGTCTTTTCACTGTGATTAAATGTGTTCTATTGTTAATGTACTCATTTACAATGCAATTTACAAAAAAAAAAACTAATTGACCAAATTTTATCGGATTTTTTTGTATTTTTTTTAAAATTTTAACATATTTTAAAAATATATTTTATGTAAGGGAAAGGGGAAAATGGGAAGTACTTATAAGGGTACTTAAACAAAAATTACAGATATTTACAAACCATTTACACCGATAATGAGTTGTATAAATTTGTATATTATATTTTTTAACACACAAAACAAATCATGCAACAAAGAGACATTTTATTAGACCAAATCGAACAAGTCGGAAGAGTTTTAGGCAGTATCTTAGATGAGTTTTTAAGATTAAAGTCAAACGCGAAAATATCGCAAGGTATTGAAGTAACCAATGAGCAATTTAAAAGCAAATTAGATATTGATATTAATACGATAATATCTTTACACAAAAATGATTTAAAAAATTATTTGGAAGAGAAAAGATTGACCGCTCAACACATCGAAACACTCGCTCAATACCTCAAAGAAATCGGTGAATCGACCATTGATAATGATAAAAATGAGACTATGAAATATTTAGAAAAAGCCATCGCATTACTTGATATTTCAGATGAATTAACTGCAACATTTTCCCTTGACCGAATGGATAAAAAAATAGCCATTGAAGATATTTTACAAAAAAAACTATACACCAAAAACCTATGAACCATGAACCATGAACCATGAACCATGAACCATGAACCATCAACTATGAACTAATAATTATGAAACTAACGTGCAAAGTACCGATTAAAGCCGATAAAGCTGCTATCTGGCAGACCATTACAGATATAAATAATGCTGCTGTGAATATTTCCGGCATTGATAATGTCGAAGTATTGGAGCAACCTCATGGTGGATTGGTCGGTTTAAAATGGCGCGAAACCCGTACCCTTTTCGGCAAAAGTGCCACCGAAACGATGTGGATTACCGATGCCGAAACCAATAAATATTACCGCACCCGTGCCGAAAATCATGGGGTAGTCTATATCAGCGAAATGGCGATTTCGGAAGAAAACGGCGAAAATTATCTGAGTATGAGTTTTACGGGAGAGGCGCAGACTTTTGGTGCAAAGATGATGTCTGCCCTCATGGGTTGGATGATGAAAGGCTCAACACGTAAAGTCATGCTTCAGGATTTGGAGGATATTAAAAAAGTCGTTGAATCGAAAAACTAAAAAAGGTCTCATGAATTTGGGTTTAAACTTGTCAGACATTTTGAAAATGTCTGACAAGTTTAAACCCAAATTCGGCGCAAGTTTCTCATTTTAAATAAATACATATTAATTATAATTAAGTATAATCAAACTATGAACAATACTATCCGCACACCCGAAGAACGATTTAATAAGCTCCCCGATTACGATTTTTCACCCCATTACATCAATGTCGCAGAAGGCTTGCGTATGCACTATGTGGACGAGGGCGCGAAGGAAAATCCTGTGGTGTTGCTTTTGCATGGTGAGCCGAGTTGGTCGTATTTGTACCGCAAGATGATACCTGTTTTGGTGGCTGGTGGCTTTCGGGTCATTGCGCCCGATTTGATTGGTTTCGGCAAATCTGACAAGCCCACCAAGACCGAAGCCTACACTTACCAAACGCATATCGAATGGACGACGGAACTGCTGCAACAGTTGGATTTACAGGACATTATGCTCTTTGGTCAGGATTGGGGCGGCTTGATTGGCTTACGATTGGTGGCGGCGATGCCCGACCGATTCACTAAAATCGTTGCGTCGAATACCATGCTGCCTACCGGACAACACAAAGTATCGGATACTTTCAAAGCATGGCTCGAATTTTCTAAAAATTCCCCTCATTTCGACATCGGGAGCGTCATCCAAATGGCTACTGTTACCGACTTGTCCGACGAAGTAATGGCTGCCTATAATGCGCCTTTCCCATCGGATGAATACAAAGCCGGAGCGCGGATTTTCCCCTCGCTCGTACCCATCACCGAAGACAACCCCGAAGGCATCAACAATCGCCGGGCATGGGAAGTCCTCAAACAATGGAACAAACCTTTTCTCACCATCTTCGGCGATATGGATATGGTTACAAAAGGCGGTGAACGGGTCTTTCAAAAACTTGTTCCGGGTACCAAAGGACAAGCACACACCACGCTACATGCCGGACATTTTATTCAGGAAGATGTCGGGGAAGAATTGGCGGGCTTGTTGGTGGAGTTTTATAAAAGTAAGTAGTCAAATAAAAATTTTGAACCACAAAGTACACTAAGCGCACAAAAATCGAACAAACGTAAAGGTAACAAAAACTTTCTAAGTAATTAATAATGAATTTCTTACACCTACTTAATTTTCTTACTTCGTCAATTCGCCCTTCGTGTCTTTAGTGTGCTTCGTGGTTCAAAACAAACTTGTGATTAACAACGAAATTTATACCTTTGTAAAACAAAAAATTCACCAAAATGACAGCCTGATTCGTCTATTCACCGGTATCAAATCCACAATTTTATATGAAAGCAAAAAACAAAAGTATTACTGACCGATTCAAAGCACACCTGACTGTCAAAGGCGGCTATAAAGGTGGTAAAAGTATCCAAGCCAAAAAAAATCAAAAAACCTATAAATTATCTTCCAACGAAAACCCCATCGGACCCTCACCGAAAGCCCTTGAAGCCATCCAACAACATCTCCAACAGATACATATTTATCCTGATACAACTGATATTCGCTTGCGTCAGGCATTAGAAATTTATTATAAGCATCAACTGCATCAAGACCAATTTGTGTGTGCAGCGAGCGGTTCGGAATTGCTTGATATTATGTTGCGCGGTTTTGTCGATCAAGGTGATGAAGTCATTGTTTCTTCGCCTTATTTTGTGGCGTATAAAATGTTTGCTGCGTGGTCAGGCGGGAAGGTGGTCGATGTACCTTTGCAAACACCAAATTACGAATTGGATGTCGAAGCTATCCTCCATGCCATCAATGACCGGACACGCATTATTTTCCTGACCAGTCCTAATAATCCGACAGGCACTTACATTCCAAAAGCTACCTTAGAGACTCTGTTGGCGCAAGTTCCGGCAGATGTATTGGTGGTCTTGGATGAAGTGTATTGGCATTTTGCCAGCAAAGAAGATTATACAAAAGCACTTCCGTATTTAGCTGATTATCAAAATCTTATCGCGGTAAATAGCTTTTCCAAAACTTATGGATTAGCCGCCCTGCGCGTGGGTTATGCGTATATGAACAAAGAAGTTGCCCATTATTTAAGGCAGCTTTGCCGACCTTTTTTGATTGGAAAATTATCATTGGAAGGAGCTTTGGCGGCTTTGCAAGATGCGGATTTTATTGAGCAAACCGTACAATTGGTCACTCAGGAACGTACATTTTTACAAGCAAAATTTAAGGCATTAAATATCGAATTTACACCTTCACAAAGCAATTTTATTTTGATTCAGCCACCACTTCCTTCCAGCGAATTTGTCACCTTTTTGCGAGAGCAAGGCATCTCAGTTCGTCCGGTAGATAATTTTGGCGCACCCGGAAAAGTCAGGATTTCAATAGGCAATAGAGAAGCGAATAAGGCATTGATTGGAGCCATTAAACAACTGGAAGTAGTGTTGTAACAAATGTAAAATTTAAAATAATAAATGTAAAAGTGGTCGATAAGACGTGAAGGATGATAAATGCAAAAAGTATAGTGTGAATATTTTTTATAATATCAAATAATTATATTTTTTATAAACAATTATATGTAAATTGCGTCCTATCGACCACTTTTACATTTATTATTTTACATTTTAAATTTTACATTTCAAAAAGTCTTCTCTAAAAATTTTCGATAAATAAAAAATCAATTCTTCTGCATTATCTTTTGAAAAAACCATAGGCGGTTTGATTTTCAATACGTTGTGGTCGGGTCCGTCGGTACTCATTAATATGCTGTGGTCTTTCATGCGGTTGGCGAGGTAGTCGGCTTGGTCGGCTAATGGATTCATATCAGCATCGACCAACTCAATACCAAGAAAAAGTCCTTGTCCGCGCACATCACCTATAATCGGAAATTCGGTAGCGAGTTGTTGCAATTCAGCCTTCAAAAAATTGCCAACCGACAAGGCGTGAGTTTGTAAATTTTCGCGCTTGACAGTACGCAAGACCGCTACACCTATGGCACACGAAACCGGATTGCCACCGAAGGTATTGAAGTATTCCATACCATTAGCAAATCGCTCCGCCACCTCTTGTGTACATGCCACTGCTGCCAGCGGATGACCATTGCCCAGCGGCTTCCCTATCGTCACAATATCGGGTACAACATCATGCAATTGAAAACCCCAAAATGCCTTCCCGGAACGCCCACAACCGACCTGCACTTCATCCGAAATACACAGTCCGCCTGCCGCACGGATGTACTGGTATGCCTTTGTCAAAAAGCCTTCGGGCAGTTCAATTTGTCCGCCGCAACTAATGATAGATTCTACGATAAAACCCGCCACACCACGACCTTTGGCATGGATATTTTCAATACATTTTTGGACTTCTCCGGCGTATTGTTCGCCTGTATTTTCGCCCCTATATTTGCCGCGAAAAGCATCGGGCAAGGGGAAAATATGCGTATGTTCAGGTGCGCCCTGTCCACCTTTTCCGTCAAATTTATACGACGAAATATCTACACAAATATTGGTATTGCCATGATAACCCACTTCCGAAGCAATCACATCCCGCTCGCCTGTATTCGCTTTTAACATCCTGATTGCCAGTTCATTAGCTTCACTCCCCGAGTTGACAAAATGCAGTACATTCAGTTCCGGCGGTAAGGTTTCCATCAGTTCTTTTGCCAATTCATTAATATTTTCATGCAAGTATCGGGAGTTGGTATTGAGGAGTGCCATTTGTGCTTGTCCGGCTCGCACCACCGCCGAATGTTCGTGACCTACATGCGCCACATTATTGACCGTATCAAGGTATTTATGTCCGTATTGGTCTATCAAATATTGCCCTGAACCGCGCACCATTTTTATGGGAATTGTATAATGTAATTTGAGACTTTTCCCTAAATGCTTTTTTCGATATTCGATTAGTTTTTTATTAGAAATTTTATTATGCGTAGAAAGTGCATCAGATTTAAATAATAAATTCGGGTCAGGGCAGATACTTTTCCAAACATCAATCTGTCGGTGATATGCCACACCCGGAAAATCATCCACATAATCAAGCATAGAAAGCATGACCTCAAAATGTAGATGTGGCGACCAATTACCGTTTTCAGGTGGCGCACCAAGTCGGGCGATTTCCTGTCCTTTTTTGATGGTCTCCCCTACCCTATTCGCCAAAGCACTTTTTACGGATAAATGTCCATATAAAGTATAAAATTCAATATTTTTTATACGATGTTTTAAAATAATTAATCCGCCATATTCTTTATCTCCTGCATCATTAACTACTATGAAAACCTCTCCATCTAAAAGTGCATATACGGGTGTACCCGCCGGCAACCAAAAATCAAGTCCTAAGTGTACCGTCCGGCTTTCCTTACCTGAATTTCCAACTTTATCATAAGCCGAAGAAGTATAAAGCGCACGAGGTTCGAGGTAGCCTCCAGCAATGATTTTATCGGGATATTCGCGTTGAAGTTTATTTATTTTATATTCAAAAAAATGTAAATCATTAAAATCTTTTTCGTGTCCTATCCATTCACTTGATACACTCAAATCGAGGAGATGAATGTCCTTTTTTTGTGTCGTTGGAAATAAATTTGAAACGTGAAAAGTCTGTTCTTTTGCCCAGTTTTTAAATGCAGATTCGGCAGGGTGCGCCGTAAATCCACAGGCTTCTCGGAAGCTGTAATGGGCATAATCAGGGCTAATCTTATACCATTTTCTAAGAACTTCCCATGCTGGTTTTTCGCTGATTATCAGGTACTTATTGTCTGGTTCTTTGCTTTTGTTGATGGCTGATTTGGTAATGGAAATAACCAAGCGCATGGCTACGGCATGGTACAGATGGGCAAGTTCTTCCTCTTGCAATGCAAAGGATGAATGATAACCTTTTACAATAGGTAAAGCGGCTTCGAGTGGGTCATTATGATGCATCACCATGTAGGCACAGGCGATGGCAAGGTCGTTAATAATTTGGGTATAAACAGCATCGCCGTAGTCAATTGCTGCCTTTACTTTGGGCTGTATGAGGTCGTCGGATACCACAACATTATTATCATTAATATCATTATGAATAACAGATTTTCGTAATGCGGAGTAGCTTATTTGGGCAGCTTCAAATTCTTTTTGAAAATATATTATAATTTCTTTTTCTTTATCATCAAACAGGTCAATGTGTGCCTTTGTCCACAGCGACTGTGCGACATCCCACTCCAATTTGCGCTGTGCTTTAGGATGCTCAAAACCTTGTAAGGCTTGAGTAATTGCTCCTGCTTTTCTACCAAGACTATATCGTAAATCATCCAATTGCGGACAAACATTAGTCCACAATCGCCCGGAAATCCAAGTCAAGAGGCGTACTTTTCTGACGTTTCCGGCATCGTCTGTTATTTCGGAAATGGGCTTACCTTTATGGTCATTGATGACTTTTGGAGCTACGATATTTTGTCCGTTTTGAGCAAGGTACTCCAATATTTTTTGCTGAAAATCAAGGTATTCTGCTTGCTCATCAGGACGAGAGATTTTTAATATATATCCTTCATTATCAGGTATTTTTATCTTAAAATTAAAATCTATTTCTCCCGGCAGAGGTGTGGCTGTACCTTTTATAGCGTATAATTGGTAAAGGATTTTTTCGGCTTCGGCGATAGTTATTTTTAAATCGGTGTAGTTCATAGTGTATTTTCAATTGAGGTTCAAAAGTAGTTAATTTTGAGGATAATTCTACACGCTTTTGGGCAGCTAAACAGGTTGAAGGCGAATATTGTACTGACGACTTTAGCCGTCAAGTGTATTTTATTTTAATTTTTAAGTACTTGAAATTGAAATTATTATAAATTTATTTTCCACTCTTGCGACGGCTAAAGTCGTCGGTACGGTATTCGTGGTCAATCTGTAAAGCATTGCGAGGAAGTCAAACAAGGGCATTTTTAAAATAAAAAAGACCTCGTTAGTTCGAAGTATGCTTTTCGGGTTACTTGTCTAACTTTATCCAAAATGGCAGACTCTTTTGAAATCTAAACACCATATTTTTTAGTATCTCGTTTGCTAAACTTCAAAAAGTTTGGTAAACGTAACTGGGCTTTGGACATTTTGGAAATTAGGTAACTGGGATCTTCGGTTTTAAATCGTAAGTAATTGATTATCAAGTATTTCATTTTCATTAATAAAATAATATATGTAATTAATTGTTTTTTTTGTAAAAATATAAAAAAGTCCCGATAGTTATCGGGATTACCGAATTTCCTAATTCCCCAATTTCCTTTGTTCAAAGTCCAAATAAATAAATTATAAAATAATTTTAATTCATTTAAAAATGCCTATATTTTAATGTCTGGACTTTGGAAATTTCGGGAATTTGGGAATTGGAAAATTTGGTTTTAAATCATAAATAGGTGATTATCAGTTGTTTCTTTTTTATTAAAATTAAAAAATATTTAATTAATTTTATTTTATAATTATTTAATAAAAATCCCGATAACTATCGGGATACCTAATACTGAATTTCCTAATTCCCTAATTTCCTTTGTTCAAAGTCCAATAGTGTGACCATACATTAAAAAAATCATCAATAAAAATCATCATAAATGTATAAGATAAGCAACGGAGGCAAGTATGCCTCCGTTGCTATCATCATCCTTTCATTATCATTAATCACTCAATTTGACAAATCTCATGGCAGATGAACGCCAATCGTTGCCTTCAATAATGAGTACATAGGTTGCTGCCGGTAAGCGGCTTGGGTCAATCGTGATGAGGTTGCTACCGTCAAATACGGTAATCGGCATTTCCATCATTTTTCTACCCAACATATCTGTAATCACTACTTTCGCTGCTTCGTGGTCGAATATACTATTGAAGCGTACACTCACCAATTGATTTACTACAGGATTCGGGAATATATCCGAAATAGATACACCCGATGCACAGTTGGCTTGTATGGTTAGTATGTCGGAATATTCCGTTGAACCATCCAAATCCACTACTTTCAAACGATAATAGTTAATCGCGCTAATCTGTGTATCAATGTAGGTGTAGTCAGTAGCAATACCTTCTCCACCCAGCGGCTCCAATCTATCTATCATACTAAATGTAATGCCATCTGTACTCTTCTCTATCTCAAAATGAGAGACATTGACTTCCGATGCAGTACCCCAAGATAGGATAACTTCGCAATCTTCTTCAGTACCTTTGAAGTAAGACAGCTCTATCGGTAAGACAGGTTGCACCTCAATGACAGCGGGGTCATAATCATCATTATCAATCGGATTATCTACGGTACCATCTGCACAAGCACAGTCATCATTAATGTCATCATCTGTACTTGTTTCACTTGGTGTATTGCCATTATCACCCGGTGTAGAATCTTCATCCGGCAAACCGAACTCATTATCCGCACTGGTGATTTCCGCATTATTGATAATTTCAAATCCGCTGAAGCCCGGATCAATACGTAAGGTAATCTCCACACTTTCAGAAGTGTTTGCTGCAATGAGCGGTATGGTTGCCGTAACTGCGGGTGGTGTACCGCTAAAATCAGTATTGAAGAACGGTATAAACATCATACCTGCTGGAATGTGGTCTGTAACAACTACATCTGTTGCATCTATCGTACCTTGATTGAATACGGTAATGGTATAACGAATATCATCTCCCGGAGATATTGCTTGACTGGCATCATTATCCAAGTAAGAACTATATGACTTCATCAATGCCAAGTCAAAGGTAGCTACGTTGACCGCTGCGGGATCATGGTCATCTTCATCCTCAGTTGGGTCAGTATCGCCCGGTGTACCTGAACCGTCACCTCCTGTGGAATCATCCGTCGGACTGTTTGGTTCACCACCTGCGTCATCATTCGGATTATCATCCGGTGTAGAATCTACATCTGTCGGTGGCGGTGTATTCGGATTGCCGTCGTCGTCGGCTGCGCCGATTTCTGCGTAGTTGACCGTACTCATCGTAGCCGGATCAAATGGGCTGGCAACCGTCAATTGAATACTGACCACTTGTGAAGCTCCCGGTGCGAGTGGTCCCGGAATTGTATATTCAGGAATACCATTAGCATCTGCATCACCCCAACCTGCATTCATCGCAAGTGAGAATATCATACCTGTTGGTGTATAATCGTTCACTTCAATGTCGTAAGCATCTACTGTACCTTGATTGATTACCGTAATATCGTAGCTGACTACATCGCCTGGTGCAACTGAAGTTGACTGTCCTGCGCTGACCGCTTTGGTCAATGCCAGGTCAAAGATATCAACTGTTGCCGGATCGGAGTCATCTTCATCCGTTGTCGGATCTTCATCGCCCGGTGCACCTGTACCGTCACCGTCTGTTGCGTCATCCGAGGGACTGTTCGGCTCTCCACCTGCATCATCCGTAGGATCGTTGTTTGGATCACTATCTGCATCTGTTGGTGGTGTATCGCTTGGGTCAGTATTGTCATCAGCTTCACTGATTTCCGCTACGTTCACCAAGTCGGCTGCTGTACCTGTGAATGGATCGTTGACCGTCAATACTATCGTCAAGGTCGTCGTTGTACCCGGTGCTATTGGTCCAGCTATTGTCCAGTCCGGATTACCCTCACCGTCGCTGTCGGCATTCCATCCCGGATTCATTGTAGCGTCAAAACTCATACCCGCAGGTACGTAATCGTTGACCAATATATTATAGGCATCTACTGTACCTTGATTCGTTACTACGATATTGAAACTGACATCATCGCCCGGTGCAATGTATGGTGATTGACCTGTGCTTAATGCTTTGGTCAATGCCAAGTCGAAGATATTTACAAACGCAGGATCCTGATCATCTTCATCCGTTGCCGGATCTTCATCACCCGGTGCGCCTGTACCGTCACCGTCTGTAACATCATCCGAAGGACTGCCCGGCTCGCCACCTGCATCATCCGTAGGATCGTTATTCGGTGTACTGTCTCCATCCGTTGGTGGCGTATTATTTGGATTGGTATCATCGTCAGCTGCGCTGATTTCCGCTACGTTCACCAAGTCTGCTGCCGTACCTGTGAATGGGTCGTTGACCGTCAATACTATCGTCAGCGTCATCGTTGCGCCCGGTGCCAATGGTCCGGCTATCGTTTGGTCCGGATTACCGTCTGCGTCGGCATCACTCCAAGCTGCATTGAGTGCCATATCGAAGGTGTAGCCCGCAGGTACGTAATCGTTGACTAAGATATTATAGGCATCTATCCCACCTTGATTGGTGACGACGATGTCAAAACTAACGTCATCTCCCGGTGCAATGTATGGTGATTGACCTGTGCTTAATGCTTTGGTCAATGCCAAGTCAAAGATACTTACAGCGGCGGGGTCGGAGTCATCTTCATCCGTGATCGCCGTTTCGTCACCCGGATTACCTGTACCATCTCCACCTATGAAGTCATCATTCGGACTGCCCGGTGTACCACCTGCATCGTCCGTAGGATCGTTGTTCGGTGTAGAGTCACCGTCTGTTGGTGGTGTATTATTCGGATTGGTATCGTCATCAGCTGCGCTGATTTCCGCTACGTTCACCAAATCGGCTGATGTGCCTGTAAACGGACTGTTGACCGTCAATACTATCGGCAGGGTAATCATCGATCCCGGTGTAAGGGCTCCCGCTATTATTTGGTCAGGATTGCCGTCACCATCGCTATCTCCCCATGCTGCGTTGAGTGCAGTATTGAAAGTATAACCCGCAGGTACGTAATCATTCACCAAGATATTATAAGCCTCAATTGCGCCCTGATTAATCACCGTAATATCAAAGCTGACATCATCGCCCGGTTGTACAGAAGCTGATTGTCCGGCACTTAGCGTTTTAGTTAATGCCAAGTCAAATCCGCCAACGACTACCGTTGCAGGGTCGGAATCATCTTCATCAGTAGCGGCTACCCCATCATCAGGTGTTCCTGTTCCGTCACCATCTACATAATCATCATCCGGTCCGTTTGGTGTACCACCCGGATCGTTTGTAGGATCGTTATCCGGTGTAGAATCTGCATCTGTCGGTGGTGTATCAGTTGGATCAGTATTGTCGTCAGCTTCGCTGATTTCCGCTACATTCACCAAATCGGATGCCGCACCTGTAAACGGATCATTGACCGTCAGTACTATTGTCAGCGTCATCGTTGCGCCCGGAGCCAATGGTCCTGCAATCACCTGGTCAGGATTACCGTCTGCGTCTGCATCACTCCATGCCGGATTCGTCGCAGCATTGAAGGTATAGCCCGGAGCTACATAATCATTGACCAATATGTTGTAAGCATCTACTGTACCCTGATTGACCACTACAATGTCGAAACTGACATCATCTCCTGCTTCTACAGACTGCGTTTGACCTGCGCTTAATGCCTTGGTCAATGCCAAGTCAAAGATACCTACTGCTGCCGGGTCTGCATCATCTTCATCTGTTGCTGCCACGGTATCATCCGGTGTACCTGTACCATCACCTGTAATCACATCATCCGAAGTGGTGTGGACTAAACCACCCGCATCGTTGCTGTTGTCATTATCCGGTACAGAATCTATATCCGTTGGCGGTGTATTGTTCGGGTCGCTGTCATTATCCGCCGCAGAGATTTCTGCTTCGTTGACCAAATCATCTGCCGTGCCGCTGAAGTTCGGATCTACCGTCAGTACAATTTGTACCGTTGTAGAAGTACCCGAAGCTAAAGTACCCGGAAGTATCTGGTCAGGATTGCCGTCACCATCCGTATCGGTCCAATTCGGATTCAAGGCAGGGTCAAAGATATAACCCGCAGGAATGTAATCCGTAATCTGTACAGACTCTGCATCCTGTGTACCTTGATTGGTCACCGTAATATCGAAAGTGACATCATCGCCAGGTGCTACCGTTTCAGGCTGACCTGCTGCCAAAGTGGTTTGTAATGCCAAGTCAAAGATACCTACTGCTGCCGGATCGGCATCATCTTCATCTGTTGCTGCTACCGTATCATCCGGTGTACCTGTTCCATCTCCTGTAATCACATCATCAGAAGTCGTGTGGACTAAACCACCCGCATCGTTGCTGTTGTCATTATCCGGTACAGAATCTACATCCGTCGGCGGTGTATTGTTCGGGTCGCTGTCATCATCTGCCGCAAAGATTTCTGCTTCGTTGACCAAATCATCTGCTGTGCCGCTGAAGTTCGGATCTACTGTTAATACGATTTGTACTACCGTAGAGGAACCCGGTGTCAGCGTACCGTTGATCATTGTGTCAGGATTACCGTCACCATCTGTATCGGTCCAATTCGGATTCAAGACAGGGTCAAAGATATAACCTGCCGGAATGTAATCCGTAACCTGTATCGATTCAGCATCTTGTGTACCTTGATTAGTCACTGTAATGTCGAAAGTGACATCATCTCCCGGTGCTACTATTTCAGGTTGACCTGCTGCCAAAGTGGTTTGCAATGCCAAGTCAAAGATATACACCGCTGCCGGATCTTGGTCATCTTCATCCGTTGTCGGGTCGGTATCGCCCGGCGTACCTGAACCGTCACCGGCTGTGGAACCATCCGAAGGACTGTCAGGCTCACCGCCCGGATCGTTGGTCGGATCGTTATCCGGTGTAGAATCCGTATCGCTTGGTGGCGTATTGGTTGGGTCAGTATCATCGTCAGCTGCGCTGATTTCTGCTACGTTCACCAAGTCGGCTGCACTGCCTGTGAATGGGTCATTGACCGTCAAGATGATGGTCAAGGTCGTCGTTGCGCCCGGTGCAAATCGTCCGGCTATGGTTTGGTCTGGATTACCTTCACCGTCGCTGTCTGTACTCCATGCCGGATTTAATGCGGCATTAAAGCTCATACCTGCCGGTACGTAATCATTCACCAAGATATTGTATGCACCGACTGTACCTTGATTCGTCACTACGATATCAAAACTAACATCATCACCCGGTGCGATGTATGGCGATTGTCCTGTACTCAATGCCTTAGTCAAAGCCAAGTCAAAGATATATACCGCTGCCGGATCGGAATCGTCTTCATCCGTTGTAGGATCTTCATCTCCCGGATTACCTGAACCGTCTCCATCTGTTGCACCATCGGAAGGTGTATCAGGCTCACCGCCTGCATCATCCGTTGGGTCATTATTCGGTGTAGAGTCACCATCTGTTGGTGGTGTATTCGTTGGGTCGGTATCGTCATCAGCTTCACTGATTTCCGCTACGTTCACCAAGTCGGCTGCACCGCCTGTGAATGGGTCATTGACCGTCAAGACTATTGTTAAGGTCATCGTTGCGCCCGGTGCGAGTGTTGCTATCGTCTGGTCTGGATTGCCGTCTGCATCATCATCAGCCCATGCTGCATTTAATGCTGCATCGAAACTCATACCCGCAGGCACATAATCATTGACCAATACATTATAAGCATCGACTGTACCTTGATTGCTCACCACAATATCATAACTGACATTATCGCCTGCGCCAACATAGGGTGATTGACCTGCACTTAATGCTTTGGTTAAAGCTAAGTCAAAGATACTCACCGCTGCCGGATCTTGGTCATCTTCATCCGTGAGTGGGTCTTCATCTCCCGGTGCGCCCGAACCGTCTCCGTCTGTTACATCGTCGGAAGGACTGTTTACCTCTCCACCTGCATCATTGCCCGGTGTGGTATCCGGTGTAGAATCTGCATCCGTTGGCGGCATATTCGTTGGGTCGGTATCATCATCAGCATCGCTGATTTCTGCTACGTTCACCAAGTCCATTGCCGTACCTGTGAATGGGTCGTTGACCGTCAATACTATCGTCAAGGTCGCTGTTGCGCCCGGTGCTAATGGTCCGGCTATCATCCAGTCAGGATTACCTTCACCATCGCTGTCTGCACTCCAGCCGGCGTTTAATGCCGCATCAAAAGTGTATCCCGCAGGAACGTAATCATTGACCAAGACATTATAGGCAGCTACTGAACCTTGATTGCTCACTACGATGTCAAAACTAACATCATCACCTGCACCCACGTAAGGAGATTGTCCTGTACTTAATGCTTTAGTTAAAGCTAAGTCAAATATACTTACTGTGGCAGGGTCAGCGTCATCTTCATCCGTTGCCGGGTCTTCATCGCCCGGTGCGCCTGTACCGTCTCCATCGGTCACATCATCAGATGGACTGTTTGGTTCGCCACCTGCGTCATCCGTCGGGTCATTATTCGGTGTAGAGTCACCATCCGTTGGCGGCGTATTCGTTGGGTCGGTATCATCATCAGCTGCGCTGATTTCTGCTACGTTCACCAAGTCGGCTGCTGTACCCATGAATGGGTCATTGACCGTCAAGACGATTGTTAAGCTCATCGTTGCGCCCGGTGCAAGTGGTCCTGCTATGGTCTGGTCAGGATTGCCATCTGCATCGGCATCACTCCATGCTGCATTGAGGGCAGCATTGAAGGTATAACCTGCCGGTACGTAATCGTTGACCAATACATTATAAGCATCTAATGCACCTTGATTGGTCACAACAATATCGAAACTCACATCATCACCTGCTGCTACGTAAGGAGATTGACCTGTACTTAATGCTTTAGTCAAAGCCAAGTCAAAGATGCTTACGGTGGCAGGGTCAGCGTCATCTTCATCCGTTACCGGTACTTCATCTCCCGGTGTACCTGTTCCGTCACCACCTGTAAAGTCATCATTCGGACTGCCCACTGTTCCACCTGCATCATCCGTAGGATCGTTATTCGGTGTAGAGTCTGCATCCGTTGGTGGTGTATTATTCGGATTGGTATCATTATCAGCTGCGCTGATTTCTGCTACGTTTATCAAATCTGCTGCTGTACCGATGAATGGGTCGTTGACCATTAATACAATCGTCAAAGTCGTCATATCACCCGGTATCAATACGCCTGCTATGGTCTGGTCGGGATTGCCGTCTGCATCGCTATCTCCCCAAGCTGCATTGGCTGCCGCATCGAAAGTGTAGCCCGCAGGTACGTAATCATTGACCAAAATATTATAGGCATCAATAGCACCTTGATTGATTACAGTAATGTCAAAACTCACCATATCTCCCGGTGACACGTAAGGTGTTTGACCCGGACTGAGTGTTTTGGTTAATGCTAAGTCAAATCCACCAACTACCACTGTGGCAGGGTCGGAGTCATCTTCGTCTGTGTCAGCTACACCATCATCCGGTGTACCTGTACCATCTCCATCCACATAGTCATCGTCCGGTCCGTTTGGTGTACCACCTGCATCATTGCTATCATCATTATCGGGTGTAGAGTCAATATCCGATGGCGATGGTGTTGCCGGATTACCGTCATTATCACTATCAGAAATCTCTGCTACATTGACCAAATCATCCGGTGTACCATTGAATGGGTCATTCACAATTAACATGATTTGGAATGAGAAATCTGCGCCCGGCACTAATGGTCCGAATATGATTCGGTCAGGATTGCCGTCTAAGTCACTGTCTCCCCATTGTGGGTTGAGTGCTGCGTCGTAAGTATAACCGGCAGGTACATAATCATTCACCAAGGTATTATAAGCATCGACTGTACCTTGATTGTATAAGGTAATATCGAAACTGACTGTATCGCCTGCGACCACAAATTGTGATTGTCCGGGACTCAATGTTTTGGCGAGTGCCATATCAAAGATGTCCACTGTTGCAGGGTCTTGGTCGTCTTCGTCTGTCGTATCTGTACCGTCTAATGGGCTACCTGAACCATCGCCGTCTATTGCACCGTCATCCGGTCCGTCAGGTGTTCCACCCGGATCATTCGTTGGGTCATTATCCGGTGTCGAGTCAATATCATCCGGTGCCGGGGTGCTGACTTCTCCGTCATCATCCGCAGCACTGATTTCTGCATAATTTACTAAATCAGCTGCTGTACCTGTGAATGGATTATTCACTGTAAGTACGATAGTCAATACCTGTGATGCGCCCGGTGCGAGTGGTCCGGCTATGATTTGGTCTGGATTACCATCCAAATCTGAATCCGCCCAACCTGCATTTAAGGCAATATCAAAGGTGTAACCCGAAGGTACATAATCATTGACCAGTACATCATAAGCATCCACTGTACCTTGATTATAAACTGTAATGTCGAAGCTGACATTATCGCCTGCACCTACGATACCACTTTCTCCGGCACCCAAGGCTTTGGTCAATGCCAAGTCAAAGATACCTACGGAAGCCGGATCTTGGTCGTCCTCATCAGTGGCATCTGTGCCATCCAATGGTGAACCTGTACCGTCTCCGTCAACATAATCGTCGTCCGCACCGTCAGGTGTACCACCTGCATCATCCGTTGGGTCATTATTCGGTGTCGAATCGCTGTCTATCGGTGGATCGTTGCTTGGGTCAAGGTCATCATCCGCTTCACTGATTTCACCATAATTGACCAAACTCATTGTGCTTGGGTCGAATGGGTCATTCACTGTGAGAACAATCGTTGAAGTGACTGTACCACCCGGAATGATTGGTCCGATAATGGTGCGGTCAGGATTGCCGTCGGCATCCGTATCTCCCCAGCCCGGATTGAGGGCAGGGTCATAAGTGTAGCCATTCGGTACGTAATCATTGACCAAGACATTGTAAGCATTCGTCAAACCTTGATTGATGACACTAAGGTCGAAGCTGACTTGGTCACCCGGAGCGACATACTCGCTTTGTCCCAAACTTGGTGTTTTAATAAACGCCAAATCAAAGATGGTCACAAATTCAGGATCATGGTCATCTTCATCTGTTGTATCTGTTTCGTCTAATGGTGTACCTGTTCCATCACCGTCCACGAAGTCGTCGTCCGGTCCTTGTGGTGTACCACCCGCATCATCCGTCGGGTCATTATTCGGTGTGGAATCTATATCGTCAGGACCCGGTGTACTTGGGTCGCTGTCGTCGTCTGCATCGCTGATTTCAGCGAAGTTAATCAAATCATCTTGTGTGCCTGTGAATGGGTCATCGACTACAAGCATAATCGTCAATACCTGTGATGCACCCGGAGCTAATGGTCCGGCTATCACCTGGTCAGGATTGGCATCGCCATCGGCATTGCCCCACATCGGGTTGAGTGCCAAGTCGAAGTTGAGTCCCGCAGGTATGTAATCATTCACCAGAATGTTGTAGGCATCTGCTGTACCTTGATTATAAACCGTAATATCGTAGCTGATGACATCACCTGCACCAATGTAAGGCGATTGTCCTGCACTCAATGTTTTGGTCAAAGCCAAATCAAAGATATGTACAAAGGCAGGGTCGGAATCATCCTCATCCGTTGCAGGGTCTTCATCGCCCGGTGCGCCTGAACCATCACCATCTACCACATCATCCGAAGGACTGTCCGGTTCACCGCCTGCGTCATTATCAGGTGTGTTGTCCGGTGTAGAATCTGCCTCCGTTGGTGGCGGATTATTCGGGTCGGTATCATCATCAGCATCGCTGATTTCAGCTACGTTGACCAAGTCTGCACCTGTTCCGGTGAATGGGTCATTGACCGTTAAGGTAATACTCAAGGTCATGGTACCATTCGGAGCAATTGGTCCTGCTATCGTTTGGTCTGGATTCCCATCTGCATCCGCATCACCCCATGCTGCATTCAGTGCAGCATCGTAAGTGTAACCCGCAGGGATGTAATCATTGACCAATACATTATAAGCATCTACCGTACCTTGATTGATTACAGTAATATCGAAACTGACATCATCGCCCGGTGTGATAAATTCACTTTGTCCGGCACCGAGGGTTTTGGTCAATGCCAAATCAAAGATGCTCACAAATGCGGGGTCTTGGTCGTCTTCGTCGGTCATCGGGTCAGTATCGCCCGGTGCGCCCGAACCGTCACCATCTACCACATCATCAGAAGGACTATCCGGTTCACCACCTGCATCATTGGCAGGGTCATTATCCGGTGTAGAATCTGCCTCTGTTGGTGGCATATTACTTGGGTCGGTATCGTCGTCGGCATCGCTGATTTCAGCATAGTTGACTAAATCACTTGCTGTGCCTGTGAATGGGTCATTGACCGTAAGAACAATTGTTAAGGTCATTGTACCGCCCGGAGCGAGTGCGCCGGCTATCACTTGGTCAGGATTGCCGTCTGTATCTGCATCTGCCCATGCTGTATTGAGTGCAGGGTCAAAACTCATTCCCGTAGGGACATAATCATTGACCAAGACATTGAAGGCATCAACTGTACCTTGATTGGTGACTTCTATATCGAAGCTGACATTATCGCCGGGTGAAATGTATGGGTTCTGTCCCGCGCTTAACATTTTTGTTAATGCTAAGTCAAAGATATTGACGAATGCCGGATCTTGGTCATCTTCGTCAGTAGTATCCGTACCATCTAATGGTGTGCCTGAACCGTCACCGTCCACGAAATCGTCGTCGGGTCCGTCGGGTGTACCACCTGCATCATTGGCAGGGTCATTATCCGGTGTACTATCTGTATCTGTTGGTGCAGGCGTACTTGGGTCGCCATCGTCATCAGCATCGCTGATTTCAGCATAGTTGACCAAATCAGCACTTGTACCTGTGAATGGGTCATTGACCGTCAAGACAATTGTCAAAGGCATTGAAGCCCCCGGTGCAACTGGTCCGGCTATGGTCTGGTCAGGATTGCCGTCTGCATCTGCATCTGCCCATGCTGCATTGAGCGCAGGGTCAAATGTATAACCCGCAGGCACGTAATCATTGACCAAGATATTGACCGCATCAACTGTACCTTGATTCATTACCGTAATATCGAAACTGACATTATCGCCCGGTGCGATGTAAGGAGATTGAGTTGCGCTTAACGTTTTTGTTAATGCCAAATCAAATATACTTACAAAGGCAGGGTCTTGGTCATCTTCGTCTGTTGTGTCTGTACCGTCGAGTGGACTACCTGTACCGTCACCATCTATAAAGTCATCATCCGGTCCGTCAGGTGTACCACCTGCATCATTGGTCGGATTATTATCCGGTGTAGAATCTGCTTCTGTTGGTGCAGGATTGTTCGGGTCGGTATCGTCGTCGGCGTCGCTGATTTCAGCATAGTTGACTAAATCACTTGCTGTGCCTGTGAATGGGTCATTGACCGTCAGAACAATTGTTAAGGTCATTGTGCCGCCCGGAGCAAGTGCGCCAACTATGACTTGGTCAGGATTGCCGTCTGTATCGGTATCTCCCCATGCTGCATTGAGTGCCGCATCGTAGGTCATTCCCGCAGGGACGTAATCATTCACCAAGACATTATAAGCATCTACTGTACCTTGATTCGTTACGGTAATATCAAAGCTGACATTATCGCCCGGATTGATATAAGGTGACTGACCTGCGCTTAATGTTTTAGCCAAAGCCAAGTCAAAGATATTGACATAAGCCGGGTCTTGGTCATCTTCATCTGTGGTATCTGTACCGTCTAATGGTGTACCTGTACCATCACCGTCCACGAAGTCATCGTCCGGTCCGTCGGGTGTACCACCTGCATCATTGGCAGGGTCGGTATCCGGCGTAGAATCGTAATCCGTTGGTGGTGCGTTGGTTGGGTCGGTATCATTGTCGGCTGCGCCGATTTCTGCATAATTCACCAAATCATCTGCTGTACCTACGAATGGGTCATTGACGGTCAATACAATCGTTATCATCATTGTACCGCCATTCGGTGCGATAGGTCCTGCTATGGTTTGGTCAGGATTGCCGTCGCCGTCGCTGTCTGCACTCCATGCTGTATTTAATGTCGCATCAAAAGTGTAGCCCGCAGGTACGTAATCATTCACCAAGACATTATAAGCATCGGCTGTACCTTGATTGGTGACTTCGATGTCGAAGCTGACATTATCGCCCGGTGCAATGTATTCGCCCTGACCCGCACTACGCATTTTGGTGAGTGCCAAGTCAAAGATATTGACTACTGCCGGATCTTGGTCATCTTCATCTGTCGTATCGGTGCTGTCTAATGGTAGTCCTGTTCCATCACCATCAACATAATCATCATCCGGTCCGTCAGGTGTACCACCTGCATCGTTGGTGACATCATTATCCGGTGTGGAATCTATATCAGTCGGTGCAGGAGTAGATGTATCATCATCATTATCACTGCTCGCTATTTCTGCATAGTTAATTAAATCCTCACTTGTTCCCACGAATGGGTCGTTGACGATTAAATCCAATAAGAAAGTCTGGCTCGTACCCGGTGCCAATGGTCCGACCACTACGCGGTCAGGATTGCCATCCAAATCAGCATCACCCCATTGGGTATTGAGTGCTGCATCGAAGGTCATACCGGCAGGAACATAGTCATTGACGAGTGTGTTCCATGCTAAGGTCGTACCTTGATTGAAGAGGGTAAAGGCAAAGGTAACGGTATCGCCCGGTGCGACAAAATCGCTTTGTCCGGCTACAAGTTCTTTGCTCAATGCCACGTCGAAGATGTCCACAAAGACAGGGTCTTGGTCGTCCTCGTCTGTTGCAGGGTCTTCGTCGCCCGGTGCGCCTGTACCGTCTCCACTTATTGAATCATCCGAAGGACTGTTTGGCTCACCACCTGCGTCATTATCCGGTGTATTATCCGGTGTGGAATCCACATCTTCCGGTGCAGGGGTGGCAGGGTTGCCGTCGTCATCAGCCGAGCTGATTTCTGCAACATTTACCAAGTCATCGGCTGTACCTAAGAATGGGTCATTGACCGTCAGGAGAATCGTTAAGGTCATCGTGCCATTCGGCGCGAGTGGTCCGGCTATTGTTTGGTCCGGATTGCCGTCTGCGTCTGCGTCGCCCCATGCCGGATTGAGTGCAGGGTCGTAAGTGTAACCACTTGGCACGTAATCATTGACCAATATATCCGTGGCAGCTACGCTACCTTGATTGATAACTGTAATATCAAAACTCTTCGCTACTCCCGGTGCTGCGATAGAAGATTCGCCCGGACTTAGCGTTTTTTGTAATGCTAAATCGAAGATGCTGATGAAGGCAGGGTCTTGATCATCTTCATCTGTGGTATCTGTACCGTCTAATGGTGTACCGCTACCGTCTCCATCAATAAAGTCATCGTCCGGTCCATCGGGTGTACCACCTGCATCGTTGCTGATGTCATTATCCGGTGTAGAGTCGAAGTCTATTGGCGGATCATTCGTCGGATCCTGGTCATCGTCGGCGGCTGTAATCTCCGCATAGTTCACCAAACCACTTGGGTCGGCTAGATAAGGATCGTTGACGATTAACTGTATCTGTACCGTTGATGTACCACCCGGAATAATTGGTCCGGCTATGATTCTGTCAGGATTGCCGTCGGAATCTGTATCTGCCCAAGCTAAGTTTAAGGCAGGGTCGTAGGTGTAACCCGAAGGTACATAATCATTGACCAGTACATCATAAGCATCTACATATCCTTGATTGGATACGGTAATATCGAAGCTGACGATATCGCCCGGTGCTACGTATTGGTCTTGACCAACGCTTAGACGTTTTTGTAATGCCAAGTCGAAGATTTCTACGGTCACAGGGTCTTGGTCATCTTCATCTGTAGTATCTGTACCGTCTAATGGTGCGCCTGAACCGTCACCGTCCACGAAGTCGTCGTCGGGTCCGTCGGGTGTACCACCTGCGTCATTGGCAGGGTCATTATCCGGTGTACTATCTGCATCCGGTGGCGCAGGGGTGCTTGGGTCACCATCATCATCTGCAGCACTGATTTCTGCGTAATTGGTCGCATCATCAGGTGTGCCTGTGAATGGATTGTCAACCGTTAAAATTATCGTTACTGTTGTAGATGCACCCGCTGCAATTGGTCCGGCTATCATGGTATCAGGATTGCCATCTGCGTCAGTATCACCCCATGTGGCATTTAATGCCGCATCGAAGCTCAAGCCTGTTGGTACATAATCATTGACTAAGATGTCAACGGCATCTACCGTACCTTGATTGTAAACCGTAATATCATAGCTGACTGTACCGCCTTGCTGGATATACGGGCTTTGTCCCGGACTTAGCGTTTTGGCTAAGGCTAAATCAAATACATCGACAAAGGCAGGGTCAGCATCATCTTCGTCGGTAGCTGCTGTGCCGTCTAATGGCGCACCGCCTCCGTTGAGACCATCACCATCTACGAAATCATCATCAGGTCCGTCAGGTGTACCACCCGGATCGTTGCTTGGGTCATTATCCGGTGTAGAATCCGAATCTACCGGTGGATTATTGGTCGGGTCGGTATCATCGTCTGCATCACTAATTTCTGCATAGTTGACTAAATCAGTGGCAGAAGTTATTGCAGAAGCATCATTGACAATTAAGTTAATGACCATCGTGCTGTCTGCACCCGGAGCAAGGTTGAAGACCGATTGGTCGGGATTGCCGTCGGCATCTGCATCTCCCCATGCAGGGTTCAATGCTGCATCGAAGGTATAACCCGCAGGTACGTAATCATTCACAAGAATATTGAATGCGGGTCCTGCCTGGTTGTACACTGTAATGTCAAAGCTAACCGTATCTCCATAGATGACGTAATTGCTTTCACCCGGACTTAGCATTTTGGTTAATGCTAAATCAAATAGTGTAACGAAAGCCGGGTCTTGGTCATCTTCGTCGCTGGCTGCCGTGCTGTCTAATGGCATACCGCCACCGTTGAGACCGTCACCATCTACAAAATCATCATCCGGTCCGTCGGGTGTACCGCCCGGGTCGTTGGTCGGGTCGGTATCCGGTGTACTATCTGCATCGGTTGGTGGCGCATTAGTATCATCCATATCGTCGTCCGCAGCACTGATTTCTGCATAATTAATCAAATCAGTTTGTGGATTTGCCGTAAAGGGGTCTAAGATAATCAGTTGGATGGTCAATACATCTGATGCGCCCGAAGCTAAAGGTCCGGTTATGGTGGTTTCAGCATCCGTGCCCACAGCCGTCCATGTTGGATTTAGCATGGCATCAAAGGTATAACCCGCAGGGATGTAATCCGTTACGACTATATCAAAAGCTTCTACTGTTCCTTGATTAAACACCTCTATATCGTAGCTAATCGTATCACCCGGCGCAGCAAAAGGCGTTTGTCCCGGACTGAGTGTTTTTGCTAATGCTAAATCGAAAATCGTGACGAATGCGGGGTCTTGGTCGTCTTCGTCTGTGCTATCTGTACCGTCTAATGGTGCGCCTGTTCCGTCGCCGTCGATAAAGTCATCATCTGCGCCATCCGGTGTACCACCTGCATCATTCACAGGGTCGGTATCCGGTGTGGAATCCGCGTCTGTTGGTGGCACATTGGTGTCGTCCATGTCATCATCGGCGGCACTGATTTCTGCATAATTAATTAAATCAGCTTGTGTTGCCGTGTAGGGGTCAGGTACGGATAAGACGATGCTTAAAGTCATGGACGCGCCCGGTGCGAGTGGTCCGGCTATCGTTTGGTCCGGATTGCCTTCGCCGTCGCTGTCAGGATTCCATGCCGTATTTAAGGCAGGGTCAAAAACGTAACCCGCAGGAACGTAATCATTCACAAGAATATTGAAGGCATCTAATGTACCTTGATTGGTGACTTCTATATCAAAACTCACATCATCGCCCGGTGCGATATATGGAGATTGTCCTGCGCTTAATGTTTTGGCTAATGCCAAATCAAAAATACTCACAAAGGCGGGGTCTTGGTCGTCCTCATCTGTGCTATCTGTATTATCTAATGGTGCGCCTGTACCGTCACCATCCACGAAGTCGTCGTCCGGTCCGTCGGGTGTACCACCTGCATCGTTGGTCACATCATTATCCGGTGTGGAATCTGCATCTGTCGGTGGCATGTTGGTATCGTCCATGTCATCATCGGCTGCGCTAATCTCAGCATAATTTACTAAGTCAGCTTGCGTGCCTGTGAATGGGTCATTCACGGTGAGGACAATGTTCAATGTCATTGACGCGCCCGGTGCTAATGGTCCGGCTATCGTCGTTTCTGCATCAGTTCCTACAGCCGTCCAGCCTGTGCTGGCTGCTACATTCAAAGTATAACCCGCAGGGATGTAATCCGTTACCACTACATCAAAAGCTTCTACTGTTCCCTGATTCGTTACTTCTATATCGAAACTCACATCGTCGCCCGGGGCGATATACTCGCTTTGTCCCGCGCTTAATGTTTTTGCTAATGCTAAATCGAAAATCGTGACGAAGGCGGGGTCTTGGTCGTCTTCGTCTGTGCTATCTGTACCGTCTAATGGTGCGCCTGTTCCGTCACCATCCACGAAGTCGTCGTCCGGTCCGTCAGGTGTACCACCTGCATCATTCACAGGATCAGTATCCGGTGTGGAATCTGCGTCTGTCGGTGGCATGTTGGTATCGTCCATGTCATCATCGGCGGCACTGATTTCTGCATAATTAATTAAATCAGCTTGTGTAGCCGTGTAGGGGTCAGGTACGGATAAGACGATGGTTAAAGTCATGGACGCGCCCGGTGCGAGTGGTCCGGCTATCGTTTGGTCCGGATTGCCTTCACCGTCGCTGTCAGGATTCCATGCTGTATTTAATGCAGGGTCAAAAACGTAGCCCGCAGGGACGTAATCATTCACCAGAATATTGAAGGCATCTAATGTACCTTGATTGGTGACTTCTATATCAAAACTCACATCATCGCCCGGTGCGATATATGGAGATTGTCCTGCACTCAATGTTTTGGCTAATGCCAAATCAAAAATACTCACAAAGGCGGGGTCTTGGTCGTCCTCGTCTGTGCTATCTGTATTATCTAATGGTGCGCCTGTACCGTCACCATCCACGAAGTCGTCGTCCGGTCCGTCGGGTGTACCACCTGCATCGTTGGTCACGTCATTATCCGGTGTGGAATCTGCATCTGTCGGTGGCATGTTGGTATCGTCCATGTCATCATCGGCTGCGCTAATCTCAGCATAATTTACTAAGTCAGCTTGTGTGCCTGTGAATGGGTCATTCACGGTGAGGACAATGGTCAATGTCATTGACGCGCCCGGTGCTAATGGTCCGGCTATCGTCGTTTCTGCATCAGTTCCTACAGCCGTCCAGCCTGTACTGGCTGCTACATTCAAAGTATAACCCGCAGGGATGTAATCCGTTACCACTACATCAAAAGCCTCTACTGTACCCTGATTCGTTACTTCTATATCGAAACTTACATCGTCGCCCGGGGCGATATATTCGCTTTGTCCCGCGCTTAATGTTTTGGCTAATGCTAAATCGAAAATCGTGACGAATGCGGGGTCTTGGTCATCCTCATCCGTCGTATCAACGCCGTCTAATGGTGCGCCTGTACCGTCACCGTCAATGAAATCATCGTCTGCGCCATCCGGTGTACCACCTGCATCATTCACAGGGTCGGCATCGGGTGTGGAATCCACATCCGGTAGTGGGTCATTAGTCGGGTCTTCATCATCATCTGTTGCACTGATTTCTGCATAATTGACCAAATCCGCTTGTGTGCCTGTGTATGGGTCAGCTACGGTCAAAATTATCGTCAAGGTCTCTGTGCCGCCTTGGGCAGCGATTGGTCCGGCTATCGTATAGTCAGGATTGCCGTCACCGTCACTGTCTGTATCCCATATCGGATTCAAGGTCGGGTCAAAAGTATAACCCGCAGGAACGTAATCATTCACAAGCGTTCTATAAGCCGCTGCAAAACCTTGATTGGTTATCGTAATATCGAAGCTCACCGCATCACCGGGGGCGATATAGGGAGATTGTCCCGGGCTTAATGTTTTGGCTAATGCCAAATCAAAATCGCATAATTTTGTATCATTTATCCAATTGGAATCCAATGGAGAATAACACAAAGCTGTACCATTCACCTCTACCAATCCGCAGATATCTACTGCCGAGGCAGGGGTATCATAAGCTGCCGAACCGGTATCTGTCGAACTCGTCGCAGGGTCATTGACCCCGACATTGGCATTGGATCCGGATTCGTTGGCATCGCTGCATCCGTCACCATCACTATCTAAATCACGGAAATCGGGAATGCCGTCACCGTCTGTATCGACGGGTGCATCGGGGCAAGCTGAACTCACTAAACCATCGGGGCAACCGTCATTGTCCAAGTCAGGATAGAAGGCATTACCGTTATTATCGAGCATACAATTTTCTAATTCTATGCTAATATCGCCACAGGCTTCGATGGCATCGGGGATTCCGTCATTATCGGAATCTAAATCTAAGTGGTCAGGAATACCGTCACCGTCTGTATCTACTTCGGTAGCTTCCGAGCAACCTTCATTGAAGGTGACGGAGTAAGAACCACCGTTATTATTTAAACCGGATTCACTATTGAAGGTATAGACTACCTCATCGACACATTGGTCAAATGAGATGATAAAACCATAATCTGTACCGCCGGGGTCTTGTAAGTTATCGTCTTCATCGGCAGTAACCGAAGTGGTACCACTACCGGTTACGGAATCTAATAAGGCGCCTTGATTGGTTACGGTCATTGTAACGGGTGTACCGCCATTATTTGCCGTAATATTTAATAAATCTGTTCTATCTATATCCCATACTGTCATGCTGAAATTGCAGACAGGCTGACTGAAGGTATAGGTATTGATCATTTGCGCCGTTGCGTCAGGGGAATTGAGAACGCCTTGGCGAATACCCAAATCTCCTGTCGTTTGGCTATTATTGATGATGTCTTCGTCCTGTCCGGCTGCACCTGTAAAGGTGTTGTTTAGTGTAACCGTTGCACCACCGATATTGACACCTGCAAGCGTCGTATTGGCAGCGGGTCCACCTTCCAAAGCACTTAAATCAGGTGTGCTACAGGTTTCTGCAAAGCCTTCATCTACGTCTAATATACCATCATTATCGTCATCTACATCCAGAAAATCCGGTACGCCATCATTGTCTTTGTCTACCCCTGCCATCGGGCAACCACAGAAGTTTATTGCTGTGTCTATCCATGATGTACTGGCAGGTACATCACAAGTGACACCTAGACCTTCCAAGACATTACCACAAACATCTACATCGGCTGCCGTAGCGGTATAATCATCTGTATTGACCAATGGATTGAAAATGGTACTGGCTTCGATGGCATCGGCACAACCATCGCCGTCGCTGTCTAAGTCCTGGAAATCGGGTGTACCATCGCCGTCTGTATCTATGGGCGCATTGGCGCAGAGGTTTGCCAATACACCATCTACAGGACAGCCATTGGCATTGACATTGGTATAAACACCATCGCCATTGAAGTCTAAGGAACAGCTTTCTAAAATTAAGCTAATATCACCACAGGCTTCTACTGCATCCGGAATACCATCATTATCAGAATCTAAATCTAGAGAGTTTATCACGCCATCGCCATCTGTATCGGCGGCAATACTGCTTTGGGTGCAGCCTTCGCCGAAGGTGACAGAGTAAGAGCCGCCTTGATTGTTGAGTCCTGATTCGCTGTTGAATACAAAGACGACCTCATCGACACATTGGTCGAAACTGACATCGAAGGCATAGTCGGCACCGGCAGCAAACTGTATGTTATCGTCTTCGTCTGCTATGATAGTAGTGGTACCGTTGCCGTTAACCTGGTCAATCAAATTACCGACATTGGAAACGGTCATGGTAACGGGTGTACCATTATTGGAGGCGGTAATCTCCAATATATCGGTGCGGTCTATATCAAAGACCCCCATTGTCAGATTACATACTTCCTGAGAAAAGGTGTAGGTGTTGGTCATTTGAGCTGAACCATCGGGGGAGTTGGCGACACCTTGACGGATACCGATAACTCCGGTCGTTTGGCTGTTATTGATGAAGTCTTCATCTTGAGAGGCACTACCGCTAAAGGTGTTGGTCAAGGTAATGCTCGCGCCTGCACCTATCGTTACGCCCGCAAGGGTTGTATTGGCAGCTCCACTGCCATCTAAAGCACTGAGGTCAGGGGTGCTGCAGACTAAGACTGCGTCTTCATCGACATCTAAGATGCCATCATTGTCATCGTCTAAATCTATTGTATCTGGTACGCCATCGCCGTCTTTGTCGGGTTCATCTGTACAGCAAACTATGAAGGCTGAAGCGTATTGGCTACAAGCATCGCCAATGTTATAATATTCTAAAGTGAAATCACCGGGTTGAGTTGGAGTAAATGTATCAGAATTTCCAGCTTGGACGGTGGTTTGTGAGCCATCCGCATTGACCAGATACCAGATATAATTGGTAAAGCCCGCAGGAGCGACCAGTGGGTTGTTACATGGTTCACTTTCAAATAGAGACACCGTAACGGGGGCTCCTACCACTATCGGATAGTCCGCTACAAAATCGCAGGTTTGGACACCGCTACCGATTGTTACCGTCACTGTGTAAGTGATATCAGCCGTAGCATTACAGACATTAGGGCTTAAACTTGTGGGGTCGTCCAGGTAGTCTGTTGGTGACCATGATATTGTTGCATTTGCCTGATATTCAGATGGAATATTCAGGTTTAAAGCCGTACAGGCATCTGAACAGACATTGACGGGTTCAAAGTCAGTAAATACAAAGCCCGCCAAATCGTAGAGTTCTATTTCGTAGGTTTCTTCACTACATGCGCCCAGTTGGGAAGTGACGGTTAATACGACAGGGTCGGTGATACCAAAGCCGTCGTTGAGTGTGACATCTACTGTTGTACCATCATCTATCAATGTACCACCTTCGGGAGGTAATAAGGCATAGGTCCAATCCTCACAACTCTCTATGGGTAGCAACTCTCCGGGGCAGATAGAGACTTGCTCTCCAAGTTCTACCACAACTTCGGGCAGTAAAGTCGGGAAGTAAAGTTCTTTTGTATCACAGACACAGTCAGTGTCTTGTATTACCTGAAGAAAGACCGGACAGGCTTGTTCGGCTGCTACATCAATACAAGCCATAATAATGGTCGAACCTCCACTTGCTATGACAACGGGAGCAATTGCTGTACCCACGACCGGGTCATAGCTATCCAATTGCCCATTAATGTCTAAATCTCTTACTATATTTATGGTGAAATTAGCATTATAATCATCTGCACTGTTATTGCCTAATAGAAGTTCATAACAAATCGGAACTGTACCGTCCGGGTTGCTACATTGGGTATATAACTGACTTTCCGAAATAGCTATCGGTGGTTCAAACTCAATTTCTAATTGTGAATCCACCGAATTTAATACATTCACATTACATATACTACCATCCGTTACACAAACCTGGTCTTCGATTACACTGCTCACATTGGTTGTAATCAGTTGCGTACCGCAACTAATATCTTGTGGAACATTGACATCCAAACTAATCTGAAAGCCTTGATTTGGTCCGATACCATCGGGTATCGTCATACAAATGGTAGTGATTGATCCATTGACCGTTTCAGTACTTATGGGGGTAAAGCCAGCCGGACTTACCCATGCTGTACTCCCCGGTACATAGTTGAAGGCGGCTGTTTCCAAATCCAAACAAACACGACTATTTAGTGAAGCACCAGAGGGGCTCACATTGAGAAAGTTCAAGTTTGTCGTAGAGATAGTTCCACAAGTTGCATTTACAGGGTCGGCAAAGGCATAGAATTGTGCAAAATCTGAAGGATTGGCATTTCTTATGATGATTGGATTCGATTGAGAAAACATTGAAGTTACGCGACTCCCGCAGGGGTCGGCACCCGATACCTGTGTCCATATTCTTGTTCCGCTGATAAACTCGTCACAATCGGTTTGTGCCTGGAAGAGAATTTGGACTTGATTGCTATCCAATACGGCATCGATGCCTTGAAGACCATTTGCATTGATATAGCTGCTCCAAATGGCATCATCTGTATAACCGAAATAAGTACCATAGGCACTGTTCAAAGATCCATTGCCGGTTGGGTCCGGTATAGTCACACAAGGTCCGAAATTGGTGGGACCTCCGGGATAGCATACCTGCCATGACCCCGGGACGAAGTCAAGTCCGGCAGGAAACCACCACTCTGCTCCTATATCTAAAAGGGTCGCAGGTTTGACGTTCTTGATACGAATACCCAAGTCAAATACTCCACACAAGTCGTATTCACCAAATGGACTGGGATCCCATTCTGCCTGAACCTCCGCCTCTTCGGTGATATATTCATAACAACAACTCGTACTCGAACAGGCACTCGTCTGAGCCGCAAGTATCGCTGCCTTCACAGGGTCAATACAGCCAGATACCGTCTCTACGCATACCTGTGTATCTACATCCAAACCCACAGGACAGAACAACAATTCCGTCTGTATGGTCAAGGTCACGCAGGTATTCGCAGGAATGTCAGGTATGCTTATGGCATAGGTCGTTGTCGTGGTTGTCGAATCTACCGCTGTAAAGCTAAGGCTGCTGCCACCCAACACTGCTCCTTCAAAACTGACCGGTGAGGGTACTGTCACACTTGTCACTACATTCTCATGTGTCGCACCCGCACCACTCGCACAGACCTCGTAGGTCGTTTCTTCTACGCCCGCATTGTTCTCGACTTGCAGTAAGGGGTTTACGCTACAGGTTAAGGGCGGATAGCCTTGGCTGTTATCCACAAAAGCATCTACTGTGTTCGTATCACTGCTCACCTGACGGCTCGCATGGTAAGGAAACACCACAGGATCCGGCCCGAAAGGCCAGTAGTAATTAACGTTGTTCGGATTTCCTCTCCAATTGATAAAACCTGTAATCAATTGCTCGTTTGGAGCCTGTCCTGATGTCACCCATGAGGCGAGATCGGGATTAGGGTAAAAAGGATTTTGTCCTAAGCCATTGTTCTGGGCAATATGGGCGCCATCTATCCAATCCGGCACATAGACATGTGCGAACTGGCCCGTGAGACCAAACTCTGAAGGCTCCATGTCTTCCGGACAAAGCGGGGTCAGGTCGTATTTTATCTTAAAGTTGCAATCATTCGTACCCCCTACACTGAGCAGTGGGAAAGGGTCGAGTGGCTGATTGATCAGCGGCTGAGAATAACTTATAAATTGGTAGCATGGATTCTGCCCGTCTAAGAAAGCCTGGTCTATGATCCGCAGGGCTGTCAGCTCGGTGTTATCCGTCGCTGCACAGCAAATGCCACCGGCACCATCATCCACACAGGTGAGGTTGCCATACTCATCACTGATCCACTGATCACCGATTGGCGTCTCATTGCCGAAGTAGTCCTCGATGACCATGCCGCCCTGATACACTAAGTTATTCGGGAAGAAGGGCTCCAGGTACTCTACCCCCCAAGCAGGACGGTATTCGTTCTCGTACCACGGCGTGACACCAGCGGGTACTTCAGGTACCGGATTGGATAGCGTAAAGCTATGCTCTACCGATACCGCACAGTCCTCTACAATTACCTCTGTGGTATGCTCTACCGGACCCGGGACATGGAACTCGTAAGGCATTTGCGTGTCGCAGCTGCCTCTCGTGACTTTTGTACAGGTCACTGGGTCAACATAGGTAGTGCTAAAAGATGGAAAGAGTAGATTAGAATTAAACTGATCAGGATGTGATGCTTGTACAGCGGGCTCATTATGGTAGCCACCGGCTACTATCGGTACCTTGAACTGATAAACGACGCGATCGCCCGCTTCAAAATTATATTCATCCAGCCAGGCTTGATAATTGGCATCTCCGTCCGAGACCAAGTCTTCTCCCCAGGCATCTGCCTCACACTGCGCTGCACCCCAATTTATAACCACACCGAACCAATCATCTCTGTTATCTTGAAGATTCGAGGTTGTATTTTCATAAAGAATACCATTTAATGAAATATTGCTACTGTAGATGGTGGGCTGTCCATCCAGGATACGGTCGCCATCATAGACGGCCTGATCGAAGGCAAAATAAGGATTGATCACATCTGGGAGCATGTCAGGCAGGCAGTCGCCTACAATGTCCAATGGGGGTTGTTGCCATATATCACCCAATTCTTGTATGTGAATATTAGTTTCACGGGCTTGATTGGTACTGAGTTGCTCAGGATAATAGTTTTTGATGACATCAAAGCGCAGTGGGGTCAGGGTCGTGCTGCCAGCCTTCTGCTGGTAAATGTCTATCAATGCTCCTTTGGAAACATCCAACTCATTTATACTGAAACTCATATGACGCAGAATTAAGCTCATTTGGTCAGAGGATGCCCGAAAGTGATCTATATTGAGAATCTCTGAGGAGGCCTGTATGAACATGGTATCTCCCGGCAAGAATCTAGCTAGATCTTCTGGTGGGAGGGTGGCTGGATCCACCTTAGTGGTCATGGTCTTATCCGTATAGCCATAGTTGCATCGGTATAAGGTGTCTATCTGTACCTGATAATCACAGGAGATACAGACACAACCGGCATCGCTCCAGGTGATATGTGTCAGGCTTTCATGGCAAGATCGGACGACTTTACACTCTGTAGGACAACCTCCGCACTCTTCGACGACCTGCCAAGTAGTAGTCAGCCAATCAGGTGGACTACAGCTACCTGAGCTTTCCAGATTGAAGAAGTAGGTGTGATCTGGTTCTGTAACCGGCAACTCTATACGTACCCGGATACCGACGGTATCACCATTGATGACCTCATAGCTCCAGTCATCAGGGGCTGCTGTGCCATTATAGCTTGCAGAACCCGCAGCAAATCTCAATCGTGACCACTCGGATACAGAAAGGTTTGCGGTATTCGAATTATTATCCGGGTCTACCTCATCCAGTGTTCCTGATATCAGTACCTCTGCATAGACGTTAGAGCCACCGCAGCTACTTATATTATTAAATCCATAGGAATAATCGAGCTCGAAGCCATTGTCAAAGGGCTTCCATTCGTTACAAGCCCCAGAGCTATGTACTTCTGTGACAAAGGTAGCGGCGTTGAAAGCTACATCTTCATGGGTATCAAAGCTGGTCTCGCCGTAGTTCCACTCAACAGGGGGGTCGAAGGCGGTGAAGTCCTGAAAGCCTTGTCCGCAATTTCTTTTTCCGTCGATTTCTATTTGTTCTATCATGCAGGCATTTTCTACACATCCTAATGAGGGGTCTTGACAGGTGACCTCATGTATGATACTTATTTCCAATACACTACCCCCCGGCAAATCATCTATAAATCCATCTGCATCTGCGTCGGTCAATCCCGGAACAGCGGTCGTATTTGCCGTCAAATCAACCTCCGCATTGCCTCCCGAAATAAGCACAGGAACCGATACGCCGCCTATCAAAACTTCTGATACCGGTGCGGAAGTGCCTTCGCAGGCATTCCATTTGAGGATAAGGTCTTGCCACAAACCTTCTATAGGGTCGGTATTGGCACTGGTCACTTCTGTAGACCATATCAGCGGGTCGCCGCAGAAGACACCTTGCTGAACCAGTCCGGTATTGGCAGTCTGTGGAGTTGCGTCAAATGAGAAGGCAGTCATAATCGCACCGTCTGACTCGGAAGCATCATAGCACTGCAGGCCATTGCAACTGAAATAAGCACTGAAATCCAAAAACTCTGTGACAGCCTCACAGCCAATCACTTGGTAGCAAATGATGACATTTATCAACTCGTCTGTATCAAAAAATTGATCGCCGTCCCCCACCGTATCGAAGTAGGTATCGTCTATGCTGATGCTCACTGTGGAGTTGGTATAGGTGTAATCACTTGCGGGTATTACATTCGCCACATTATCAATCGCTACGGAACTGATGACAAAATTTGAAGTCAGATTCAAAGCACTGACATCCAAATTAAAACCGGACAACTCCGCATCAATACCATCCTGCGAGACCTGTATGGTCTGACAGGCATCTGTATCAAAACTGCTTATGGAGAGCGTAGTGGGGCTCACACTGCGAATGTTCAAGACCGGAATTCTGACCCCTATACTATACTCGCCGATGTCTTGTTCTGCTACTTCACAAGCCAGATTAGTACCATCTTGAAGTGTTGTAGTATAGTCAACTGCGACATCGAAATTTAGTTCTTGTTGTGCGCCGTCATCCAAGCTGCAATTGGCAGTCAAGCCAAAATTAACTATTAAGACTCCTCCTGCGTCCAAATTTGGAACAAAAAATATCGGTGCAAAAGGGTTGCTTACGTTTAGTTCACTAATACTTGCGTCAGCAGTCATGCTGTTTACAAATCCATCATATTGTAAGCCTGTATCAAATGTCAGAGTGACATTTGCATTTGATATAGCACAACCTCCCGAATTATAAATCAGGTAACTCACCGTATCGTTTGTTGTACAAGTGCTGAACTGATTTATTTGCGGAAAACCCGGTACACCTTGCAAAGAGACGATTGATAGTGGTGAACATTCGGTATTGTTGGCTAATGATTTGAGTTGCTCGTCTTTTACCCAGAGTCCTAACTCTTCAAGGTGAGCTTTTGCCAGTTTTTTAGGGTTTTGTTTGGAGCTTGGTGTTTCTTCCTTGTCGGTTGTCCATGTAGAAAATCTGGCGATTAAAAAATCCCAGATACCTGAAAAAGAAAAGCCCATGCGGACAGTGGTATTTGGTATTTTTATTGTAGAAACTAAGCCTTCTGTTTCGCTAAAATGTTTTGATGAAATAGTTGCTGCTGTTTCTACGTAATCGGTATCAAACAAGATCTGAGTGTCTTCACAATCATTTTGTGTTTGATAAGTCGTAGAAGTCGCCATGAAAAGTGTCATCATGGAAACGACTATTGCAAAAAATAGTAAGCTACTCCATTGAGGAAGTTTTAGGCTTATTGCCTTTGCACTTTCATTTTTAATGGATTCTTTTATTTGTGTAATGAATCCCAAATGGGTATAGTTCTTTTTCATAAAAAAGATTAAAAGATGATGAATAAATAAGTCTTGAATGAAGAAAAGCGCAAAGTTCATTACAAAGACTTATTGTTAAAATGTTAAATGTTGTATAGTGAGTTTACGGGCAGTAAGTAAGAAGGGTTCAAAAAAGAGCCTGTTTTTTCATGTCTAATTTATTTTTTTTAAGAAAATAAAAAATAATAATATTATTTTAAATTATTATTTAATAGCATTGATAATCAATATTTTAATAATTAAATAAAATTTAATTTGATGAAAAATGAACCTAATTAACAAGTAATTGAGGTTTCACTTATTGATAAATTATTAAAAAAAATATGGAGAAAACGTCAGATTCTAAAAAATAATCAGATTAGGATGTCCATCCAAATAGGGCTATTTGAATGGCTTTGATATGCCGATATACCATCGACATATCAAAGTCTATTTTTTAATTTTGTTGAATAGTGATATTGAAGCAATTAGCCCAAGTTGAATATGTAGCCCTCAAGTTTTTTAGGTGGTTTAGTTGTCAGACGAATGCTGTTTTAGAAGGCACCGATTATTTGATAAGATCTTCGCTTTTAGCAAAAGAATTCGTCTGACAACTCTCCCCGCTCTGATTTTTTGGGGCTACATATTCAACTTGGGTTAGGTTCGGA